>JAEWIY010000129.1 GCA_023386835.1 Verrucomicrobiota bacterium
GTGCGGCGCGACGGCACGCCGCCGCGGACGCCGCGCGGCCAGAGCGGCCGGCGCACGCGTGCACGTCGCCGTTTCCTGCCGCTGCATCGTCATCCCTGGGTCTGCGTGTCGAAGGTGATCTTCGACAGGTTGTGCTTCTTCAACTCGTCCATCAGCGCCACGACGCGCTGCCATTGCAGCGTCAGGTCCGCACGGATACGGATGACCGGCGGCTTCGGATCGCCCGCCAGTGCCGCCAGTTCAACGCTCAGGTCGGCGAAACTGACCGGTGTCGTGCCGAAATAGTACTGGCCGTTGCGATCGATCGAGATCGTTTGAAACCGAGTATCCGGATCGGGCTTCTGCTGCGTGCTCGGCGACTCGAAGGGCAGGTTCACCGGGATCGTCTGCTCCTGCTGGATCAGCGGCGTCGCGATCATGAAGATGATCAGCAGCGTGAAGCCGAGGTCGATCAGGTTCGTCACGTTCAGCTCCGAGATTGGAGCCGACTGGCGGTGGCGACGAAAGTTGCGGGCCATGGTCGCGCGCCTCAGGTGGATTCCAGCTCAATCCGGTCCGCGAGCGAGCTGGCGTAGTTTTCGATTTCGGTGATGAGCCGTTTGGTGCTGGCGAACAGAAAATTGTAGCCGAACACCGACGGGATCGCGACCACGAGGCCGGCGACGGTGGTCAACAGCGCGGCGGCCACACCCGGCGCAAGGGTCTGGATGCTGGCCGTTTGCTGGACCGACACGGCGGCGAACGCCTCCATCACACCCCACACGGTGCCGAGCAGGCCCATGAACGGGGCGCCGGAAACGATTGTCGCCAAAAAGACCATACTCGCTTCGTAGCGCAGCGTCTGGCGGGCGAGCGCGCGCTGCAGCGCATTCTCCGTGTGCTCGAGGCGATAACGCGACGTGTCCTGCCCCTTTTCCTGTCCGATCGAGGCGGCGCGCCAGTACGCTTCACAGGCGTCGGCAAACAGGTCGCCATACGGGATGGCGCGGCGGTTGCGAAACGACTCCGGCAGGTCGAGCAGCGTACGCTCCTCGCGCAGGCGGGCCTCGAAGGCGAGGTTGAGCTCCCGCAGTTTTCGCAGCTCAAAATGTTTGCCGATCATGATCGTCCAGGCGATCAGGCTGAAAACAGCGAGCCCGATCGTGATGAGCTGTCCGACGAGGTCGGACGTCAGGAAGATATCGATCAGATTGAGGGCGGCGAAAAAAGGCGGCATCGCGGGTAACGGACGATTGGCGGCCAGCGTGGCGGCCCGAGCCCGGCGTTCAACGGGAATTTGGCCAAAGTATGCGGCGGCGCGGGCGACGTTGCGTCAGCCGAGGTGTTTCTGTTTGCCCGGGCCGGGCCCCGTTCGTTGGCTCCACCTTCGACTCGATCCATGGACTTCAGGCAACGCGCGTTGGAGGAATTGCAATCCCGAGCCCAGCTCGCCGGCACCAAGCTGGGCGTGGTCGGACTCGACGGCTTCGTGGACACGATCGTCACGCCCGTGGCCCTGCGGACGGGCCAGGGGGACGCGTTTACGCCGATCGCAACGATTGCCGAGTTCGGCCAACGGATCGTCGCGGCCTCCGGCAAGAGCACGAACATCGAGCTCTATCCACGGTTGGACAAACTGGGCGGCAACGGCCCGATCATGGCGGCGGCGCTGCTGGCACATGGTTTGCAATTGAAGTACGTCGGCGCGCTGGGTCGCGGCGCGATTCACCCGGTGTTCCAGGAGATGGCGCGTCGGGCCGAGGTCGTTTCCATTTGTGATCCGGCCGCCACCACCGCCGTGGAGTTCGAGGACGGCAAGTTGATGCTGGGGCAGATGCGGAGCCTCGACGAGATCAGCTACGAACGGATCGTTGAACGGATGGGGTTGCCGGGGCTCGTTCGTCTCATCGGCGCGGCGGACCTGGTGGCGCTGGTCAACTGGACCATGATCCCCAACATGACGGCGATCTTCGAACGCCTGTTGTCCGAGGTTCTTCCGCAGGCGCCAGCGCGGGAGCGCCGCTTCTTTTTTGACCTGGCGGATCCGGAGAAACGTTCCCGCGAGGACCTTCTGCAGGCGCTGGCGGTGATCGGCCGGTTCGAGCGCTTCGGCCCGGTCACGCTCGGGCTCAATCTCAAGGAGGCGCAGCAGGTCGCGACGGCGCTGGATTTTGCGCCGGTGGGCGAGGATCGGGTCGCGTTGGAGGAACTGGCGCGCCGGATTCGGGAGCGGCTGGAGCTCAATTGCGTGGTGGTCCACCCGAAGGAATCCGCCACGTGCGCCACCGCCGAGGGCACCTGGTGGGTGCCGGGACCGTATTCGCCCCGCCCGTTGATCACCACCGGCGCGGGTGATCACTTCAACGCCGGCTTTGTCACCGGCCAGTTGCTCGGCCTCAGTCCGTCTTCCTGCCTGGTCACGGGTGTGTGTACAAGCGGCCACTACGTTCGCACCGCGCAGAGCCCGACGCTGGGCGAACTGCAAACCTTCCTCGCCAATTGGGCCTGAGTTGGCCACAACAGTTCTAGCAATGCCTCTTAAAAAGAAACCCTTGGGCAAACTGATCTCGTTTGAAGGCGCCGAAGGCAGCGGGAAATCCACCCAGATCGCCCGGCTGGCCAAGCGACTGGCGAAGCTCGAACGCGATGTGGTCAGCGTGCGCGAGCCCGGCGGCACCGAGATCGGTGAACAGGTCCGCAACATCATCGTGCACAACTCCCGCGGCGACGAGATGTGCGCCGAGACGGAGTTGCTCCTCTTTGCCGCCGCTCGCGCCCAACTGGTGCGGGAGATCATCGCGCCGGCCCTGCTGAAAGGCTCGATTGTGCTGAGCGACCGCTTCATGGACTCGTCGACCGTCTACCAAGGGATCGGCCGCAACCTGGCGGCGGACCCCGTGGCGATGATCAACCATTTTGCGGTCGGTAATGTCATGCCGAACCTCACCATCGTGCTCGACGTGCCGCCCAGCGTCAGCCTCAAGCGTATCCGCCAACGTGCGACAGATGTGCCGGATCGGATGGAGCGCGAGAACATCGATTTCTACAAAAAGATCCGCCAGGGCTACCTGCTGCTGGCGAAGAGCCTGCCCGACCGCGTCATCGTCATCGACGGCACCGACGAGGAAGTTGCGATCGAGAAGAAGATCTGGGCGGCCGTGAAGAAGTGCATCGGTTGATGGCGCCGCGGATCGAAGCGCAGCCCCAGCAGCCAAGGGAGGACGGACATGGCAGCCGTGGTCGGTTGGCCTGAGGCCTTGGTCGGCACGCCGGCGGTGGCGGTCATCGAACGCGCCATCGAGCGGCGTCGGCTGTCGCACAGCCTGCTGATCACCGGCGACGAGATCGAAACGCTGCAGGCGGTGGCGTACGCGATCACGGACCGGTTGTTGCACCCGGGAGAGGTCGTGCCGCAGTTTCGGCCGGAGACGCATCCCGATTGCTTCTCGCTGCGCCCGGCGGGAAAAATGCGGCAGATCAAAGCGGGTTCGGACGCCAGCGATCCCGGCACGATGCGCGAATTCATCCGCAAACTCGCGGTCTCGCCGGCCGCCGGTGACCACAAGGTCGGCATCGTGCATGAGGCCGACCGGATGAACGTCGCCACGGCCAATGTTTTCCTGAAAACCCTTGAGGAGCCGCCGGCAAACACGACGTTGCTGGTGCTGACGACACGCCCCTACGCGCTCCTGCCGACGATCCGCAGCCGTTGCCTGACCTTCCGGTTTCCGTCGGCCGACGTCGGCTTCACGCCCGATGGCTGGCGGGCCTGGCTGGAGGACTATCAGGCGTGGCTCGGGCGGCTGACCGCTGGGGTGGGCGATCGGAAAGCGGCGGCGGATTCAATCTTCACGGCGTACGGCTTGGTGGCCCGTTTTGATGCGATCCTGACGGCGGCGACCGAGGACGCGTGGAAGCAGCAAAAGGATCGGCTGCCAGGTGACCTCGAGGACGACGAGAAAGTCGCGATCGAAACCGGGCTCGCGAACGGCCTGCGCCTGCGACTGTTCGCTGGAGTGGAAGGCGCCACGCGCGCCTTTGCTTTGCCCAAGATCGAGGCAGGCGACGAAGCAGCCCGTCGGGCCTTCACCGCCGCGATCGACCGGCTGGAGCACGCGGTCGGGTTGCTCCGGGTGAACTTGAACGAGTCGGCGGTACTCGAGGATTTCCTGCTCAGCTCCCTGCGGCTGTGGGCCCGGAAGGCTTGAGTTCGGAGTCCGCGGCGAGGGTCGCACCTCCGGTCGGCCGCAATTCGGCTTCCGGCACCCGCCGCCAGGCGTGCACCTTGCCGGAGAACGGCTGGGTAAAGCCCGGCCGCCGGCCCGACCGTCCGATGGTCGGAATCCGCTCGGTGGCGTCGTAAAAATCCGTCATCCGCTCCAGCACCACCTGGCCGTTGACGACGATCTGCAGCAGCCGCTGGCGACGTTCACGGTCATCGTCGGTCAACGTGTCGAAATACGGGTGCCCACGTGGCGGATACAACGATCCCATCGCGATCCGGACGAGGTGGCGCTGGCCACGCGGCAGGCGGAGCGGCGCGCTGGTAAACCCGCCATAACTCGTGTGTTCAAAACCGAAGCGCACGTGGTTGCGGGTGTACATCACGTACAGGTAGTCGGACAGAAACGACGTGCCCGTGGCCAACAGTGCCTCCGCGCCGCCGGTCGCCTCCGGGGGAAAACTGAGATCAAGCTCGATCGGCCCGTATTCGGTTCCGAGGTACGCATCCAGCCGGGCGGCCAGTTCATTGCCGGCCCGGGCCAGCGGGGCGTACACCTGCGGATGGTTGATCCGCAGCAGATTGTTGTGTTGCACGCTGACGAGCACATTCACCGCGACGGAGTAGAGCAGCAGTCCCGTCGCCACGAGGTTCACGGCGAACCGCGCCAGCCCGCGGCACCATGCCTGCGTGTTCAGGAGCAGCCAGCCGAGCGCCGCCAGCACGATCAATCCCGGCACGAAGTACACCATGTACCGGTTTGTGGCGGCGAAGAAACTCATCAGGATCAGCGCCAGGGCCGCCACAGCGAGGATCGCGCCGGTGGCAAACTGCCGAAGCGGCGCCGCCTCGGTATTCCGGCGCAGCGTCAGCAACCCGAGGCCGAGCAGCACAAATGGCAGCGTCGGCAGGACGCCGTACGGGTTCTCGATCCCGTAATAGCCGGGTGGTGGCGCGGGCGGGCTGATCACCGTAACAAACGGAAAGAAGGGGCTCCAGCCCGGCGCCTCGAGCAGATAGATGCGGGCACCATACCAGAAGTTGGCCAGCCCGAGTGACTGGCCGGTGGAGAGGTTCTCGCTCGAGAGCTGGTAGGTCCGGCCGAATTCGAATGGATCGCCGAAGCGGCCGTAGTTGTAGGCCGCCAGCCCTGCGCCGATGAACGCGGCGGGCACCACGATCGCCAGCATTGAGCGCCGCCAGGCTTGGTCCCGCAGCCACGCGAGAACTTGCACCGGACCCTGCGGTCGCCAGCACCAGAGCGCATAGGCCGGCAGGATGAATGCGAGCAGGTACGTGTGACGGGCTCCGACTGCGAGGCCGAGCGCCACGCTGGCCAGCGCCAGCCAGCGGTTCCGGCGGGGCGAGTGCCAGGCTTCGAACACCGCCCACAACGCGAGCAGGAAGAACGCATTGCCCGTGGTGATCGGCACCTCCCACATGCTGGCCCGGCGCAGCAGCACCGGCACCATGGTGGCGAACCCCAAAGCCAAACCGCCGCCGAGAACCAGCAGTCGCGACGCGGCCGGAGCGTAGCGCCGCTGGGCGCGCAGGAAGAGCGTGAGGGCCGCGGCGAAACCGAGGAGCGCGAAGACCCAGCAGGCGGCCGGTTCCGACAAGTATTGGCCGGTCAACCAGTGAAACGGCAGCATCAGCACGACGACTGGGGTGACGCCGAAGTAGAGGTAGTATCGGCCGTTGTAATACGTCGCGTCCTCCAGCCCTCGTCCTTCCCGTTGTTTCGGATCCCAGGGGTTCTCCAGTTGCGCCAAGGCCGGGTCCGGTTCGACGTCGAGGGACAACTGCCCCTTGCTGAAACCGCGGGTCAGCAGCGAGTGGTAGTCGGACGCGTCACGGGTGATCAGGTACGGATTGGGAACGGGAGCGATCGCCCAGAAATAGAAGCGGACGACGAGCAGGCTGAGCAGCACCCAGCCGAGCACGTACGCCCCTTGCCAGATGCGTGCTCTTCCAAAGGATCGGACGGGCGCGTTCATGCGAAGCGCGCGCGCCGGCAACTTGCCTTGAACAGGGCAGGCGAACCCTCACGAACCGTCAAACTGCAGCTGGATGGCATCACCCACCAAGCCACGGTGGAGGGTGAGTTTTGACAAGGGAGAAGATGGGGCTCGACGGGCAAAAACCAGACACCGGACGCCGGTCAAAGCCGGGCTCCTCCGACTGTATTCAGGTTTCCGTAACGCTGTCGGGAGGGGCCCTGCCCGGGCGGCCGTGACCGGGCGCCAGTAGGGCCCGCGCTGGGATGGCGCGAGTGCGGAACCAGAACCGCGCGTTTCCGTCGATGTTGACCAGATTTGGCCCTGCCCGCCGGGCGCTGGCTGCTCCTGACATGACGACCTTTCACCTGATTCGACACGGCGAGCGAATGATCGCGGAGGATGTTTTGGTGGGCCGCGCACCCGGCGTGCCGCTGACCGAACGCGGACGGCGGCAGGCGCAGGCGGTGGCGGCCACCCTGGCCCCGCTGCAGCCGCGCCTCGTCGCATCGAGTCCGCTGGAGCGCGCGCGGGCCACGGCTGAACCGCTCGCAACGGCCTGCGGTTTGTCGGTTGAGCTGGCCGACGGTATTCACGAAGTGGATTACGGCGAATGGACCAACCGGCCGGTGCGGGAGCTTGACCAGCTCGACGTCTGGCTCGCGTTTAATCGCAGTCGCAGCCTGGGCCGCGCCCCGGGCGGGGAAAGCCTGCGCGAGGTGCAGTCGCGGTTTGTGGGCAGCATGCTCCGGTGGGCGGAAGAGCATCGGGATGCGCAAGTGGCGCTTGTCAGCCACGCCGATCCGATCCGAACGGCGCTGGTCTACTTTGCCGGACTGCCGCTCGATCTGCTCGATCGTTGGGTGATCGGGTTTGGTTCGATCACCACGATCGAGGTACACTCGTGGGGCGCTCGAATCGTGCGGGTCAACAGCGTGCCGGAGAGGCCCGTATAGGCGGAGGTGTGACGTTCGCCCTGTGAAAGCCCGATGGTCGTTCTGTGCTGGACGTCCCGATTACCCCGCCGGCCGAAGCTTGGGATGAACCTGCATCCGGGGCAGCAGCGACGTGAGTGACTGCGCGAACGAGACCAGCTCCTGGTACTGGGTGGGTTTCGTGAAGTAGAGCGTGGCGCCGAGTTCGTACGCGTGCGCGACGTCCTGCACCCGGGGCGAGGCCGAGTACACGCAGGTGAGCAGGTAACGTGTTCTCTCGGACTTTCGAAGTTCGCGCAGCAAGCCGAAGCCGTCGAGGTTCGGCATCGCGATGTCGGTCAACACGAGGTCCGGAAAGGGGTTCTCGAGCTGGTTGTCGAACGGAGGCTCGTGGTGCAGGTAGGCGACGGCCTCGCGACCGTCGCGCACGACAATGAGTTGAAGGTCCGGGCTGGAGACACGAAACGCTTCGTGGAGCAGAAACACATCATCCTCGTCATCTTCCACGAGCAGGAGGACGCGGCTGGTCATGAGGGGGTAGGGGGTTGGATTTGCGCAACTCGAAATAGAACCGGCTCCCACCGTTTTGCGCGGGTTCGAGGCCGACGACGCCTTGCATGCGTTCCAGGCGCGTCTTGACCATGGCGAGACCGAAGCCGGTGCCGCCGCCGCTCGATGCCCGCGCCCGGTGGAACGGCAGGAAAATCGAGTTCGCCTGCTCGCGGTGCACGCCTACTCCGTTGTCCACCACCGCGACGCGCCAGGTTTGAGGCTGTTCGGTCGCTTCGATCGTGATGCGGGGCCGCTCGCGCGGGGACGTGAACTTCAGCGCATTCTTCAGGAGCTCGGAGAACACCCTCACGAGGCTCGGCGGATCTGCGATCACCGAGGGCAGATCGGGTGGGGTGATCACCAAGGCGCCACGTCGTTCGATCTCCGGCGCATGCATCGCCAACGCCGCTTTCCAGGCGTCCAGCAGCCGCACGGGCTGGAGTTGGGGCTGCCATTCGCGGATCTGCTCGTAGGCGATCAGATCCAGGGTCAGTCGGTCCATGAACTCGGCCGAGCGCCGGATGCGTTTTAACAACGAGCAGCCATCCGGAGTCAGGCGGGCGCCTTCACGCGAAAGCAGCAGTTCAGAAAACCCCTGCATCGCCCGCGCCGGGGCGCGCAGATGATGCGCGAGCGTGAAGACGACGCCCTGGATCTGCTCGTTGGCTTCGGTGAGCTGGGCCTGCCGCAGGTTGGCCACCTGCTCGTGCGCCTCCTGGGCGTGCTTCTGCGCGTTGATGTTGGTCGTCGTGCCGTGCCAGCGGATCAGCTGGCCTTCCGGGGTCTTGGATGGAACCGCGCGGCTCACGTGCCAGGCGTACACGCCGTGGGGAATCTCCAGCCGATGCTCGATCTCAAAGACGGTCCCGTTGGCAACCGCACTTCGCCACGCCTCGTGGGTGCGTTCACGATCGTCGGGATGAAGGAGGGTTTGGCCAACCCAGTGCGTTGAGCCCACGGCCGTCGGGGGCAGGTACTGCGCCATTTGCTCGTTGATGTACTCCACCGCGCCAGTCGGGCCGGCGGTCCAGACCAGCTGCGGCATCGCGTCGAGTAGCCGCCGAAACTCCATCTCGCTCTGCCGGACCTTCTCCTCGAGCTGCTTGCGCCGGGTGATGTCGTAGTGGCTGCCGGAAATCCGGATCGGCGCGCCGTCGGGCCCGCGTTCCACCCGGGCGTTCGACTCGATCCAGACAACGGAACGGTCTGGACGGACAATGCGGTATTCAGCGTGGTAGGACGACGCGTGGGATTCAAAAACCTGCGCAAGGCTCTGCCGCACCAGCTCGATGTCCTCCGGGTGAACGGAGCGAAGCCACAATTCGGGCGGGGTGATGTCCGCCTGCGGCGAGTGCCCGTGGATCTTCCACATCGCCGGCGAAAGATAGATCTCACGATTCTTCAGATCCCACTCCCAAAGGCCCACCCCACCGCCGAATTCGGCCCGCTCGGTTCTCCAGCCGGTGGTGGCCAGCTGTTCCTCCTGCTGCTTGAGCTCCTGAATGTCGGTCGCGGTGCCGTACCAGTGCGCCGGCCCCAGTCGTTCGTCTTCCACAAAACAGGCGCGGCTGACGTGCCAGCGATAACTCCCGTCCCGCATCCGCAGCCGGTGGTCCGCCGCGTAGGGCTCATGTGACTCCAAAGCATGGGACCACGCCTGCTCCGTCCGCGCCAGATCATCGGGATGCACGAGGGTCCGCCATTCCAGGCTGCCTTCCGGCGCCGGGGTCAAGGGTGCGTAGGCGTCGACCCGGCCCCATACATGGTCCACCCGGCCCTGCGGTGTCGCCATCCAGACGAGGTGCGGCAAGGCATCCAGGAAATCGACCAACGAATACGGTGCGGGTCCGCTCGTGCCACGTTCATCCGGGGAAGAGGAGCGGGGAAGCAGCATGGCCGGTCAATTTCGGCTGCCTGCCGGGAAGGTCCCACGGCCAGTCGTTGAAGCTCGAGGAAGGCAGGCTCGTTCCGTCCGGCGGCAGCGGATTCCCGGTCCGTCCGGTTCGGCGGTTCGCGGAGGCGTGTCTTCAGCGGAAGGATACATCGCACAGGCGGTGGCGCCTGCCGCTGCGGTTTCGGACTCGGAGGTCAGTCGTATCGAGATCCGGATACAGCGGTGCGGGCGAAGAGTCGACCTCGACGTGCTCCGTTTCAGGCGAGCCGAGCGATGGCTCGGTGGGCGGGGCAGTGTCGAAGCGGCGATCGCGGGCGCCGGTTGGAGGGGGTTGCCGACAGGATGAGTAAAAGCTGTCCGGGCACAACGGGGGAACGAGGAAAAATAGAGGAAAACCCCAGCGGCCGCCCTGGCGTCTTTGGGCGGGGCCTGCCCCCTTGGTGGAACGGGCCCTCAGCGGGGCCGCGCCACCGAGGCTTTCGGGAAGGTGACGTTTGGGCAGTTTGGTCGTCTGGACGCGCGCCGCCCGCCGCCCCGGTGGGGGCGGACAAGAGGGACAGAGACCGCTCAGGAGCCGGCGGGCAGCACGACGACGGCTTGGTTGCCCTCGTTGTTCAACTCGTCGAACTCCCGGGGAGTCACGCTGCTGATCACAACATAGACGGTAAAAGAGCCACTGGCCGGGAAGGTGCCGGTGATCGGCACCGGCACGGCGCCGCCGGCGGGAATGGCGACTCCGGTGACTTGCCCGAACAGCACGAGTCCGGTCCCATCGTCAGCTTCGCTGTAATACAGGCTAACGTCAGCCGTCGCCGGCCCGATGCCGGTGTCTTCACCCACCACCACGACCAATTCGGTCGGTTCGCCTGCGATCAGGGGATCCGGAACTAGTAGGTCTCGAATCACGACATCGATGCGCAAACCAACGACCGTCGAAGCGTGCAGCACATACGAACGAGGGGAGGAGCCGGCTGGAAGCACGACCGTGATTTCCAGCATCTGGCTGAGTGGAAACTCCGGCGCAGACAACGTCACCTGGGCGACCCCGCCGGAAACAGTCAGAGGCACGTTCTTAAAGGTGCGGTGGGAGGCGTCGCCGTACTCGAACTCGAGGCCGCGGATCTGGACCACGCGCAGGGACGTCGGGAGCGGAGAGGAGGGATCCGTGGCCGTCACCGTCAAGGTAATCTCCGTGTTGTTGCCATCGATGAAGTCCCACAGCGCTTCGGACTGAAGCTGATACGGCGACTGAGACTGCGCCCAAGTAAAAGAGGAGATGAAGCCGAAGCAGAGCAGTGCCAGCACACGCTGGAGGATGGATCGGGAGGAGGACATGGGGGCGGTGGGGTTGAGGTTTAACCGGTTTGGACCTGCCGCGGCGAGGTGGGAGCCCGCGGGCGCATCGGACAGTTTTCGAGCCCGGTGCTCGGGTAGGCTGCCGATGTTGACGCAGCACCCGTAGCCCGCCGGAACGGTGGCCGCTGCCGCGGACGTCTCGAGGAGGTCGCCGGATTCGACCTGCCCATGAGAATGTGTCAGCGTGGTGGTGTGGTTGGTGTCAGTCCAACCGCCGTTTGTCGGAGCAACCCCATCCGTCCATGACCCGAAAAGACTTCCTTCTCGCCGCCGGTACGGTCGGCGCGAGCCTCGTGCTGCCCGGTCGCCTCTCCGCCAACGCGGAGCCACGCCGAATCAAGGTCGGTGTGATCGGCTGCGGCAGTGTATCGGGCCAGTACCTACCACACCTGGGGCGCAGCCCGTTTGTGGAGCTGGTGAGCACGTGCGACATCGTGCCTGAACGCGCCCAGCGCCGGGCCCAGGAGTTTGGGGTGCCGCATCACTTTGAGCAGATCGACCAGCAACTCGCCGGCCCACGCTTCGACCTGTTGGTCAACCTCACGGACATGCAGGAGCATGGGCGGTTGAACCGGCTCGCGCTCGAGGCCGACCGCCATGTCTGGAGTGAGAAGCCGCTGGCGAACACGTATCGGGAAGGCGTTGCGTTGCTGGAACTGGCCCGCCGCCGGAGTCGCCGTCTCTGGGCCGCGCCGACGGTGGTGAACAGTCCGCAGTTCGCCGTCATGGCCGAGGCCATCCAAGCTGGCAGGCTGGGCCGCGTTGCCGCCGCGCACGGAAGTTACGGTCACCTTGGTCCAGAGTGGTCGGCCTTTTTCTACGAACGGGGTGGGGGATGCCTGCCTGACCTCGCCGTGTACAACCTGGCCACGTTGACCGGCCTGCTCGGTCCCGTCCGCTCCGTCATGGGCATGCTCAACATCCTCACGCCGACGCGCGTGGTGGAAAATCGTCCGAACCCGATCCCCGTTGAAGCTGAGGACAACGCGATGGTGCTGCTGGAGCATGAAAGCGGCGCGCTGTCGCATGTGCAGAGCGGCTTCAACTATTTTGACCCGTACGGACATGGCGGCGCGGGCCAGACGCGCGCGACGATCTCTGTGATCGGGACAAAGGGAAACATGCACCTGATCGGGTACGACTGGGCGCCGGCCGCCGTCGAGATGCGCACGGACGATCGGGACAGTGTGCAGCGACTGGCGACCGATCCCGGTTCGTATGTCTGGCAGGAAGGCGCGTCGGTCGTGGCCAAGTGCCTGGCCACCGGAGAGGAGCCGCTGGTGACGCCGGAACATGCGTTGCACGTGCTTGAGATCATCGAAGCGGCCCGCCGCTCGCAAACGAACGGCCGGCGTGTGTCGCTGGAGTCCACTTTCCCATGGCCCGTCCCGCCAAAAGCCGTGGCGAACGCGGCTGCGTTGGGGTGAAGCCGATTGCGAGTCGAGCGGCACAGCCGCGCCCGGGAAATACCTTGTCCCGCGTCGGTGCATCGACTCCCTAGGCGTCGCCGCGCTCTTTCGTTGAACCAACCTTTTCCATCACCCGCCAGATCCGATCCCGTGCTTCCGCCCGCGGGCAACGTGCGGCCGGGGCTGGCGGGGCTCGTACCGAATCTGGCGCGGCACGCGTGGCTCAAGGGCCTCGGCCTCACCGCGGGCATGACGCTCTTCTTCATCGCTTACTTCGGCGTGCTGCACCATCCGCAGTTCCCGGTGACGACCGTCCCGATGCTGGCGCTGGACCGCTGGATCCCGTTTCAGCCCGTGTGGTTGCTCGCTTACGCTTCCTTGTGGGTCTACGTTTCGCTGTTGCCGGGAGTCATGGGGGGAAAACGTGAGTTGATGCGCTACGCCACCGCGGCGACGGGGTTGGCGGTGGCGGGCCTGGCGTTCTTTGTGTTTTTCCCCACGACCATCGAGACGCCCGACATCGATTGGTCGCGCCACCCGTCAGTGAGCTTCCTCAAGACCGTGGATGCGAGCGGCAACGCCTGTCCTTCGCTGCACGTGGCTTTTGCCGTGTTCACCGCCTACGGGCTGCATCAACGGTTGCGGTGGAGCGGGGCTGGAGCATTTGTGCGGGCGGTGAATGCCGCTTGGGCGGCCGCCATCGTTTATTCGACGCTGGCCGTAAAACAGCATGTCACGCTGGACGTTGCGGCGGGCACGCTGCTTGGCGCCGCCGTGGCGTGGGTCTGGCGCGCGCTCGACCGCGGCGACTCTCGCCCGCCCGGCGCAAGATCGCAGTTGCCCCGCGTCGGCTCGGTGCCGTGATGGAGGAGCGATGCGCCAGCTTCTGCTGACCCTCTTCTGGATGGGCAAGGCGTCCGCTGTCCTCGTGTGGGTCAGCGGCGGCCCCGTCTGGCTGGGCGTGTTCCTGTTCTGTGCGCCGGGGCTCGTGGTGGTGTATCACCTTTTTATGCCGGGCACCGAGGGTTTGGGGCCGGTGCGAACGCGATTCGCGACGTCACGCCGTGAGGTTTGGCTGACCATTGATGACGGTCCCGACGAGTCGGATACACCGCGCAATCTCGAGCTGCTGGCCCGATACAACGCGAAAGCGACCTTCTTTGTGATCGGCGAACGCGCGGAGCGACACCCGGAACTGATCCAGGCCGTCGTGCGGGCCGGGCACGAGATTGGTCACCATACCTACAGCCATCCGGCCAAGAGTCTCTGGTGCGCGAGCCGGGCGCGATTGAAGCGTGAACTGGATCTCGGACTCGCCGCGCTGGCGCGTTGTGGCGTCCGTCCGCGTTGGTTTCGCGCGCCCGTTGGAATCAAGCACGTGTGGCTCGAGCCGGAATTGCAGCGGCGTGGCCTTGAACACGTGGGCTGGACGATCCGCAGCTGGGATTCGGTGGAGGCCGATCCGGCGGTCGTCGCCCGCCGGGTGCGCGAGCGCGTGCGGCCGGGCAGTATCGTCCTGTTGCACGAAGGCTCGCGCTTGCAACCAGAGGTTCGGATGGGGGCCCTCGAGGCCGTGTTGCAGGTGCTGAGCGAAGAGGGGTACACCTGCGTCCTGCCGCACGCTGCCTCGCCCGAGGCGGCGGTGTGGACCGCTCCGGCGGTCGAGACCGAAGTTCGCGTCGCGGGTTAGCGCGTGCGGCGCCGGACGGCCACGCTGCCGCAGAGGCGACGGTGGATCGTCACCGCGACGTGGCCCAGTCGCGAAAAAGCGCCTCCACCTTTGTCCGCGCCCACGGTGTGCGCCGGAGGAAGGTCAGGCTGGACTTGATGCTGGGATCAAAAAGGAAGCAGCGAACCGGGATCCGGTGACCGAGCTCCGCCCAGCCGTAGTGCTGTTCGAGCGCGATGAGCATCTGCTCCAACGTGACGCCGTGCAGGGGATCCTTGGAGCCGTTCATGAGAGTTCAGGCTGTCTCCGGCATCTCGTTGTCGTCCAATTTCGACAGTATCCGCCGATCGGCGACAAACGGGCCGAAGGGGATCAACGTCGCCAGCATGATCAGGGCGGTGCGCTTGACCGGCCACCGGTACGCCAGGTGCGCCTGACCGGCGGCGGCGACAGCGAGCAGGAAGAGGATGCCGTGTGCCATGCCGACGAGCCGCACGGCCTCAGGCTGGCCGAGGAAGTACTTCAAAGGCATGGCGACAAACAGCAGCAGGACAAACGACCAGCCTTCGATCAAACTCAGGAGACGGAGACGGCCCAGAGGCGTGCGCAGGTTCATGGAGACCGGTTATACCGGCGGAGCCCGCCCAAACGCTCAACCCCAACTTCCGAAAATCGTGCGGGCCCCCCGCGGCGTCGAGCATTGCCAGCACGCCAGCCGTTGCTACGGTGGCCGCGCCCGCGGTTTTCGGCTACCCCCTGTGATCCCGAACCTGCTCAAAATCCTGCGCGAGTCGGTCAAAGCCGTGCCGGCGATGAAGTACGCCTTGGCCGCAGCCGGTCTGCTCGCCGTGGTCGCGCTTGCGGGGGCGCTCCGGCTTTCGCCGCAGGCGGCGGTGTTTGGCGGCGTGGTGACGCTGGTGCTGATGGTGGCGTTGGTGATCTTCGCCCGACTCACCACGACCGCATCCCGGCATTTCCTGCTGCCGGTGACGATCATGATGTGGGCGTTTCTCGTTCTCACCATTGCGACGGCGTTCGTGCTGTTTACGTCCGCCTTTTTTGGCTGGCCGCGCAGCCTGCGGGACGTGATGGAGGGCCGGGCCGCGTCGGAGCAGGTGCGGGCTCCCGACGAGCCGACCTCCGCCTTGGCGGCGGCCCGCCAGCAACGTGCCTCGCGCGACTTTGAAGGGGCATGGCGATCGATGCAGGCGGCGGTCGCCGCCGCGCCCGATTCGCCGGCGGTGCGCGCCGAGCAGGCGAAGATCGCCATGGCGTGGGTGCGAGCGATGCGCCTGCGGGAGGGCGAGAGCTTCGCCGCGGCCGTGGCGCCTCTGACGGATGTCCTGCATGCGCGGGCCGCCGAGACGGCGGGGGCCGAGTTGGCTGACGTGCAGGCTCACTTGGGCTGGGCGAACTTCCTGCGCTACCGGGAGGGCGTTCGTGGGCTGGAAATCGAAGAGGCGTACAAACGCGCCACCGCGCTGGATCCCGACAATCCTTTTGCGCACGCGATGTGGGGACACTGGCTCGCCACCCAGCGTCGGCCGGTGGACGACGTTGAAATGCATTTTCGCGCGGCTTTGCGCGGTGATCGGGAACGCCAGTATGTGCAGGAACTGCGCATCGCGGCACTCGATTGGCTGGGTAACTCCGATGCCTCCCGTGCGCTCATCCGGGTGGCCAATGAGGCGCGCCTGTCGGGCGATTCGCTGTCGGCCGAACTCCGGCGCAAAGTAGCCCAGTCGGGTTATGGTCGCCTCGCGCGGAATCACGACGACGACTTTCTGAACGCGTGCCCGCCGCAGCAAAATCTGGAGACGTTTCGCTGGGTGTGTGATCCGCGCGAACTCGAGCAGTCGCCGATCTTCGCGTACATCCTGGCACGACTGACGGAAGCAAACGGGCAGTTAGAGGCCGCGGCCGGACTGTACCGGGCCCTCGTGGCCGGCGAGAGTAACCTGCGCGATCGCGCGGCCGCAGGGCTGGCCCGATGTGAAGCCGCGCTCGGCCGGCGGCTCAGCGCGCGAGCCGCGCTTCGCGACTGAGCCTTGCGCGGATACAAAAACCGGCGCGCCAAAAGACGCACCGGTTGAAACGCGAATCGCCAACGACTCCGGCCGCTCGTCGCGAGAGACCGGGTCGTGGTCAGAAAACGTCCGCTCAGACCTGCTCGAGCGCTTGCGAGAGGTCCGCCTCGAGGTCGGCGTAGTCCTCGATGCCCACGGAGAGGCGGACGTAGTCCGGCGTGGTGCCCGAGGCGGCCTGCTCCTCGGCCGTCAACTGGCTGTGGGTTGTGCTGGCCGGATGGATCGCCAGGGATTTGGCGTCGCCGATGTTCGCCAGGTGGGAGAACAGCTTCAGCCGCTCGATGATCTGGCGACCGGCGTCGTAACCGCCCTTCAGCCCGAAGCCGAGCAGGCCGCCGAAGCCGCCGCTGAGGTACTTGCGCGCGGCGCTGTGGTTCGGGCTCGACTTGAGGCCGGGGTAGTTGACCCAGGCGACCTTGTCGTGCGCTTCGAGGAACTCGGCGATCTTGAGCGCGTTGGCGCTGATCCGCTCCATGCGCAGGTGCAGCGTCTCCAGACCCTGAATACCGAGCCAGGAGTTGAACGGCGAGATGCAGGCGCCGATGTCGCGCAACAGCTGCAGGCGCATCTTGAGGATGAATGCGAGATTGGCGCCACCGGCCGGGGGGAAGCTCTTGAATGCGTCCCAATGCACGAGGCCGTGGTAGCTCGCATCGGGCTGGGTGAAGCCGGGGAAGCGGCCGTTGCCCCAGTCGAAGTTGCCGCCGTCGACCACCATGCCGCCGATCGAGGTGCCATGACCCCCGATGTACTTGGTCGTTGAATGCACCACGATGTTGGCGCCCCATTCAAACGGCCGGTTCAGGTAGGGTGTCAGCACGGTGTTGTCGACGATCAGCGGAACGCCGACTTCGCGCGCGATCTTCGCCACCTCCTCGAACGGGAAGATGTTCAGCGCGGGGTTGCCCATGCCTTCGCCGTAAAACGCCTTCGTGTTCGGCTGCACGGCGCGGCGGAAGCTGTCCGGGTCCTGCGCGTCGACGAAGGAGACCTCGATGCCGAGCTTGGGCAGCGTGTGATGAAACAGGTTGTAGGTGCCGCCGTAAAGCTGCGCCACCGACACGATGTGGTCGCCGGCCCCGGCGATGTTGAAGATTGTATCCGTGATCGCCGCCTGGCCCGAGCTGTGCGCCAGGGCGCCGCTGCCGCCTTCCAACGCGGCCAGCCGCTGCTCGAAGACGTCGGTCGTCGGATTCATGATCCGCGTGTAGATGTTCCCCAGCTCTTTCAGCGCAAAGAGGTTCGCCGCATGCTCGGTATCACGGAAGACGTAGCTGGTGGTTTGATACAGCGGCACGGCCCGGGAGCCGGTGGTCGGATCCGGCTGCTGGCCGGCGTGCAGGGCCTTGGTGGCAAAACGAAGTTCGGACATAGGGGGGAGGGTTTGGGAAAAGGGCTAGCCAAGCGCGGGATACGCCTGCGTCAAGGAGTCGTCCGGGGACCGCAGCCTGCCCCCCGGACGCGGGTGGGGCGCGAGCGACGCGTCTCCTGCCATTCAATTGCCGCGGCAAGGATGGCAAACTTTGCGCAGCGATTGGCGCGTTTCAGCCGGTATGCTGGACTCGGATGCAAGTTGACTTTCTTCATCAGCTCCGGGGCCGTGCCGCGATCATCCGCGAGCGGTGGGAGGCATTGCTGCGCGTTGAGCCGGTGAACGGCCCGCTGGCCAATCCAGACGCGTTGGTCCACCTGATTCCCCAGTCGCTCGAGGAGGTTTTCCGCCGATTGGCGGAGGGAGCCGGTCAGGCCGCAGTGGCCGATGAACGAATTCGGGCGCTGCCCTGTGACTGTGGGCACAACCCGTACCGCGCGTATTATGTGGCGGGGGAACAGGCGGTGCTGGAAGCGGTGGTGTTGTTGCAAGCGGAGCGGCCGGACCTGCAACGGGCGAAAGCCGATCTCGCCGAGGCGATCAGCGTGATTCGAAAACTGGCCCGGGCGGACATCGACGCGTTCTGCGGCATTTGTGTGCACCGCGGAGCGGCCGACACGTGCCGGCACAAAACCGCCAGCGCTCGCCCGTAGCGGGGGCACCGGTGCCTGGCGGGCTGTCGTGACTAGGCTGTCGTCTCGACCTCCAACGCGAGGTTGACGGGCGCGTTTTTGCGCCAGGCGCCACGGGTGAAGTCCGGCACGTCGACGGGCCTTGAGCGTTCAGCCACGGACGCTTCGCTGAGCAGTCCGATGGCGCTCCATGAGGCGGCGTCGTAGACGTCCTGATCGAGCGGCAGGCCGCGACGCAGGCAGTCGATCAGGCGCCAATCCATCATGAAGTCCATGCCGCCGTGACCGCCGACGCGGCGCGCGAGTTCACCCACGCGGCGCACGATCTCCGGCGTGTGCTTTTCCTCCAACGCCTTCAGCTCATCCGGCTCCAGCCATTTTTCGCCCACCGCAATGCGGGCGGGCTGGGGCCATTTCTGCGCGATCGCCTTGGTGCCGCTGACCAGGTGAATGCGTGAATACGGGCGTGGGCTGCTGACGTCGTGCTGCAGCATGATCGTCCGGCCCCGGTGCGTGCGAATCGTGGTCGTATTCATATTTCCACGATACGACCGGCCCGCATGGGGTGCAAAAAACGGATCACTGGCCGCCAGTTCGTCGGCGCGCGCCCGCATGGAGAAGTCCGCGCTCGACATGGAGACGAGATAGTCGAACTGGTCGCCCCGGTTGATGCCCATGATCTGCGCGATCGGGCCAAGCCCATGCGTGGGGTAGAGGTTTCCGTTGCGCGTGTTCTCCTTCAGCCGCCACATCTCGTGGTAGCCGCCTTCCTTCCGGAAGTTCAGCTCCATCAGGTCATGCAGGTAGGCGCCTTCGCCGTGCACCAGCTCCCCGAAGAAACCCTGCTGGGCCAGGTTGAGCGTGAGTAGTTCGAAGAAGTCGTAGCAGCAGTTTTCCAGCATCATGCAATGCCGGCGCGTGCGCTCCGACGTCTCCACCAGCTGCCAGCATTCCTCCAGGCTTTGCGCGGCCGGAACCTCGATGGCGGCGTGTTTGCCGTGCTCCATCGCGTAAACGGCCATCGGCGCGTGCAGCGCCCAAGGCGTGCAGATGTACACGAGGTCAATGTCGTCGCGGTCGCAGGCGCGCTGCCAGTCGGATTCCGAGGCGTGATAGGCTTCGGGGGTGTGGGACGTATCGGCCAGCAACTCCTTGGCGCGCGCCACCTTTTCCGGGCGCACGTCGACCAGCGCCTTGATCTCGACTGCCTCCAGGTGCCGGAAGCGTCGCACGGCACTGCTCCCACGCATGCCGAGCCCGAGGATCGCCACCCGCACTTTCTCCAGCGGCTCGGCGCCATAACCGCACATGTTGAAGCCGGGCGGCAACGAGGGTGCAGTGCCGGGAATCGCGGCAGCTGCAGGCGCTCGCGAGGGCAGGGCGGCGGAGCCGACGAGGCCGGCGCCGGCCAATCCGAGGTGCTTGAGAAACGCGCGACGGGGGGAAGGGGCGGAGAAGGGCATGGGGAAACGACCAGCGCAACCGCGGCTGGCCCTGCCCGATCTGTAGGCGAATCCACCGCAACATTCAATGCCGCGGTGGGCTCGTGGGTCGCTAATCCCTCAAGCCGCGCGCCGGCAACTAGACCGGCTGCCAGGGCTCGCTGACGTATTCAAAGCGGCCCGACACAGAACGCACCCGGCCGAGGCCGGGAAATGGCAGGTGGACCCCGAAGATGCGCTGCCGGTCGGTCGCGGCGCGATCGAGCACCCGGCGCCGGGTCTCGGCAGCGAGGGTCGGGTCCACATCGAACGCCAGGTGCCATTCCGGATGGGCAAAGCTCAACTGATGGTGGTGCAGCACGTCCGCGTGGTTCACGAGCTGCTCCTGGCCTGATGAAAACACGACGGACAAATGTCCCGGGGTGTGCCCTGGTGTCTCGAGAAACTCGATACCATCGATCACCTGGTCACCGTTGCGGACGCGTTCCCACTTTCCTTTGAGCGCCTGGATCACGGCCTGCGCACTCTGAATCGATTGCTGTCGGGCTTCGGCCGGCAGGCGTGAAGCCGGCAGGTCGGTGGCATTGAGCCAGAAGTCGTGTTCTCGCCGCCCGATGATGTAGCGGGCGTTCTTGAAGACGGGCGTCTTGAACTCCGCGTCGAAGAGGCCGCCGAAGTGGTCTCCGTGCAGGTGCGTCAGGATGACGGCCGTGACCTGATCGGGTTGAATGCCGGCGGTCGCGAGATGCTGGAGCAGGCGCCCGCCCACGGGGCCAAAAAGTTTGCCGCAGCCGCCATCCACGAGGACGAGATCCTGTTTCGTCCGCACGAGCAGCACATCGATTCCCAAGCGGACTTCCTCGGTCGGCAGAAAGCCCTCCTGCAGAGCGGCGCGCACGTCCTCGGGCGGTTGGTCCAAGCCGAACGGACTTTGGGCAAAGGGCAGGACGAGTTGCCCGTCGACCAATGTCATCGCTTCGAACTCACCAATCCGGAACCGATAAAATCCGGGCTGGGCACCGGCCAGGGACGGAGCCGGGGTGGCACGGGTCGCCGCGCGGGCGGCCGAAGTGGTCTGCGCACCGAGGAGCGCCGCGCCACTGAACAAACCAAGTCGCCGCAGGGCGTCACGCCGCGTCACGGCGGAGGAAGTCGCTGAAGCATGCATTGTTCAGCAGCATAGCTGAAATCAGGGCGCGCACCAGCCGCTGATCACCGGCAGCCGGTACACCGATGCTGGAGCGCGGGCAGTCCAGTTTTATCGCCGGCGGGTGGGCCGACTGCCGCGGGCCGGATTGACCAAGCGATGAAAAGTACGTTCATTCCTGCACGCGCCCGCGCCCGTTGCGACCTTGCTCACGGAGTGCGGCCCTGCGCCTCTCGCCCCCACACCCTGGCTGACCGCCTGCGCAAGGAATTGCCCCGTGAATACCCTTTCTCGCTGCTGCGTCGCGGCCCTGCTGGCCACGTCCCTGTTCTCGAGCGTCGAGACCCACGCGCAGGATGTCGGCGAACAACTCGGCACGGTGCGCTTTGCTGTCCGCGGCGAGCCGGCGGCTCGGGCGCAGGTCGTCCGCGGGGTCAAACTGGTGCACCACATGATGTACCCGGAGGCGGATCGCGCGTTTGCCCGCGCGGCGGAGATCGATCCGCATTGCGCCTTCGCTTGGTGGGGACGCGCCATGACCCGCATTCATCCCTTGTGGCCCGACGCTCCCACGCCCGCTGAAATGAAGGAGGCGGCGGAGTTCGTGAGGACCGGCCTCACGTTGCCGGGGCTGGGCGCGCGGGAGCGCGCGTATCTGGAAACCCTGTCCGTTTATTTCGGCGAGCAGGCCACCGGCGACCATCCAGCCCGTCTTCAGGCGCTCGACGACGCATGGTCCCGGCTCGCCGAGGCGTATCCAGATGATCTCGACGCGGGGGCATTCGCCGCCCTGTTTCATCTCGCGCCGGCGCGTTTTCTGCCAAAGGACAGATCGCACCGCCTGCAGCTCGAGGCCGCGACGGAGTTGCAGCGAGTGCTCGCGCAAATCCCGGATCATCCCGGCGCGCAACACTACAAGATTCATGCGTTTGATTTCCCGCTCCTCGCCGACCGTGCGCTCGAGGTGTGCGAGACCTATGGCGGCATTGCGCCCGACGTGCCGCACGCGTTGCACATGCCCACGCACATCTACACGCGCCGCGGGCTGTGGGAGAAATCGATCGAGTTCAACCTGCGTTCCGCCGCGGCGGCACGACGGTTGGGAGAGGCGGTGGGTTCACTCAACGGCCATTACCCGCACGCGCTCGACTATCTCGCCTACGCGTATCTGCAACGGGGCGAATACCAAAAGGCGGAGGAGATTCGCGATCGGCTGGCCACCTTCCATGGGCCCTATTCCACCGTGCAGCCGGCGGCGATGGCCTTTGCGTTTGCCGCCGTGCCGGCCCGCTGTGCCCTCGAGCGCCGCGATTGGGCTGCGGCAGCGTCATTACCGCTGCGACAGCCGGTGACGTTCGGCTGGGGACGCGATTACCTGAACTGCGATTCCATTACACGCTTTGCCCGTGCCCTGGGCGCGGCGCGGCAAGGACAGCTGGAGGCGGCGCGGCAGGAAATCGAAGCGCTCGAGCAAGTACGGGCGCAACTGCCCGCCGGGCGCCAAGCCGCGTACTGGACACGACAGGCCGAAACCCAGGTTTTGGCTGCCCGGGCGTGGGTCAGCTTCGCCGAGAAAAGGCAGGTCGAGGCTGTCGAGTTGATGCGCCGCGCGGTCGAGATCGAAGCGAACAGCGACAAGGAGGCCGTCACGCCTGGGGAGGTCTTGCCCGCGGGCGATCTGCTCGGTGAACTGTTGCTTGAGCTGCAACGGTACGATGAAGCTCGTTCGGCGTTTGAAGCCGTTCTCACCTCAAGCCCGAATCGGTTCAACAGCCTCTTCGGTGCGGGTTGGGCGGCGGAGCAGGCGGGAGAGGGGGCCACGGCTCGCATATATTACGAACAGCTGTCGCAAGTTGCCTCCTCAGCCGATCCTGGAATCACCCGAATCGATCATGCGCGACGTTACCTGCGCTCGGGACCGCAGCTCTCGCTCCACGTACCCTAGTTTGCGCGCCGCTTGATTGCGTCCCCGCTAGTAACAACGCGATCAGGCGCTTCATCGAAGGCGCCGGAGTGCCCGCGCGACGGGCAAAGACATGGGTGAGGGTGGGTGCGCCCTTGAGCGGTCGGGCGACGGCGGCGTCGCCGATGACGCGGGTAAGCGACGCCGGCAGCAACGCGATGCCGGCACCCGCGGCGACCATGACGGCGACCGCCTGCGCGCGCTGGGCTTCAAGCACAATGCGCGGTCGGAATCCGGCGTCGGCACAGAGCTTCCGCACGTGGGCGGCGAAAGCAGGTGCTGCTTCGCTCGAGACGGCAACCAGCGGTTCGCCGGCGAGGTCACGCAGCGCGAGCTCCTGTTGCGTCGCGAGCCGATGCCCTGAGGGCACGAAGGCGACCAAGGCTTCCTTCCGCCAGGGCAGTAGAACGACATCGGGCGTGTGCTCCCGCGGAAGCAGTCCGACGAAACCGCCGTCGAGCTCACCACGCCCGAGAGCGGACAGCTGTTCCGCCGGCGGCATGTCGCGCACCACAAGCTGCGTGGATGCCTGCTCCGTGCGAAAGCGTCGCAGGACCGTAAACAATTCCGGGCTCAAGACCGCGCTGACAAAACCGAGCCGCAGCTGGTTCGTCTCGCCGGACGCGAAGCGGCGCACCGATTCCCCGGCGCGCGTGAGTTGGGGTAGGATCGTGCGGGTCTCGTCGTAGAAGAGTGCTCCCGCGGCCGTCAGCGTGACCCTCCGGCCCGAGCGGTCAAAAAGTGCCGTGCCGATTCGTTCCTCCAATGCGCTCACGTGACGCGACACCGGGGGTTGCGCGAGGTGAAGTCGCCGCGCGGCGCGGGTAAAGGAGAGTTCCTCCGCCACCGCGATGAAGCACTCCAGTTCGCGCAAGGTGTAGTCCATACCGTTATGGTATCATAACCCGCACGAAACCGGTAGTTCTGCCATAGGCGATTTTGCCGTAGGATGGCGGCATGGCCCTAAGCGACACGATCAAACGCGGCTCCCTCCGCGCTCCCCACCGCAGCCTGTTGCGCGCCACCGGTGCGATTCAAAGCGAGGACGACTGGGACAAGCCGTTCATCGCGGTGGCGAACTCGTTCGTGCAGATCGTGCCAGGACACGTCCATCTCGACGCCGTGGGCCGGAAGGTGCGTCAGGCGATCCGCGCGGCCGGCGGGGTGCCGTTCGAGTTCAACACGATTGGTGTCGATGACGGCATCGCGATGGGGCACGGCGGCATGCGGTACTCGCTGGCTTCGCGCGAACTGATCGCCGACGCGATCGAGACGATGGTGCGCGCTCACTGCTTTGACGGCCTGGTGTGCATCCCGAACTGCGACAAAATCGTGCCGGGAATGCTGATGGGCGCAGCGCGCGTGAACATTCCCACGGTGTTCGTCTCCGGTGGTCCGATGCTGGCGGGCCGCGATCCCGCATCCGGACGTGCGCTCGACCTCAACTCGGTCTTTGAGGCGGTTGGTCAGTTGTCCGTGAATGCCATCACCGAAACCGAGCTCGCCGAGATCGAGCGTCACGCCTGTCCCACCTGCGGTTCGTGTTCGGGGCTGTTCACCGCCAACTCGATGAACTGCCTGTGCGAAGCCCTGGGGCTCGCGCTCCCCGGCAACGGGACGATTCCGGCCACCGATCCGCGCCGGCAGGCGCTCTATGAACGCGCTGCGCATACGATCGTCCAACTGGTGCGCGACAACGTGCGACCTTCGGATCTGCTCACACCGGCGGGATTCGAAAACGCGCTCGTGCTCGACATGGCGATGGGAGGTTCTTCGAACACCATCCTGCATACGCTCGCGATCGCGCACGAGGCTGGGGTGGAGCTGCCGCTCGAAAGCCTGAACGCGATTGCCGAGCGCACCCCGCACCTGTGCAAGATGGCGCCGGCGGGTGTACACCACATTGAGGACCTCGATCGGGCCGGCGGCGTTTCAGCGGTCCTGTGCGTGCTGGCGCAGCGGCCGGATCTGCTGCACTTGGATGCTCGGACCGTGACTGGAACGCTGCGTGGGGCGATTGAGGAGGCGGCGGTGCGGGACGCAGACGTGATCCGGCCGCTAGATCGGCCGTATTCACCGCATGGAGGCCTGGCGATTCTGTTTGGCAACCTTGCCCCGCGCGGAGCCGTGGTGAAAACCGCGGCGGTCGCCCCCTCGATGTTCACGTTCCGCGGTCCGGCGGTGATCTTTGAATCCGAGGAGGAGGCGCGAATTGGCATCCTCGTCGGCAAGGTGCAGGCGGGCGACGTGGTGGTCATCCGCTACGAAGGCCCGCGCGGCGGACCGGGCATGCCGGAGATGCTGGGCCCGACGTCCGCGCTCGTTGGCCGCGGGTTGGGCGAGAAGGTCGCTTTGATCACTGATGGACGCTTCTCCGGCGCCACCCGTGGTGGAGCGATCGGTCATCTCTCACCCGAAGCGGCGGCCGGCGGGCCGATTGCGCTCGTTGAGCCGGGAGACCTCATCGAGATCGACATTGCCGCGCGCCGGCTGTCGTTGCTGGTCGATGACGCGACACTCGATCAGCGTCGCTCCCGCTGGCGTCCGCGGGCGAGCCCGCACCCGCGTGGATACCTGGCTCGTTACGCCAGCCAGGTCACCAGCGCCGATCGAGGGGCGGTCCTGGACGTATCGGCCGGAAAATGACAAGCCCGCCCCGGTGGCTGGGCGGGCTTTGTGGCTGGCGGCGCAGTGCGTCGGCGGTGCGACTACTGCTTCAGTGCGGCTGCGACCAGCGGCGTCCAGAGTTCGTAACCCGCGCGGTTCATGTGCAGCTTGTCGCCGACGAACAGGTCTTCGCGCGGTTCGCCGTTGGCACCGAGCATGGGAGTCCAGATATCAACGTAGCGGAGTCGCTTCGGATCTTTCGCGCACAACGCCGCGATCTGCTCGTTGGCCTGCTGCGCCGGTTCGCGCAGGTGCCAGCGGGACGGGCTTGGCTTGATCGCGATGTAAATGATGCGCGCCTGCGGGAGGGCCGAGTGGACCTTCGCCACAAACGCCTGGAAGTCCTTGGTGACCTGCTCCGGGGTCTTGCGATTGGCGATGTCGTTGTCGCCTGCATACAGCACCACCGCCTTCGGCTGGTACGGGATGACCACGCGGTCGGCGTAGTACACGCTGTCGGCCAGTTCCGAGCCGCCGAAACCGCGGGCGATCACCTTTTCGCCGGGGAAGTCCTCTTTCAGCGTCTTCCATCCGACGATCGATGAACTGCCCACAAAGACGACGCCGCCCTTCGGTGGAGGTTGGCTGGCATCGTTGGCCGTGAGCCGGTCGATGGTTTCCGCCCAACGCTCAGGCGCGGCAGACAGCAGTGAAGTGAAAAGCAGGGCAACCAGGGTCAGCAGGGGGAGTCGCATCGCGGAAAGTGAAAACGAGAAATCCAGATGAGGGCAAATGCGCTTTGTGGCTCGAACCGCGAGGGACCAAGGATCTCGTCAGCGAGCGGAGCGGAAAACGATTAAGTCACGGAGCGGGCGTGTCGCCGGATGAGCGCACCGATTTGAATGGTACGCTGAACTCCACCTCGTCGGCGTCCATGATCAGCGGCTCCGGGAAATCTGCCGCCCCTTCGCCGCCGCGTTCGCGCAGGCGTTGGTTGCTCAGTCCGCCGCTGGGTGCATTCAGCGGAATGGCCATGCCGCCCAGCTCGTCCATCAAGGCATAGAGTTGCCGCTCCATCCGCGCTCCGATGCCGGCGAACTGCGGATCGTACAGGAGGTTCTTCATCTCGTGAGGGTCTTCCTGCAGATCGTAGAGTTCGTCCACGTCCCAGACACCCTGATACGTGATGTATTTGTATCGATCGCCGCGCAGCGCGAACACGGTGGGCGAGTGCGGGAAGTTCTTTTCCCAGTAGTAAACGTAGAGGAAGTGATCCCGCCACGGAATGTCGCGCCCTTGGACGAGCGGGAGGAAGCTCTGGCCGTCGAAATGGCTCGGCGGACGCAGGCCCATTGCTTCCATGAGTGTCGGAGCGATGTCGATGTTGGCGACTACCGGCTCGATGACGGTTCCGCCCGGAAACAAGGAGGGGCAGCGGAGCAGCAGGGGCACACGAATCGACGTCTCGTAGGCGACACGTTTGTCGATCAGGCCGTGCTCGCCGAACATAAAGCCGTTGTCACCCATGTAGACGATCAACGTGTCGTCCAGGACGCCCATCTGCTCGAGTTGTGCGACGATCCTGCCGACGCCGTCATCCACGGCGCGCAGCGTTTCAGCGTAGGCGCGATAATACGCCTCAATATCGAGGCCGCTATGGTACGGGAAATCCACGCCGTGCCAGCTGTTGCGCTGATCGCGCACCCAGCGCGGTTTGAGCCGGTTGAGTTCAGGCGCAAGGTGCTCGGTCGGCGGGCGCTCCCACGTGCGCTCCTGCAGCGTACCCTTGTGCCGATCGGCCGGGATGAACTCGGCGTGCACGGCCTTGTGCGACAGATACAGAAAGAAAGGCTGATCTTTCCCGCGCTGTTGCTCGAGCCACTCAAGGGCGTAGCCGGTCAACTCGTCCGTGATGTATCCACGTTGTGGAATCCGCTGGCCGTTGACGTTGAGCGTGTAGTCCGCCGAGGGCGACCAGTAGTGTCCCTGGCCGCGGAAGCTGATCCAGTGATCGAAACCCGGTTGGGAATCGTCGGACTCTCCGCCCATGTGCCACTTGCCGATGAACGCGGTCGAATAACCGGCGGCTTGCAGGTACTGCGGGAAGAAGAGCGTGCCCGGGGGGATCGGACGGTTGTTGTCCACCACCCGATGCCGGAAGGAATACAACCCGGTGAGGATGGACGCCCGGCTGGGCGAGCAGAGCGCCGTTGTCACCACCGCGTTGCGAACGTACGCGCCTTCTCGGGCCAAGGCATCGAGGTGCGGAGTGACAGCGAGCGGATGCCCGAGAAAACCGAGCGCATCATAACGATGGTCGTCCGCCAGAATGAACACGACGTTGCGCGGCCGGGCGCCGGGCAGGCGCTCGGGCACGGCTTCCGAGGGAACGGGATGAACAGCCGCCAACAGCGGCAGCGCGAAGAGCAGACCGGACAGGAGGAGGCGCATGACGGGGTGGGGTCACGGCGCGACCGCCGCCGCGCCTCCGTCAAACAACGGTGGAATGTCGAAGGTGCAAGTGGTCGGCGCAGCCTCGCGCCACCCCGTCGCTCAACAGGAGGTGGCCGGCTCGGGCAACGGCCCCAGGAGGAGTTCGCCTGTCGCGACCTCCCACACCCAGGTGCTGCAGGGCGGCAGAGTCGTGCGAATCTCCGGTGCGCCGGGCGGGCGGAGGATGCGTTCACCCCCATCGCGCGTGTGCACGACCAGCAGACCGTCACCGAGAAACGTGGTGTCGTCACCCTCGTTCACGACCTGGCAACCGGCGCGCCCGCCGAGTGCACGCCAGAGGATCGGCGACGTCGGCGGGAGCGCCAGCGCCCACCACGTGGCCTCGCCGCGGACACGATAAACCGCGGACGGCGTGCCATCGGCCCAGCGTCCGATCACGGTGTCGTTCTCCGTTGAATACGCCGGCACCTGCCATCCACCATCAACTCCATTTTCGTCGGTCAATCCGTCGAGTTGGAGCTGCTGCCGCGGGGCGTTTTGCGGCACGGCGTGGGTGCCCAAGCCGCTCCACGCTCCGGCCCGGGCGGGATCGAGCGTCACGCCGTCGCTCCAGCCGCTGTAGGCCAGCAGGACGAGATGTCGGCCGCTGTGGGCCACCCGTTGCGTGATCATCTCGCGCTGCTCCGCCGTCAGGACCGGAGTCGTGTCAAAGATCACCAGGCGGTACGGCTGGAGGTCCAACGTGGGCAGTTCGCTCAGCAGGGCCTCTTCATGAATCAGGCCCGAGCGGTGCAGCGCCTCCGCCAAGGGATCTAGCAGCTTGAGCGTGATCGGGTCGCCCGCGTCCGGCAGCTGCCCGCCAAACTCCTTCTGCGGCGGGATGCGTTTGCTCAACGTGTGGGCGAAGCTCCACGGATCATGGATCACGAGCACATCGGCCGGGCGCGTATAAGGCCGGTCGAGACGCGCCTTCACGAGATCGTGGATGGCGCGGATATCGCGCAGCAGGTCGGGATCATCCCACCAGCCCCAGTTGCCCGCGTCACCGAACGAGGGCGTGCAGGCCGTCGGCCCAAAATCAAACCACCACTGGCCGCCACCGCGCGTGACCGGCTGCAGGACGTTGCGGCGGTGCACGGCGATGTCCTGTTCGAGCGTGCTGGTGAACGTGCGATCCCACGGGCATCCACCGTGCCGGGTGGGCTGATCCATCTCGTCGAGCCAGAGTTTGCCGGCCCGGCGGACCGGGTCCATCAACCCGCGGGCGTGGCCGGTGCCACCCACACCGCGCACCGAGGCCAAGTAACTCTGAGGCGAACAGAGGCAATCGAGCTCGGGCGAGTTCAGCGCGCGTTCCCACGACAAGTGCCCACCGGCGGCGCCGCGCCCGAAGACACCGTAGAAGTAACCGAAGAAGGCCGCCGTGACGAGGGGCCGCGGCCAGTGGCGTTTGGCCACCGCGGCGAGGGTGAGAACCGACTCAGCGAGTTCGTGGTGGAGCGCGCCGTAGTAGTCGATGACCGGCTGCCGAAGTTTTGGGTCGCGAAGGATGCCCAGGTCGGCCACTTCGCGCTCCGGGGTGCCCGGCGGCAGGACTTCGTCCAAGCGCGCGTCCGGCTGGTTCCAGGCCCGGGCGAGGCCGGCATCGTCCTTGTAGCGCTCCCGGAGATACGCGCGGTAGGCGTCGGTCATCGCGCCGCCCACGTCAGGATCGTGTTCGAGGAAACCGAATTGATGCCATTCGCCATAAAGACCGTTGGCGATCTGGATACTGAAGACGGCCGCGCCTTCCGGAGTGTGGCCCAGCTCACGACAAAAGGTGGCGAGGTGCTCGGACGCCCAATCGCGCCAAACCTTGGACGCGAAGCTCGCGCGCAGGGGGGTGCCGGCGTCGCCGACCAGCGGCCGACGAAGGCCCCAGGGCACGGCGTCGTTCACGGGCGCGTCGGCGTAGCCGACACATTCGTGCGGGTGCTGGTGGCACCACCATCGGGGCGCAATGACGTGCAGGCGGATCATCACCGCCGCGTCGGGGCAGACGTCGAGCACCCCGGCCACCTGGCGACGGGCCAGGGTCAGATCGAGGCGGTTTGTCTCCGGGTCAACGATCTGCTCGTACCAGAGGTTGACCTGAAAGAGGCGGATGCCGTGCTCCGCAAAAATCTTCAGGTTGCGGGCCGGCACCTCCTCCCACGTCCAGCGCGCGCCGGGGCAATCGGTCAGCGCGTAGATGAGGGGTGGATACGCGACATCGTTGATGATCAGGGTGGGGCGCTGCGCCCGGTAATCGACACGGGCGGAGAGGGGTTGAGGCATCGCCGTACGGATTGAGCGAGTTCGCTTGCGGGCGCAAGCGATGACCGCACGCAGCCGCGGCCTCGTGCGGGTCTGGCGGCTTCAGCGTCCGTTCTTCTGGCCGCGCCGGCCGCGGCGGGACGAGAGGATCTGGTCACCAGACCGGGGACGCGTCGGCGGGTGAGGCGGGCTCACATCGGGCCCGCCTTCGATCTTGCGAATCCTGGCGCGCGTGGCGCCGCTTCCGGGCGAGGCGACCCTAGACGGCGTAGGCGGAGCGCATGCGGCGGTTCAGCAACGCTTCCGCCTTCCGGTCACCGCCGACGATCGTTTCGGTGGCCGGGTTCCAGTCGATCGAGGAACGTCCGGTGCGGATCGCGATGTTGGCGAGGTGCGCGACGCTAATCGAACGATGGCCCACCTCGATCGGGGTGATCGGCTCGGGCCCGCCGTAAATCGCATCGACAAAGTTACCCTCGTGCCGGCGGCTCTGATACAGGCGGATCTCGCCGTCCTGGATGCGCTGGCGGCGCAGGTCGTCCGGTGTCGTCTCCAGTCTGTTGCGATCAACAAACAGGGTCCGGCCGTCCTCACCCTCGAACAGGATGCCGTTCTTGTGTTTGTTCGAGACATTCACTCGCACGCCATTGGCGTAGATCACATCAAAATCATAGTCGGTGACCGTGTTGTAGACGGCGTTGTCCGGCGGCAGGGTGGCATCACGGATCTCGACCCGGACCGGGCCGCTGCCGTCCATGTCGAGCGCCCACTGCACGATGTCGAGGTGGTGCGCGCCCCAGTCCGTGATCATGCCGCCCGAGAACGCGAAGTTGTGGCGCCAGTTCAGCTGGAACAAAGCCGGGATGTACGGCCGTTGCGGCGCCGGCCCAAGCCACAGGTCATAGTTGACGCCCTCGGGCACCTTCTCGGGCGAGCGGCGATCTCCCAGCTTCGACCAGTTGGTGTGGCCGCCGGGGAGGCCGACCTTGATGCCGCTGAGTTTGCCAAGGCGCCCGTTGCGGACGAACTCACACGCGGTGCGGAAGTAGATGTTGCTGCGTTGCTGGCTGCCGGTTTGCCAGACAATGCCGTGCTTGCGGACGGCGTCGCGCATGCGCTGGCCTTCACCGATCGTCAGCGAAAGCGGCTTCTGGCCGTAGACGTGCAGACCCCGACGGGCGGCCAGCACGGCGACCGCGCAGTGCCAGTGGTCGGGCGTGTTGATGACGACTGCGTCCAGGTCCTCGCGGTCAAACATGTCGCGAAAATCTTCATACACCCGGCAGCCGTGGTACTCGCCCTTGGCCTGTTCGGTGTAGTGGGCATCCACCACGCGCTGTCCAACCAGACGTCCGCCCTGGCGCTCGCCGCTGTAGCCGTAATTGGGCAGTTCGGTCACCGGATCGGCCACCGCCACAATCTGCAGGCGCGGATCCGCGAGAAAATTACCGACTGTGTCCTGTGCAATCGTGCCGAAGCCGATCAGGCCGACGGCAATGCGATCATTTGGCCCCGGACGAGCCGGAGTGCGGGTGCGCGACCGCGCCGGCGACGCACACGACGTCAGGCTGGGCAGGGCAGCCGCGGCGGCCAGCACAGCGGAGGATTTCAGGAAGTCACGACGATCAAACACGCGTTTCATGTGGGGGCGGAAGAAAGAGTAAGGCTCATGGAGCGCGAAACGGGCGGATGGGCCAAGCCTGTTTCTCGAACCGAATACCCTGGTTACCGAAGTGATCTTGAGATCACCGATTTACTGGAGCCGCATTGGCGCGTCTGATGGCGCCTGACGCGGCCTCGCGGGATGAATGGGGTCTGTCCCCGATGCGTCACTTTTCGGTGGCGGCAGGCATCGATCCTGACAAAACCGGGGCCAGTCATGACCCCAGACTTACGTGTCGAACTGCACGCGGCGGAGATGTTGATCGCCACCATCCAGGAGCTTTCGCTTGCGCGCGACCTTAACCGGATCATGACGATTGTCCGCCGGGCCGCACGCCGGCTGACGGGTGCAGACGGCGCCACGTTCGTGCTGAAGGACGGCACGTATTGTTATTACGCGGAGGAAGACGCGATCTCGCCGCTCTGGAAGGGTCACCGGTTTCCGATGGATCGGTGTATCAGCGGTTGGGTGATGATGAACCGGCAGTCGGTGGTGATTCCCGATATCTATCAGGATGCGCGCATCCCAATCGAAGCGTACCGGCCCACTTTCGTGAAGAGTCTTGCGATGGTGCCGATTCGGCCGGAAGCGCCGCTGGCGGCCATCGGCAACTACTGGGCGACGCCGCATCAAACGACGGAGCGCGAACTCGAGCTGCTCCAGGCGCTGGCCAACAGCACCAGCGTGGCGATCAAGAACGTTGAGATCATGTCCGGGCTCGAGCGCCGCGTACAGGCCCGCACACTTGAGCTTGCCGCCGCCAATCGGGAGCTGTCCGAGAAGAATCGGGAACTCGAGGCGTTCGCCTACAGCGCGTCGCACGACCTGCGGGCGCCGTTGCGCGCGATCAAGGGCTTCGCCGACCTGCTGGCGCAGGATCCCGGCAACCAGCTGACGTCCCAAACGCGTGGATACCTGGAACGGATCGAAAGCGCCTCCACGCGGATGGGCACCTTGATCGAGGACCTGTTGGCGCTCGCCCGAATCTCCACGGCTTGCGTGCGCAAAACGAAACTCGACCTGGCTCCGATGGTTCGCGAGATCATGGTCAGCCTCGCCTCCGAGGAGCCTGGCCGAAAAGTGGACCTGAAGCTGCCGACGGAGCTTCCGGCTTACGGTGATGCGAACCTGCTGCGCATCGTGCTCGAGAACCTGTTGGGCAATGCGTGGAAGTTTACCGCGCGGACGGAGAACGCGGTGATCGAGCTTGGTTGGCACCAGGTCGAGGAACGGCGCGAATACCATGTTCGCGACAATGGCGCGGGCTTTTCGGCCGAGTACGCCGATCGATTGTTCACGCCTTTTCAGCGCTTACATCGTGAGGACGAGTTCGCGGGCGTCGGCATCGGGCTCGCGACGGTCCGCCGCATCGTGATGAAGCACGGTGGTGAAGTCCGGGCCGCGGGCGAGGTGAACGCCGGGGCCACCTTCACGTTTACGCTTCCGATCGAGGCAACGTCGGGCATCTCGTCGAGTTTGAACTGAACGTCGGTCGTTTGGCGCGCGGGCGGAGTCGATCCGCAACCCACTGTGCCGCCGCTCCGCGATGGGTTGGTGGAGACCGGACCGGCCCGGCCAACGGTTCACTTAGTCCTTCTCCGCAACGATGACGCTGCGCCCGACCGCGGTCGGGTGGTGGGCGAGCCAGTGGAAGCCGGCGTCGCGCAGGAAAGTCCGCATTTCGCCCAGCGAGTAACACTTGCCCTCGGTGATCTGCATCATGAACGCGCTGAACTCCGCCACGTGCAGCGGCCCGGTCTTCTCCGCGTTGATGAAGGCCTGGTGGATCAGCAACCGTCCGCCCTCCGGAAGCGCGGCGGACGAGCGCCGCAGCAGTTCGGCCACCTTGGGTTCGTCCCAGTCGTGCAGCACGTTGGAAAGCAGGTGCACGTCGAAATCACGTGGCCACTCCTCGGAGAACATGTCACCGGTCACCACGGTGACCCGTTCAGCCGCGCCTCGTTGGCTGATCGCATCGAAGGCGATCCGGTCCACCGGCGGACGCTCGAAAACGGCGGCGCGCAAATGCGCGTGTTGCGCGACCAGGGCACAGGCATAGATCCCGGAGCCGCCGGCAACGTCGAGAACGGCGCGATGTCCGGAGAGATCGACCTGTCGCGCCAACGCCGGTCCGAGCAGCACGCCCCGACAATCCATCGAGGCGGTGAACGTGGACGCGAAGTCCGGACGCCCCATCGCCTGCTCCCATGCTTGGGCATCGACATTGCCGAACCGGGCCGGACGTCCGGTGCGCAACACCTCCAACATGGCGAGCGTGGACGGACGGTCCTTCACCGAGGCGAAGTAGGGAGCCATGTTCCAGCGCGAGCTGCCGACGAGGTGCTCGCGACCACGTAGCGTCAGGAGGAATACGCCGCCGCTGCAGGTGGTGAGCCCGACGGCGTTGCAAAGGGTCATCAACACGTCGGCGGGACGCGGCTGCAGCTTAAACTGCGCACAGAGCGCGCCGAGCGTCGCCGGGTGGTCGGCCAGCCAGGTGAAGAGATCGAGATGGCAGATGGCGGCATTCAGCAGATCCATCGCAGCAATACCGTCGCGGTATCGGTAAAGCGGCAGCGGGTCGGTGACAGGGGAGTCGCGCAGATCGTCGAGAGTCACGGCCCGAAAGAGAAACAGCTGATCCGGGTAGGCAACAGGGCATTTGGTCCAACGGGCCGGCAGCTACGAGAAGCTGGGAGCTGGGATGTATTCACCGGTCGGGAAGCGACCAGGTGGGGAGATCACGTCGTAGCGGGTGCAGCGAATCGCCGACCGGAAATTTTCATAAACATTCAATTTGTCGCCGTGGGGCGGGCGCGGAGATGAGTTGCACATGGCGATACCCCCGCTGCGGACGTGGCTGCTCAGTTGGCTGCTGGTGTGTTCCGTGGTTCCTTCATTGGCCGGTGAGGACCGTGTCGTGGATTTCCGCTACGGCCTTCCGACCTGGCATCAGCCTTTGGGCGTGCCGGAGGACTGGCACAAGCCGCTGGCCAGCGAACGAGGCGCGTGGCTCTACGACTTCGGCCCGGGACCGTACGTGCGCGCGCTGACGACGATCGAGTGGTCCGCGACCGGCGAGCCATTCACCGTCGCCGAACAGGATTACGAAGAGACGCCGCGGATTCCGATCATGCGCACCCGGCTCATCCGACGCGGCGAGACCGTGCAGGTGACCACGTTTAGCGTTGCGCCGGAGTCGCCGGCCGAGTCGAACGCGCGATTCGACGGGTATGAGCGGCTCGACGGCATCAGCGGTTTGCCGGATTGGGCGCGGCCCGGCCCGGAGTTTGGGCCGGAATTTCGCAACGTCGCCTGGGGCATCACACGTCCGATCGCGTACCGGCTGCGGGTGGAGCCGGGCGCGTCCAAGCGGATCATGCTCGGCTTCTGCGAGAGCTACAAAGTCCACCTCTTTCAGCGGACGGCCAGCATGCACGTGGAAGGCGCTCCAGCGCAGACCGTCGATCTGGCGCTGAATGCGCCGCATCACCAGCCGCAGGTTTTCCTCTTTGATGCGCGGGATACCGATGCGGACGGCTGGATCAGCCTCCGTGTCTTCGCACCGCAAGGACAGGATCCCAACGCGACCCTCGCAACGATCGCGATGTATCCGGCCGGCACGACGTTGTCGCGGGCCGAATTGGTGGCGGGTTCCCTGGCCCAGCCGGATCGCGCCGAACTGCGCATCGCCTGCGGGACCGAGATGCAGCACCAGCCCGCGCGGATCGATGTGCTGCACGCGACTTTTCCCGAAACGGTTGAGCCGGTGCTGGAGGTGCGCACCGGGCGTCGGTTGAGTTTGGGCGAAAACGGGCAGGTGAACGCAGGCGAGGCGCCGTTCCTGGTCCTGCAGCCACAGACTGGCCGCTTTGAAACAACAGAGCAGGGCTACCGGCTGGTCTGGCCGCAAGGCACGCGCGAAGCGACCGCCTGGATCCTGTCCGGGCGCGTGGATGCGCAGACAGTCGCGCATGCCCGAAGCCTCACCGTCGAAACGGCGCGGCAACGCACCCGCGAGCGGTGGAGCCGATATGCGATTCCGTTCGATCGGGTGCAGGTGGCGGATGCCAGGATCCAGCGCCTGATCGATGCGTCGTTGCGCACGTTGTACCAGGGTCGGGAGGTCATCGCCGGGCAGACTCAGTTCAACTCCAGCTTCACCCTGTACCGCGGACTTTGGGCGGGGGACGCGGTGTACTTTACCACACTGGCGGCGCATCTTGGCGACTCGGCGGCCGCACGGCAGACGTTTGATGCGTTGTTCTCGAATCAGTTGCCGGACGGCATCGTGGATGAACTGCACCCGCAGCAGATTTACCGAACGACGGCCGAAGTCATCTGGGCGGTCGTGCGCGAAGCGGAGATTTCCAACGACTGGTCGTACGCCCGCCAACGGTGGCCGGACATTGTCCGTGGCGTGGAGGGCATCCGCAGTTTGCGCGAACAAACGCTGCGTGATCCGGAGGCACCGTTCCATGGGCTCTTCCCGCCGGGGTTCAGCGATGGCGGCATTCTCGACATCGGTTCCGAGTACTCCTCGGTGTACTGCACCATCACCGGGCTACGCGCCGCCGAACGTCTGGCGCGAAAACTGGAAAAGCCTGAAGAAGCGAAGGCGATTGCAGCCGTGGCTGACGGTTTCCTGCAATCGTTCAACCGCCATCGCCAGCGTGACCAGCGCCGCGATCCAAACGGGAACCTGTACCTGCCGGTTCGTGTTGGCTTCAAAGGCCCGGATCCGATCCCGCAGCTCACGCAATGGGCGTTCATGGACGCGCATCTCAACGGGGAGGGCTGGCTGCCGTCTGATCACGAGCTGGTGCAGGGATCCCTGGCGTTGCTGGAGTCGGTGGAGCGTCAGGGCCTGCCGGTCAGCATGGGATGGATGCCAGGCGGAAACTGGGCCGGCATGGGCCTGTTCTACGGGTTGCAACACCTGCTGCTGCAACGGCCCGACAAAGTCGCTGACGTGCTGTATGCGGCGGCCAACCACGCCTCGCGGGTGGGCACGTTTGTGGAGGAACAGTCGTTGGTCGGCGAGCCGCTCAAGCTGGCCGGGGACCAGCCGCATAACTTCGCCTCCGCCATGATGGTCCAGCTGCCGGCGGCCATGCTGGCGTACGATCGCCTGAACGTGCTTCATCTGCTCGGCGCTCTGCCGGCGGAATGGCTGAAGCCCGGCGCGGTGAATCGGCTTGATGGGTACCGGACCAGCGTGGGCAACGTGACGCTCGCTGTGACGGTCGATCCTAGCGGTCGGTCAGCGCAAGTGGAGGTAAATCCCATTGCCCCTCATCGCCGTGACGGGAAAATTCTCCTTCACACCGCCAGCCTGCGTCAGGCCGGTTTCGACGTCGGTTCGGGAGAGGCGGTCATCACGCTCCGACCGGGCGAGCGGTTCAGCCGCCGCTTCGAACGCCGGTCGCGGTAATCGATAAGCGCAGCGGGCAACCGGAGCCGGCGCAGCGTCATTTGATTCCCGCCCGCGCCTCGGTCGCGACGATGTAGCGCTGGCACCAGCGGAAGATCAGCACCACCGGCAGCGTGGCGAGCACCGCGCACGCCAGAATGTCGCCCCACTGGATCGGGGGTTGCGTGAACAGGTTGGCGAGCCCGAGTTGCACGGTCCGCGTTTCCTCGCGGGTGCTGATGAGCAGCGGCCAGAGGAAATCGCCCCAGTGGAAGAGCACGTCGAGCAGCACGACGGTCGCGAGGGCGGGTCGTATTGCCGGCACGGCGACATGCCAGAACTGCCGCCAGACACCCGCGCCTTCGAGCGCGGCCGCCTCCTCGAGCTCCGCCGGCACGGAAAGCAGGTGCTGGCGGAGGAAGTAGATGTTAAACGCCTTGGCAAAGAACGGCACGGTGAGACCGGCCAGCGCGGTCGCCCATCCTCCGGTCAGCCCAAGATCACGCGCGGTGAAGAACAGCGGGACCGCGAGGACTTCGACCGGCAGGATGATCAGGATGACGACCAGCGCAAAGAGCAGGTCTCGTCCCGGAAACTGCAGCCGCGCAAACGCAAAGGCGGCGGTGGTGTTCACCACGAGCCCAAACGCCGCGATCAGGCCCACTTGAAGCAGGGACACCAGCAAGGCGGATCCCAGGCCGGCCCGGCGCCAGGCGTCACTGTAGTTCTCCAGGGTCCAGCCTTGAGCGGTGAACCACGCCATGGGACCACCGCTGAACAGCGTCGTCTCCTCACGCAGCGAGCCGAGCACGACCCACCAGAGCGGCGCGAGAAACACGAGGGCAACCAGAACCGCCGTCGTCCATCCGAGGATACGCCTCATGCCGACTCCTCCTTGGCCAGCCAGCGTTGCAGAAGCGTGAGCAGTCCCACCAATCCGAGGAAGAGCAGCGCCGCCGCGCAGGCTCGCCCCAGGTTTTGGCTGAGGAATGTCATTTCGTAGATCGATTGGATGAGCGAGAGCGTGCGATTGTCGGGGCCTCCGCGTGTCATCAGGTACGGTTGCACAAACAGGCGGAAGGCGAGGATCGTCGTCACTGTCACAACGAAGATGAGCGTGGGACGGAGTGCGGGCACGACGACGTGCCAGACGCGTTGTAGTGGGCCCGCGCCGTCGATGCGGGCGGCTTCCAGCAACTCACGCGGCACTGACTGCAGGCCGGCCACGAAGACCATCATCTGGAGGCCCACCCCCTGCCACATCGACATGAAGGCGAGCGCGGGCAGGGCAGTCTGTGGATCGCGCAACCAGGCCTGGGTGGGCAGGCCGAGCGAACGCAGGGCGGCGTTGATGAAGCCGATCTGATCGCCCTGGGCGGGCTGGTAGAGCAGCGTCCACACGACCGCGAGCACCGGCAGCGAGACGACCACCGGCAGAAAGAACACCACTCGCAACCAGCGCCACATCGGTTCCGGCCGATTGACCCAGAGGGCCAGGAAGAAGGCGGCGATCGTCTGTAGGGGCACGACGAGGACGGCAAACCAGGCTGTATTGGCGAACGCCTGACGAAAACGCGCGTCCTGCAGGAGGTCGCTGTAGTTGCCGAGGCCGATCCAGGCGGCGTCGGCCGGGGCCAGCAGGTCGGCATTGGTGAAGCTCCACCACGTGGCCCGCGCGAGCGGCCACAATACGAACACCGCCAGCAGCACACCGGCCGGAAGGAGAAACGGCACGGCTGCACGGGATCGTTCCCGCTGCCAAGGCGTCATGAGCCACCTCCTTTTCGCTGCTCGCGTCGGTCGATCACTTCCTGAATCTCCCGCTCGGCGACCTGCAGCCGGCGACGGACCTCGGCACCACGAGCGATCTCGCGGACGGCGCCGGCGAAACGTTGCGTCAGCGTGGCGTAATACGGCGTGCGCGGCCGGGGGCGGGCGATCGTCTCGAGCTGCTGGCGGAAGAGCCGGTAGGGATCACTCGAATACTCCGGAAAGGCGTCAAAGGCGGACCGCCGCGCGGGCACGGCGCCGTTGGCGCGCACCATCGGGATCACCCCTGTTTGCGCGCCGGTGACCCAGCGCAACCAACGTGCGGCCGCCTCCGGATGTGTGCTCGCCTGCGAGAGCGCCCAGCACCAGCTGCCACTGGGCGCGACCGACTGCGCACCCAGGCGCGGGAGGGGCATGACGCCGAGGCGATCACCTTTGGCGGCGAGGTGGCCACGCGCCATCCAGTGGCCCGACCAGTCCATCGCGACGTGCCCACGACCAAACGGATCAGGCTCGACGGGATCCGTAGCCGCGTAGCCGCGCGTGAACAGCGCCTGCCAGCGTTGCAGCGCCTCCACGTTTTCCCAGCTGGCCAGTACACCGGCCACGGTGGTGCCGTCGCCAGAGATCAAGCGGCCGCCCGCGGACCATAGCACCGGACTGAACGCGTAGGTGTACCATTCGTCGGCGGCGTCATCCATGTGCAGCGCGACCGGATCGAGCCCGGTGGCCTGCAGCTTTTCGCAGGCGGCGAGAAACTCGTCCCAGCTCCAGGCTTGGCCTGCGGCGGGAGGAGTGACCTCTGCGCGCGCCAGCCAGTCGCGGTCATAATAGAGGACGACGGCTGACTCGAACGCGCCGAGGGCGTAGAGCTGATCATGAACGGTGCCCTGCGCCAGGATGGTGGGAAGGAAATCGCGGCGGTCCTCGGCCGTGACCCACGCATCGAGTGGTTGCAGCAGCCCGGCTTCGGCGAACCGTGCCACCAGTGGTCCATCCAGATCGAAGGCATCGGGTAGGTCATCAGCGGCCGCCGCGATGGAGAGTTTCTCCGTGTACTGGAAATCGGGGAAAAACGTCAGCTCGACCTGCAGGCCCTCGCTTGCGTGGGCATCGTTGAACGCCGCCGCGATGGACCGCAGCGCCTGGTTCTCCGCCTCCTGCCCCTGGTGTGACCAGACCCGGAGAATCACCGGGCTGGCTGTAGTGCCGCCTTGGCGACAACCGGTGCCGGTGATCACGGCGAACAACAGGAGAAGGCAGGGGAGAACGCGCGATAAAACCATCGATCCACTCGCGCGGGGTGTCCGGCGCGTGCGCTCACTGTGGGTCAGAAGACGGTCAATGCAAGTCCGTCAGTCCCGTGGCGGCTGCCTTCGCCATCCTTCGCCGCGCTCAACGATGCGCCGTCGATTCGCCGGTCTCGATCAGGCGGGCGAGTTGGCGATCGAGCACGGTAGTGGGCACAATCAGCTTCCAGCCCGCGTCCGTGCGCACCGTCGCGAGCGTGGGGAAACGCTCCTGGCCGGTTGCGCGATCGGTCACGCGGATGCGCAAGCCTTTGAAGTGCGGGTGTTCCTTGTCGGATTCGGTGGCGGGATCCAGGAACTCGATCGACGCGGGTGCGACGTCCCGCGTCGCCAAGGCGGCGGCGAGTTCCTCCGGTCGTGAGAACGAGGCGCGCAACTCAGGCGGAAGTTCGTCCAGGAGCTTTTGCAAACGCTGCTGTCCTTCTGGTCGCAACTGGATCGCCTCCGCCAACCGCGCCGTCTCTCCACGCGTCACCGCCCAAAGCGTGGTGATGACGGTCGACGCCGGGTCGTCGCGTCCGCGATTGTCCCAATCCGCCTCGACCCAAACCGCGGGTGGTTGCGGGGGCTCGGCGGAAGGGCGCGCGCCCCGCTGAAGCCGCTGCTTGGCCTGACGGCGCAGTTCCTCAACCTCCGACCGCAACCGAGACAGCGCGGCGTGTTCCTCCTGCATCCGCCGCAGGGCCTCGCTTGCCGACAGCCCCTCTCGGCGGTTCCTATTCTCCTGCTCCAGCGCCCCCGCGGCCTGCGCCTGCTGCCGCGCGGTGGCGAGAGCCTGCCGGAGCTGTGCGGCGTCGTTATGCCGTGAATACAAGGCACCCCCGACGCCCAGCAGGAGGAGGGCGTTCAGCGCGATCAGCAGGTGCGGTGCAGAGGGCATGGTCAGAACCAGTTGTTGAGGCCGAGATCGCCCTGCCGTTTCTCCGCGTTGACGCGGAAGACGATGGGCACCTGCAGGCGTGTATTCACCGGAATCCCGTCCTTGAGGCCGGGTTGAAACTTCCATTCCTGAACTGCGGCCACGGCCGCGGCGGCGAAGGCGGGATCGGTGCTGTTCACGCTTTCCGCTTCCTGGACTTGCCCGTCGGCGTCGACGATGAAGGCCACCGTTGCCTTGCCTTCCAAACCGGCTTTGCGGAAGGCGGCGGGGTACTGAGGTGGACGTCGGGACGTGGGCTGCGGCGTCTGGTCCAGTTCGGCCACGTTAAAGATCGAGCCGCCGGCCCGTGGCGTTCGGTGTGAGGGCCTGGAAGTGGGTCGTGTTAACGTTTGCTGCCGCCGGAGCCACGCAACGGTCGCGTCAAGTTGGGCGTACTGCCGGTCGGTGTCGATCGGATGGGCGGACAATGCT
>JAEWIY010000205.1 GCA_023386835.1 Verrucomicrobiota bacterium
GCGGCCCCCCGGGGGGGGCCGCCCCCCTCCCCCTCCGCCACCACCATGAACGATTTCCTTCGACGTGAACACCAGTTCCTCCGCCGCCCGCTCAATGCAGCGTCACGGCTCCTGTTGCTCCTGGCGGCGGGAGCGTTCGTGGCCGCCGTCTTCCTGCCGCTCTGGCGCATTCACCTGGTCGCGCCACAGTACCGCGAGGGTCTCTCCCTCGACATCTACTCGCACCAGCTGGTCGGCGGCAATGATGGCCAGGATCTGCACGAGATCAATGTGCTGAATCACTACATCGGGATGAAGCCGCTCGTGGAGGCGGACTTCGTCGAGATGCGGTGGATACCGTTTGCCCTCGGTATCTTTGCGCTGCTCGCGCTGCGCGCGGCCGCCCTGGGCCGGATCATCAGCCTGATCGACCTGGGGGTGCTCTTTCTCTACTTCGGGCTGTTCTCGCTCGGGACCTTCTACTTTCGGCTGTATCGGTACGGTCACGACCTGGATCCGCGGGCGCCCATGACCATCGAGCCCTTCATGCCGACCTGGATCGGCAGCCAGAAGATTGCCAACTTCGTCCAGACGAGCCTGCCACAGTCCGGAGCCATTGTCCTCGCCTTCGTGCCGATACTGCTGCTGGGCGCCATCTGGCTCTCGCGCCGGGAGGAAGCATGAGCCGGATTTCACCGCGTCAGGCCTGGAGCCGCTGGCTCGCCACGGGGTTCACGCTCCTCGGCGCCGGCTGCATCGAAGCGCTGGCGTCACCAGAATCCGGTGACGCCCTGCGCGCCCGACTCGCCGCCGCCGCTCCGGGTGAAACGGTCACCGTCGCAGCCGGAACGTACGACGGCCTTTTTGTCATCGACCGCCCACTACGGCTGATCGGTGAACCCGGCGCCGTCCTGCGCGGCGACCAAACCACCCACGTCCTCGCGATCCGCGCGCCGGACGTCGAAGTCGCCGGTTTTACCGTGCAGGGTTCCGGTCGCAACCTGTCGCAGGATCACGCTGCCATCCACGTGACCGCGCCACGAGCGGTGATCCGCCACAATCGGATCCTGAACATGCTTCATGGCGTCTACGTGCGCAAAGCCGAGGGTGCCCGGATCGAGGGCAACTTCATCCTGGGTGACGGCGCCATCACGCCGGCGGCCGATCCCATGACGGGCGCGCTCAAGCCCGGCGAAAGCGAGCTCTGCGACCTGGAGTCACCGACCGATCGCCGCGGCAACGGCATTCACCTCTGGAACTCCGCCGGGCACGTCATCACCGGCAACACCATCCGCGGCACGCGCGATGGCATCTATTTCTCATTCACGGACGGCACATTCGTCAGCGGCAATACGATCACGCAGGTCCGCTACGGGCTGCACTACATGTATTCGGATGAGAATACGTTTGAGCGAAACCAATTCTCCGACAACTCCGCGGGAGCCGCGCTGATGTATTCGCAGCGCCTCGTGTTGCGCGAAAACCGCTTCAGCGCCAACCGCAGCCACCGCGCGTACGGGTTGCTGTTGCAGTCCGTCGACGACACACGGATTGAGGAGAACACGATTTCCGGCAATACGCTGGGCCTTTACCTCGAGAACTCGAACCGCAACACGGTCCGGGGCAACGTGATCAGCCGCAACTACGTGGGGCTGCGGGTGAGCGACAGCACCGCGGACTCCGTCTTCACGGAGAACACCCTCGCCGGCAACGTGCACCCGGTCGAAACCGACGGTCGCAACACCGCGAATACATGGGCGCTCGATGGCCGCGGCAACCGCTGGGAAGGCTCCGCCAATCTCGACCTGAACCACGACGGCATCGCCGACCTGCCCCATCGCGAGGTCGATCTGTTTGGCCCGTGGCGCCGGTCCTTTCCAGCCATCGGACTGCTTTCCGCCAGTCCGGGCGAGCGCCTCCTGCGCTTCGTCTACACGCGCCTCGCCCTGCCGGGCCTGCCGGGTGTGCGCGATCCGCATCCCCTCGCGACCTCCATTCCCACCCAGCCATGATCCTCACTCGCGCGCTCACCAAATCCTACGGTTCCCGTGCCGTCCTCCGCGGCCTGAACCTCGCGGCGGAACCCGGCGCCATCACGCTTCTGGTGGGCACCAATGGCGCCGGCAAAACCACCACTCTCCGGCTGCTCGCCGGTCTCAGTGATCCGGATGGCGGCACCATCGCGATCGCCGGCACCGACCTGCAACGCGACCGCACCGCCGCGCTGGCCAAACTTTCCTACCTTCCGCAGACGCCGCGTTTTCATCCGCGGCTCACGGTCCGTCAGGTCGCCTCTTTCTACGCTGAACTCCGCGGACGTCCGCGCGAGGCCGTTGACCAGGAACTCGGCGCATGGGGGCTGGGTGAATACGCGACCATGCCGACGGCCCAATTGTCCGGTGGTCTGCGTCAGCGTCTCGCGCTGACCGTGTTCAGCCTCGCCGCCGCCCCCGTCCTGCTGCTGGACGAGCCGGGGCTGAGCCTCGACCCGGAGTGGCGCGACCGACTGCAGGACTACCTTGTCGCCCAGGCCACCGCGGGCCGCACGGTCGTCGTGACGACGCACTTGTTGGGCGAATGGGAAAACCGCGCCGACCGTTGCCTGCTGATCCACGAAGGTCGTCTCGGTGGCGAACTGCCGGTCGCCAACCTGCGGGGTGCGTTTAACGGAAACGCTTCATCGCTCCCCACCCACGCGGAACTCCTGCCAATCTGCGCCTGATCATGAACTCACCGCTTCCCTCCCGGTTTCGTGTGGTTGGTGCTGCCGCGAATCGCGAATGGCTGAGCCATCGCCTGAACCGCTTCGCCTACGCGCACCTTGCGCTGGTCCTGCTGGCCGGACTGCTGCCATTGCTCACGCCGGCTGACGCCCTGGCGCGCGGCGCCGCCTGGTGGCTGTTGCACGCCGTGCTTTACGCACTCTCCCTTTCCTCGCTGCTGCTGGGCCTGAGTTCGGCGCAGGCCGAGGCCGACGAGTTTGTCCTCCTCCTTGGCCAGCCCCGCGGACTCGGCCCGTGGCTGACCGGCAAGGCTGTCGCCCTCTTGCTGTTGGTCGGAATCACAAGCAGCCTGCTGATCGCACCCGTGGCGCTCGCCGGCGCCTTTTCTCCGAGTCTGCTCCTGGTGGCCACGGGGGCCGCCGGAATCAGCACGGTGGGCGCCATGATTGGGCTCTGTGCCGGCTTCTGGATCCGCGATAGTATCCGCGGTCTCATTACCGTGGTCGCTTGCTGGTTCGGCCTGCTTTTCGGCACGGACCTGCTTCTGCTGGGTGTCGCTGGCGCGCCGTGGGTGCAGCAGCACCCGGACCTTTGGGTGGCCACGTTGATGCTCAACCCGCTCGACGCCTTCCGCGTGACGGTCCTCTTCGAAGTGGAACAGGCCGCCTTCGCCGGACTGCGGATCCACGGTTTGGCGCAGTGGTGGATCGGCCACGCGTCGTTCTGGCTCGGCACGCTGCTGGTCGTTTGGACGGCCGCGCTCGGTGGACTCGCCTGGTTGGGGGCGCGGCGCCGGCTGGACAACTGACCGATGACTGAACCGCGCCCAAACTCGTTCTCGTGCGTGACCCGCTGTTCAGGAACTGCTCACCGAACGGCCGGCCGAGGCGCCAGTCGTTCGAACAGACCGAGATCGATTGCCTCCGCCATGATCCGATAACCTTCCGCCGACGGGTGCAGGCGATCGCCCCCATCCACCGCGGCGGAGAGCCGGGCCAGATTCTCGCGATCTCGCGCGATCGCGTCGAAGTCGATCACGGCGTCGTATTCGCCGCTGGTTCGGATCCACTCGTTCACCTTCTGCCGGTCCGCTTCGCTTTCCGGCGTATCGTACATCTCGAAGCCGCTGAACGGCGTAATCGTGGCGCCGATGACTTTCAACCCGTGGCTCTTCGCGCGGCGAATCAGCTGCTGGTATCCGGCAATTAGATCGTCAGCCGTCGCCGCCGGTTGCCCATTCGCGCGTGCGCCCACCGCGGTCCCCAGGTCGTTCACGCCGATAAACACAATGAGCGCTTCGACGCCTGGCGGCGCCAGCACATCGCGGTCGAAACGGGCCAGCGCACTCGGCCCGAGCCCGTCGCGCAGCAACCGGCCACCTCCGATGCCCTGATTCAAAACGGCCAGACGCGACGTGGCTGGATGCGCGTGCAACCGGCGCGCCAATACGTTTGGCCAGCGATCGTTCTGGTTGGTGGTCGAACCACGACCATCGGTAATGGAGTCGCCGATCACCACAATCGCGCCGGCCGAAGCATCCGTCAGCACCTCAAGGCGAGCCAATAGGTACCAGCGATCCACCGTCACCGCATCCGGTAGTTGAGAAGCGGAGACTTGTTGGCCGGGCACGATGTACGAAGTCGTCCGCGATCCCGGGTGACCCGTGACCTGCGTCGGCATGTCCTGCACCGCGATGCTGACCGCGAGGTTCTGAAAGGCCTCCACCGCAAATGGCGCCGGATCGGAGAGCACACTCGTGCCTGGCTGAATCGTCACCGTCGGCCGGCCGCTGAACAGCAAGGCGCAATCCGTTTCCGGCACAATCCCGGACGCGCCAGCCGATTGCGCAAGATGCACCGCCGCAACCGTGAGCGGTGCATCGCCGAAAACGTTGGAGATCACCACACGAGCCTGCGAACCGCCGAGAGCGGGCTGAATCACCTGCCGCAACGTGTGCCCGCCGAGACCCGGGGGCGGCGGCAGGTTGTGTGGCTCAACGATCTGTTGCGCGGAGACCCAGGATCCGACCCACCGCTCACCCTCTGCGTTTGCGGCGCAACTCGCCGTGACGAAAACAATCGAAAGCCAGACGGATGAAAGGAAACGAAAAGTCATGAGGGGCCAAGAAAGCGCCTCGCACCAAGCGGAGGAATGCCGCCATCGCAACGCTTCTGCTGCTGCACGTTGCCCGACGCGCGGCGGCTCCACCGCCGCGCGAGTGGAAGTTGAAAGTTGAAGTTGAAGCGATCCGCGGAGACGTGGCCGCAATGAGGCGCACAAGGCACAAGCGACCAAGCAATCCAGTCCGCTTCCTTCCGTGTCCTCTGTGTGTTCCGTGGCCCGATTCGCGTCATTCGCGGCTCTCTCTCCACCAATCGGACAGTTCCAAATCGAAGCTATCCGCTTGATCGTAAGCTTAAGACGACAAGGGTTTGCACCGGCGCTCGAACTCTCAACCGCATCCCCGATGAACTCCTCATTGTCTGTTCGTTCTCTTGGCTTGTTCACCCTCGTTTTTGCGCTGCTCCTGGGGCTCACCGGGTGCCAAACGTCCCGCGGCTCCTCCAGCGACGAAGTTGTCTCCATCCGTGCGGAGGTCGTCGGTTATGGCCCGGTGACGCTGCGTGACGGCACGATCGCCCAAGCCTCCCGGCTGCGCATCATTTCTCCGGCCGCGCTGGCAATCAATCCCCGTTACCTGCAAGTCGATCTGATCAGCGACGGCGGAGCTCCGGCGAGCCATGACCGCCTGCGCCAGATCGGAAAGTACGTTGATATCGAGCTTAGCCGCGCGGCGACCTCGCCGGTCGCCTTTGAGGTGATCCCCTGGAGCGAAGTCACCGTGACGGGTTCCTGAGTCGCTGTATTCGCTCAGGCCTCACGCGGGCTCCGCCGCCCGGCGCTCTTTCGCCGCCGTTCTCCCGTGCTTCGGGAGCGGCGGTTTTTTTGCTCACTGCTTTTCGGCTGCCTTTTCCGGTTGCCCGATCCACAGCCGATTTCCGTCGGGGTCCGTTAGACGGAACTCCGTCATCCCATAAAACGTCGTGCTCAGCTCCGGGACCTCCAGCCCCCGGTCGCGCACGTCTTCGTGGAAAGCGACGACATCGTCAGGGTACAGGTAGAGCAGGCCGGGCCGCGGTGCCTGCCCGGGAACGTTGATGCTCTCATCGAGCATCAAACGAGCGGCCCCTCCTCGGAGCATCGCCCAACCCCAGTCGTCCTGCCGCCGTTCGACGGTGAAGCCGAGTTTCTCGTAGAACGGCAGGGCCGCGGCGACGCTTTTCACCGGCAGCATCGGGATCAGTTGCGTCAGAGGCATCCCGGCCATCTTACGCAGCCAGACGCAGTCCGCTAGCCGAAGCCGGCGCGACCCCAACTCACCGATCGTCCGCGCCAGCGAACGGAAACCGGATCCAACCGTTGCAGGACTCGCGAGTTCGATACTGCTTCGCGATTGGCAATGGTCCCGCGTTCGCCTTTTGCGTTCGGACACGAATCCTGCTCCATTCGACCTTTACCATGGAAGATCGCCAACTTTCCTTCTGGGCCCGCGTCCAACTTGCTTTCCGCCTGCTCGGCGACCGGGACCTCGCGACGCGCGCCGCCGCGTTGACCCCCCCCCCCCCCCCCCCCCGGGGGGGTGCCCCCGCGCCCCCACCC
>JAEWIY010000207.1 GCA_023386835.1 Verrucomicrobiota bacterium
GCGCTGTGGGCCTTCCAGCTGTTCGGCCACGAGAAGGTCAAGGTGCTCGATGGCGGGCGCGACAAGTGGAAGGCCGACGGTCGTCCGATGACCCGCGAGAAGGTTCAGTATCCGCCGTCCAGCTACCCGGTGCCCGCCCGCCGCCGCGACGAGGAGATCCGGGCGTTCTTTGCCGACACGCTCGAACACAGCCGCGCGCGCAAGCCGCTGATCGATGTTCGCTCCGCGGGCGAGTACCGCGGCGAGATCACCCACATGCCCGAGTATCCGCAGGAGGGCGTGCTGCGCGGCGGCCACGTGCCCGGCGCGCGCTCGGTGCCGTGGAAGACGGCCGCGAACGACGACGGCACCTTCAAGACTTACGACGAGCTGAAGCGCATCTACACCGAGAATCTCGGCCTGCAGAAGGGCGATGACATCATCGCGTACTGCCGCATCGGCGAGCGGTCCAGCCACACCTGGTTCGTGCTGAAGTATCTGCTCGGGTACGACAAGGTACGGAACTACGACGGCTCCTGGACCGAATGGGGCAACATGGTTCGCGCGCCCATCGCCAAGGGCGAGCAACCCGGCTGATCTCGTTTCCTCTGTTTTACGGGTGCGGCGGCTCCAGGCGGCCGCACCCTTTTTCACCATGTCTGCTTATCCGCCCAAACTAGCCGAGATCGTCGACCTGTTCGACGTGCTGCCGGAAGACGAAAAGCGCGAGAACCTGATCGCGTACGCCGATGCCGCCGCGGGCTGCGCGCCGCGCGCGGGCGAAACGTTTGACCTCGAGGATGTGCGGAAAGACGAGGAATGCACCGACACGGTCGGAGTGTACCTGCGCGTGGACTCGAAGACCCGCGCCGCGAGTTTTCGGATCACGCTTGGCCCGCATGTGCAGACGCTGACGAAAGCGATGACGTCGGTGCTGTGCCAAGGGCTGGATCAGGCGACACCGGAGCAGATCGTGGACGTACCCCAGGACTTTGTGCCAAAGATCGTGGGCGGACAGCTCATCCGGCTCCGCAGCCAGACGGTGTACTACATCCTCACGCGAATGAAGAGCGCGTGCCGCGTTTGGTTGAACCGCGAGCGAGCCGCCTCCTGAGCGAAGGCAGAAGGCGTGTCAGCTCACGGGCGACAATTCGTGGCCCAAGGATGGCGCGGAGCGGCGGCACACCACGCTTGCCCGCCGCGGTCGGACTCCCCACGATCCGCGCGCTCCCTGCTCGGGTGGTGGAATGGCAGACACGACGGTCTTAGAAGCCGTTGCCGCAAGGCGTGAAGGTTCGAGTCCTTTCCCGAGCACCAACAATGAGCTGCGTCCTAATCGAGCACTCGGGCTGTGTGCTCGTTGAGCCGCAGCCGGCTGCGGCTTCGCGCGCCTTTGCGTCGGCCTCACGCTGCTCCCGAAGGACCGCCCGGAGCTACTTTTTGCAAGCCTGTGGGGAGGCAGCGCTGTGCCGGTCTCCAGGACATTACGGCAGAACGTAGATTTCGAGCAGCGCCTCGCCTTCGGTCTGCCCGTCGTTCGTGGCGATTGCCGTATAGACCCCAGGGGGCAGATCAGCGACCAAAGCGGAATCCGCGTTGTCGCGACTCAGGGGAAATGCGCCCGCTACGGCGAAAACACCCTCGAGCATGTCGCTCGATGGCCAACGGTTGTCTGCATCCCCTTCGGTCCACTTTCCGGACGTCGCGAGGACTTGATCACCTTGGTGCAAACGGATCACCGGCTGGCTGACGACACGGTCGACGCCATAATCCGCCAGTGTTGGGCCTATGGCCCGGATCAAGACCCGAGCGCCACCCGCACCTGAAACGAAACCCGCAAGCAACGACTTCCCCGGCGCCAGTGACGCACGCACGGAAGAATTCACGAGTCGTTGTGTGGAGTCTCTCCAAGAGAATTCAAAACTCCCAAGGGCACCTGATCTGATATCTCCACTGGCGGCCGCGTTGTACCGCAAAATCATGGGCCATGCCCCGCCGCTTGATGTCACGAGTTCGAGTTCTGCGTGCAAACCATCGCCGCTCGGCGTGTAGGTGTATGTTCCCTCGTCCATGAGGCGGTACCGCCTGACGTGGTTGGTATCGTGGCCGTGACCCCAGCCATAGTACGAGCGGTATGTGCCGTCCCCGTTCAACAACAACCACTGTTCGCTCCGATTTGATCCAGCGTACGTGGTCAGTCGCAAGGTGTATCCAGCGACCTCGGGGAGCACTGCCCAAGACATCGTGGCCGGCGCTACGCTGGCAATGACCAACAGGAGGAGCCTGAAGCGCGAACGAATGGATGGTGAGCGGGACAAAGACATGCCTCCATTTTGACACTCAAAAATCGCCCGCCCGCTATCGCGACAGACAAAAGCCGTCGCGGGAACGGGGGGCGTGCTGTTTCCGCTGGTCGGCTCCGCATTCGCTGGAGGTTTTCCGAATCATACCGATGGCCCAACGGGTTGTAGCCAGCTGGTCGAAGGGCGCCTTCGCTTGGGAAGTTGCTCCCTCGCATGCTGACTGGGCGGGGCCTCTTGGCTGGCGTAGCGCCCTCTTTGACTATCCCGGGCTCTGATTCGCCTTGCTCCGGGGTGCTGACTCGGGACGCGTTGTGACAGTTCTCGCGCCGAAGCCGTTGCCGCAAGGCGTGAAGGTTCGAGTCCTTTCCCGAGCACCCATTTTCGCGGCGGGTCGGTGTCGCGCCGCGTTTGCGCGATCAATCTTTGTGGGCGGCGGGTTCGGTGCTCAGGCGCCAGTCGTCGGTGCGAAACGGCATCGCGGGTAGTCCGGCCGAATCATAGAGGAGGGTCGGTGGGTTCGCCTGCCAGGCGTAACGCGCCGCGACGGGCTGCGGGACCTCGGGTGAGGAAACGATTACGCTGTCGCCGTCGATTCGGGCCTCGGCCCAATGAAACTTCTGGTCGTTTCCGGCCACCGCGAAGCCCTTGTCGCCCTGGCGCAGCAGCAACTCACCCGCAGTGCCGCTGAAGGTGAGACGCAAGGCGCCCGGCAGGCGTTCAACGCTCTTGTAACGTGGACCTGAATACGGCAGGTCATGTCCGTACTGGCGGGCGAGGGCCGCGAGGGCCAGGCGTTCGCCGACGGGACGTTTGTTGCGCGGATGGATGTCGTTGGCGTCTCCAAGGTCGATGGCGACGATCGTTTCGGTATTCGGCACGGTTTGCCCCGCGAGAGCTTGCGCTTCGCGGAGTTCGGCCCAGCCGTCGGTGCCCGGTTCATCACGCCGTCCCATGAAGGCCGGCAGGCTGACGATGTAGAACGGCAGGTCGGGTTGTTTGAACTGCGCGCGCCAGTCCGCAATCAGGCCGGGGAGCAGCTGGCGATATTGGTGGGCGCGGGTGAAATTGGCTTCGCCTTGATACCAGAGCACGCCGGCCAGGGCGCGCGGAGCGAGCGGCCCGACCATGCCGTGATAAAGCACGGTGGGCATCGTTGGATAATTCTCGAAGCCGAGCGGCAACGGGTGCGGAGATCGTGCGTCGACGCTCAACTTCGCGCGCCACTCGCCGGCCAACGGAAGCGTCGTGCCGTCGCCCAGTTCGAGCGTGAGTTCGGACAAGGGGGTTTGCAAACCACCGTCCGGTTTCAGCTTGAAGACCCGCAGCGTGAGTTGGTTGGCGCCCGGCCGTAGCACGCCCTCGGGAATGCGATACACCCGGGGATTTTCGACCCACGAGCTCGCGCCGACCCAGGTGCCGTTGATCCACGCTGTATCCATTTTTTCCACCACACCGAGGCGCAGGCGCGCCGTGCCGGCGGGCAGGGGATCGGGCAGCGTGATTTGACGGCGGAACCAGACGACGGCCGGCTCAGTAGGAACGTCGAGGTCCTCGAAGCCGCTTTGCAGGCTCGTGGTGCGCCAGCCGGTCTCGTCCAGCTGCGGATCGGCCCAGTTCGCGCCATCTCGCGCGCCTTGGTCATGCTCGTCGTACCAGTGCGTGATGTAGTTGCCGTACTCCGGAGCTCCCACGACGCGCAGTCGTGCGATCTCCGCCAGCGCGGGCTTGAATTCGACGAAGCCAGCGAGTGCTTCGGGAGTCATCCAGCTCTCGATGGGCGAGCCGCCAACCGCCGCCTGAATCAGGCCAATCGGGACATCGATCTCCTGTTGCAGCCGCTCGGCAAAAAAATAGGCGACGGCGGAGAAGCCGCCCCGCGCTCCCGCGCTTTCCGGTGTGCACACCTTCCATTCGCCGTTTGGTTCCTCTCGCGTGCCGTACGCGGTCTGCGTGCTCACGGAGTACAACCGCAAGGTCGGCCGGTCCGCCGCTTCGATGGCCTCGAGCCCGCCGTCCACCGCGCGCAGGCCGTACTCCATGTTGGATTGGCCACTGCAGAGCCAGACGTCTCCGACCAGCACGTCGTACAACGTGAGCGTTTCGTGGGCATTCACCGTCAGTTCGTACGGTCCACCGACTGCGGGCGGCTGAAACTCCGTCTGCCAGCGGCCATCCGTACCGGCTGTCGTGCTCACCTGAATACCGTCGATCGTTACCTGCACAGCCTGTCCTGGCTTCGTCCAGCCCCAGATTGGATTCGGGCGATCTCGCTGCAGGACCATGTGGTGTCCGAAAGCGGGGCTAACGAGCGGTCGCTCCGTCTGCGTTGCATAAAGGCAGTTCAGACAGCCGAAAAATGCGTGGCAGAGGAGCGTGGGCAGGAGAGGAAAACGCATGGTGTGAACGCCCGTCCGGGGCTCTTGCACAGGGCGCTACGGCGCGCATTGTCGCAATCGTACCTGCGTTCACATATTGGAGCGGGTTGCGGTCGCGAAGTGCGTTTGCGCTGGAGGGGATCAACGCCGGGGCGGGCCGGTGGTGGCGCCTTCGCGGAGTTCACAGTCGAGCAGGATATGTTGCGCGACGGTGTAGCGCCGGGCGATCAGGTCGAGCAGGCGTTCACCGCCCATGATCCCGATCTGCCGGAAGGGGACCTGAACGGACGTGAGAATCGGTTCGCCGTTCTCCGCCGGCAAAGCATCAAACCCTGTCACGGAGACATCCTCCGGCACCCGCAAACCCTGCGCCTGTAACGCCTGCACGAGGTGCTGCGCCTGGTGGTCGGCGGCACAGATCCAGGCGGTGACTCCGCCGCGCGTGCGAGCGACGGCGTGGGCATGCAGTTCGGCGTAGTCCAGATGATCGCGGGCGCTGACGTTGATGAGATCCTCCGGCTGCACGTCGAGTCCGAGGGCGGCGGCTCGTTCCATGAAGCCGCTGTAGCGCCGCAGCGGCCAGCCCGCCTCGACGGCATAACGCCAGGTAAGAAAGCCGATGCGGCGGTGGCCGAGCGCGTACAGCCGATCAACGACCTTCGCGATTCCGCCGTGGTTGTCGACGTCGACGCTGTCGAGCGGGCGCGCCCCGTATTGTTCGACCAATGACACGACAGGGTAACGTTCCCGCAGCTCGTTGACGATCGTGGCGGGAAACGGGTAGATCAGGATGAGCCCATCGTGGCGCCGTTTCCGTTGCTCGAAGATCTTGCGGTAGGACGGGCTGTCCAGGTGCAGATCGCGCGGGCGCACGAAATGAAGGTCGAGTCGCACGTCCTTTGCCCTGGCCATTTCCGAGAGCCCGGCCAGCACGCCCGATCCGGGGCTGAACGTGTTGAAATCCGAGTGCTCGATGCAGATCAGCACACCGAAGACGAGGCGGGTCCGCCGGGCCGGCTGGTTGGCGGCGTGACGCGTTTCGCGGTGGGTGTAGCCGAGGCGCGACGCGAGGTCGAAGACCCGCGCGCGCGTTTCTGGATCGATCCAGGGATGGTTCGTGAAGCACCGGGAAACCGTCGCCCGTGAGAGCTTCAGTTTGTCCGCGATGAGCTGCTGGTTGACTTTCGGCACGCTGGAAGAGGAAAGCCGGAGCGGGCGGAGGACCGGCCGCGCGTGGAGAGGGAAACGCGGTTCAGGATCGGACGAAAGCGCTTCAGCTCAAGGCTCAACATGGGTCAGCCCGAGCGCCTCGATGTAGCCGCGGTTCAAACGATTTTGGGAGAGCTGCAAGTTCTCCAGCAGCTCGGCCAACGCGCGTTGCGCGACGTCGAGGGATGGCAAGGCCGCCCGAATTTCGTCATAGGTGCCGCGCGGCGCTTCAGCATAAGCGATGATTGCGGGCCAGTCGCGCGGCGGCGGGATCGAGGCGATGCAGGAGGTGGCGTCGAGCTTTTTGTACGGCCAGAAGCACCACCCGATGTCCTGGGCCTCGAGCACCTGGCGGAAGGACCAGATCCATTCGTCGGTGTTCTCGCCCGATTCGCCGAGCCATAGCGGGACCTGATACTGCTCGCGCACGGCCAGGTAGCGCTCGATGGCGGACACATCCGGCGCCGTCCAGTAGGTGTGGAACGTGTACACCGTGTTGGGTGCAAACGGCGGACCAACGGCCTCGAAGTCGGTGTTCCACTGCGCGCCCCCGAGGAAGAGGATCTGATGCGGTGCGACGGCCCGCACGGCGTCACCAATCCGACGATACAACGGCGCCAGCTTTGGGTCGTAGTGCGCCTGGTCATGGTAGTCCGCAATCGGCTCGTTCAGCAGGTCGAAGCCGATCACGGTGGGCTCGTCGCGGTACCGGCGGGCGAGCGCGGTCCAAAGCTCGATCGTCAGCGCCTGGGCATCCGGATCGTCGAAGAGCAACGGGCGTCCGCGCGAATCGTCGATGTTTGCGCCCGTCTGGCCTCCCGGGGCACCGTGCAAATCGAGCACCACCCACAGGCCCTCTTCCCGGCACCACGTGACCACCCGGTCGAGCAGCGCCCAACCGGGACCCTCGAGGGTGTGGGGATAGGTGGCACTCACGAGCACGCGCCAGTTGAACGGCACACGGACCGAGTTGAGCCCGAGGCGTTTGATGAACGCGATATCCTCGCGGGTGATGTAGTGCTGCTGCCATTCGTGCCAGAAACGGGCGGCGGCGACGTCGCCCAGCAACTCGGCCACCACGTTCTCGATCATCCAGGGCGAGCCGGCTTTCTCGAATCGCAACATGTAGCCCTCGGGCAGAAGCCAGTTGCCCAGGTTGATGCCGCGCAGCAGCAGCGGCTCACTTTTGGGTGTGAAGAGCTGGCGGCCGCGGACCTGGACAAATGCCTCCGCCGGGGTGGGCTGCGCGGTGGCGCCGAGGACACTGCCGCAGACGCCCAGCAGAATCAGGAGCACCCGCCTCATGCCAGAACCCTTCGGCTAGAGTTGATGGGTGAACTGCAGCTGCCAGCGCCGAGGTGCGGCGTAGATGAAACCGTAGAGGTCGCGATCGTTGGCCACATTGTCCACGTTGAGCTGGAGGCTGCTGGGGCGTCCGCGGAGAGTGAACTCGTACTTTACCATGGCGTTGATCGTCGTGCGGCTGGGTGTGACCAACGTGATCGTATTGCCCTCGTTATCGAGCGCGTTCTGCCCGTACGCGGGGTAGACGATCCGCTCACTCTCATAGAAACCACCAAGTCCGATCGACCAGCCGGCGAGGGCGGAATCGCGCGGGAACTGATAGTTGGCCCAGAACGTACCCTGATCCTTGGGTGTGTCGTCCATCGGCAGCCCGGTCCCAAAGGCGATGAACGTGGAGGTGTCATTTGGATCCGAATACACCTCCTCCAAGGGACGCCCGGCGGTGGCGGCGAAGGAGATCGGCGCGTACCAGATCGCCCAGCGATCCTGCGGGTACGGATAGCGCGGCCACTCCTGCGCGCTCAGCACCACTTTCTTGATGTGCGACCAGGAGAAGAGAAACTGGAGGTTGTCGGTCGGCGTGAAGAGCAGCTGGGCGTCCCAGCCCGACGAGCGGTCGCTGCCGGTGGCAACGCTGTTCTGCGCGCCGTTGTCGTCCATGGTGGCGTTGTTGACGAGGTTGTCGAAGGGCAGGCTGCCCGGATCGGCGCCATTATACAGCCAGCCCCACCAGCCATATTGCTTGAGCTCGTGAACGTTGCTGAAGACCGCGTCGAGCAGGGCGGCGCCCTCGGGTTTTGAGGCGTTGGCGTACCAGTTGGTGGCGCCGGCGGAGTTGGTCGCCTGATACACCGCCCCGGCCGCAACGGCGGCCTCCCACTGCGGGGTCGCGGCGACGATCGCGCCGTTCCAGTCGTTGTTGAACGGATTCAGGTCGTTGACGTTGTAAACGATGTCCTTGTTCGGATCGAAGTTCAGGTTGTCTGTCACCACCGGGGCGAACCAGACGAGGCTCGAGCTGCCGATCTGGGCACGCGAACGCGTGATCTCGAAGGCACTGATCGTGCCGGACAGTCGGCCGTCGAACAGGTCGATCTTCAGTCCGACCTCTTCGTTTTTCGCCAGCGCGGCCCGCAGCGGCACGCCCTGAAGGTCCAGCTTGCCCTGGTAGTTGGGTTGAATGCCCTCCGAGCGTAGGGCATAAATGGAGACATCGTGTTTCCAATTGTTGGGCGTCACCCGGACGTTGAGACCGTACTGGTACGTGGTGTCGCGGCTCGTCGTGCTGCGGGTGGTCCGCGGCGCGGTGTCGCCGCGTGGGGTGCCGTCGGCGTTGTACTCGGGATTGTAGATCCACTGGGTGTTCCAGCTGCGATCGCGGCGCACGCCGGCGATCAGCGTGACACGATCGTCAAGCAGGCGGCCCTGGAAGACGCCGTAGAGCGCGGGGTTCGAGGTGGTTGTCTCCTCGTTGTCCCACTCGACCAACGGATGCTCCGGTGAGCCGTCGCCCTGCCGGCCAAAGCGGAAGTAGTCGAAATCTGCCGGGCTGTGGTAATTCACCCGATCTCCCGGCGTTTGCCGCGTGTGGTGTTCCATCTTCTCCTTCGTGTAGCTGAGGCCGGCGAGGAAGGAGGTGTTCATCCGCAGCCAGCGTGAGTCCTCAAAGAGCGGCAACTGGTAGTTGAGCTCGGCACGGACCTGATCGTGGGTGTTGTCCTGATCACGCCACTCCCACTGGTAGGCGATGGTGGACGGCTGCGGGCCGGCAGGAACTCCGGCTTGGTTCGAGCTCAGCCCCGCGTAGGTGATCGGTGCAATCGCCCAAGCGGGCACGTTGCTGCCTTCGGAGACGGTTTGGAGCGCGGCGAGGTTGTCGAGTTGCTCGTACTTGAAAACCCCTCGGTTGACGCCGACCAGCAGGTGCAGGTTTTCGAAGAGATGCTGCGTGACCTTCAGCTGCAGGTTGCCGGCTTCGCTGTCACGGTAGGTGTCCGGGCCACTCCAGCGGAACTCGCGGGAATCGCGACCCGGGATGTCGAGGAAGTGGCCGTTGTAGCCGGCGCTGTCGTTGACGAAACCTGAGACGGCGGCGCGCAGGTTCTGCCAGCCGATGCCCTCGAACTTCTGCTGGCCGTACTCAAGATCGAGCAGCACCTCCGTGCCGTCGGTGGGCTTCCAGGAGAAGACGGGCGAAACGAACGTGTGATCCTCGTCGTTGAAATCGGTATACGAGCCGGTCTTTTGGGCGGCGCCAGTGACGCGGTAACCCAGCTTGCCGCCTGCGATCAGGGGGCCGGTGACGTCGAACGTGCCGCGTAACAATCCGTAACTACCCACCGTGGCCGAGACCTCCGCCGCGTGCTCGGGCAACGGTTGTTTGACGAGGTAGTTCACCACTCCGCCGAAATTGCCGACGCCGTAGAGCAACGACGCGGGACCGCGCACGACTTCAATGCGGGCGATGTTGATCGAGTCGGTTGCGTGCTGACGCCGAAAACCGTCGCGCAGGACAGATTCGGTTTCGAATCCGCGGATCTTCATGTGCGTCTGGTCCGCGCTGGCCGTCAGACCCTCCGGATTGTTGATCTTACCCGGGCTGGTGGAGAAGCTGCCGGCCGGGGAGCCGAAGTCGTTCTGGGTCTGCAACAGGATGCCGGAGCTGTAGCGCAGGCTTTCGCGCAGGTTGGTCGAGCCGGTGTCGCGCAGAAACTCGGCCGTCACGACCTCGATGGGCATCGGCAGGTCCTTGATCGCGGTGTTGAGCCGCGTGCCCGAGATGGAATTGGTCGCGCGGTAACCGCGGTCTTGTTCGGTGTTCACCTCAAAGGGCGACATGAGGACGGTCTCGTCGGGCTGCTCTTCGGAAGCCGCGGGAGGCCGCGCCTGGGCGGCCGCGAAGACGGGGAGCGCGAACAAGGTGAGGGAGCCAAGGCGGAACGCCAACGTCCCGCACGAGCCAAGGCGGCTGTCGTTCATGGGGTAGCAGGGTTAAGGGTAGAGCGGCCGCAAATCCGGCCGAACAAGTTGCAGGATTGTGCAGGTCGCGCGAAGAGTCAAGTGACCGCTGAGGGATCGCGCCGCAGGAAAGCGCGTCCCGCCAAAGTCGTTTGCAATTGCATGGGCGTGCAGGTGTAAGGCAGCGCACAAAGCCCACGTTCGTCTATCGTCTGCCCAATCCTAGCCGGCTGATTGAGCGCGGGTTGTCGGACCGGCGCCGCGATGAAGCATCAGGTTTGAGGATTCCACCACTGGGGGAACGGCCGCCCGACACCGAAGGGGACTCGCACCAACGCGTCGACCGGAGGCCCATTTTTGCAACGGCGGAAAGGGCTACGCGGAGAGGGACGGACAAACGGTGTATTCAAAAAGTCAATGCGCTCGGGGTGGAACAGCGGTGGCGAATTGGGTCCGCTGCGCGGGGAACTCCACCCATCCCAGGTGCTTCGACCCCATTCGAAACGAGTGCCACTCCAAATCCGCCCGAGCGGTGGGATCGAGCGCATTCCAGTCACTTTCCGTAAGCACCACCAGCGCCGCCTTTCCGGTCTCGCGCAACTGCGTCCAGGCAGCCGGATCGGGCAACCGCCGCCCGGGACGTTCGGCATACAGCGGCACGATGGCGAGTTGCTCCCGGTAAAGGTGCACCGCCGCCCCGGGCGGCAGGAGTTCTCCGGCGCGAACGGCAACGGCGACAGGCGCCTTGCATGCGTTGAACTCGGGCCAGACGAAGGCGCCCACCAGAGCGGCGTGCACAAACAGCGCGCTCGTCCACGTGACGAGCCAGCTTGCCCGCATTCCGCCCAGGCGGGTTCGGTGGGCGAGCACGAGCCCCGCGCCGCCGCACCACACCGCGGTTGCGACGAGTGGCCAGCGCGGGATCGGCAAGGCGGGCAGCACCGCGAGCGTGCCCTCGGTCACCGCAAGCAGCAGCAGAAACCCCACGGCGGCCCAGCCCAGCCGGCGGGGCCAGGGTGAGGAGCGGGACGCGAGTTCGCTCCAGCCGGCGGCGATCAGCATGGCTGCCGCAGGAAACAGCGGCAGGACGTACACGCCTCGTTTGCCGGCAAACAGACTGAAAAGCGCGAGGATGCACCCGATCCACGCGAGCAACCGGCGCCGCAACTCGCCGGGCCCGACCGCCAGCGCCGCCGGCGGCAGGAAGAGTGTCCATGGGAGCAGATCCAACGGCACCGTCGTGAGGTAGTAATAGACCGGTTGCCCATGGTGATCCTGCAGCACCCGCCCGAAGGATTTTTCGCCAAACAGCGCCAGGAAGTACTCCGGGCCGGCGCCCTGCCACCACGCCGCGGCCAACCAGCAGCCCGGCAGACTGGCCGCCAACGCCGTACCCCAGAGCCAATGCCAGCGCCGCAGGCGGTGAGCCTGCCCGGTCGCGACACTGCTGGCGACGTAGATGCCGACCGGTACGGCCCACGCCACCGGCCCTTTCGTCAGAAGGCCGAGCCCGATGCACGCGTAGGCCGCTACCAGGCGCCCGGGATGAGAGGTGTCATCGTAACGGAAAAGGTGATACAACGCCAGCATCTCGAAAGCGAGGACCAACAGATCGAGCCGGCCCCACCCGCCTTCGTGCCAGAAGAGATACGTTGTCAGCAGCACGCCGACGCCGCGCCATGCCGCGTCGGGCCCGGCCCAACGTTCGAGCAGCCGGGCCGTGACCCACAGGACGAGAACCGAGGCGATAAAGGTGGGCATTCGCGCCGTCGTCCCCGTGATGCGTCCGGCGTTGAGCGCCGCCGCGGCGTTGATCAACCAGAAGGGCAGAGGCGGTTTGTCCGGATACGGTTCGCCATGCAGGTGCGGAACGAACCAGCGCCCGTCCTCGTGCATTTCACGCGCCACGTACGCGTACCGGGCCTCGTCGGGCTCCCACAAGCCGCGCCGGAGGTGCTCGCCGCCCCAAAGGGCGAACGCGAGCAGCACGATCATCCACCCGCGCGGCGAGCGCTCAAACATGGCCGACGGCGTTGTCCGCCGCGACTTGCTCGCGCCCGATCAGCACCAGGTTGCGCAAGTAAACGAACAGGCCGACGCCCTGGCCGATCGACAGGATCAGGTCGTGCCGCCACAGCGCGTAGATCAGGAAGAGAATGCCGCCGGACAGGGAAAGGTACCAGAACGCGACCGGCACGGTGGACCGGCGCTCGCGTTCCGAAACGAACCACTGCACCAGAAAGCGGGAGAAAAAGAGCGTTTGTCCAAGCCAGCCGAACAACGCCATCGGATGCAGTGCCGTCTCGAGGAAAGGCTGGCCGGCGGCGGCCAGCATCAGGGGAGATCCGGCCAGCGTGGTGAAGGGCCACAGTTGCGAGAGTGAGTTCATCGCGCCACCTCCACCGAAGAAACCGCGCGATAGCGCGACCGCATCCACGCCACGCCGCGGAGGTCCCGCACGGTCACCGCGAGCCGGCCGAGATTGCTGTATTTGCTACGCCCTGACAGCCGGGGGCGGTGGTGCACCGGCTGCTGGACCACGCAGGCACCCTCCATCTGCAGCAACGCCGGGATGAAGCGATGCATGCCGGCGATCTGCATGGGCAGTCGGCGCAACAGCTCTGTGCGGGCCGCCTTGAGGCTGCAACCGGTGTCACGGATGCCGTCGTGCAGGACCCGCCGGCGCACTGCGTTCGCCAGCCGGCTGCCGATGCGTTTCTCCCACGAGTCCTGACGTTGCAGCCTGAAACCGCAGACGATGTCGGCGTCATTGAGCGCCCGCAACAGCGCCGGGATATCGTGGGGATCGTTCTGGCCATCGGCGTCCATCAGCACGGTGATGCGGCCGCGCGCGTGCTGAAAACCGGCGCCGAAAGCCGCGCTCTGCCCCGTGTTGCGCTCCAGCCGAAGCACCCGCAGCTGACGCCAACGTGCCTGCAAAACACTCAGCCGGGCCGGGGTCTCGTCGGTCGATCCATCGTCCACCGCCAGCACCTCGAACGAGTCGCCGTGCTCGTTCAGGACGAGGAACAACTCGTCCAACATCGCAGTGAGGCAGGAGGCCTCGTTGTAGATGGGCACGACCACCGAAACTTTCGGAGGCTTTTCGATCTCTCGGCCAGGGAGGGCGATTTCGGGAGCAAACATGACTGGGTGCCCGCACCCCGCGGCACGCGCGACGCGGCGGCATCGTCAGCCTAACCCGACGACATGAATGGTGGATGAACGGCACGTGAACGCCCGTTCATCTGCACTTACGCCGGGCCTGTTCGCCTCACGGCGCCGACGTTGGCAATGCCGGCAGGAGCGTGATGACGCGCAATCCCGTTCGATCGGTGCGATTCTCCGCCCAGATTCGGCCGCCGTGCAGTGCCGCGATGCTCCGGCAAATCGCCAGCCCGAGGCCGTGACCATCCTCGCGAGCGCCGACCCGCACAAATCGTCCGAAAACCCGCTCCAGGTCCGGGCCCGGCAGACCGGGTCCCTCGTCACTGATCACCCAGCGCCATTCCCCGTCGCGCCGGCAGGACTCGAGGGTGATCGCGCTGCCCGTCGGCGCGACCGTCAAGGCGTTGTTGACCAGGTTGAGCAACAAGTGCCGCAGCAGGTGCGGCTCGCCTTCGAGCTCACCCGGATCATTGCGGGTCAAGGCAAAGTGTGCATGGCGGTCCTCCGCCAAGGCGCGGGCGTCCTCGGCAAATTGGTCGAGCCAGTCCGGCAATTGCAGTCGGCGCCGCTGCAGCGCCAGCCCGCCGCCTTCCGCCTTCGAGAGGAACAGGAGGCTTTCGATGATCTGCTGCAGCCGTCGGATCTCCTCGCTCATCTCGTCCACGGCCCGGGCGGCTTCCGGATCGGTGCTGACCCGCGGTCGCAGCTTGTCGGCGTTGAGACGGATCAGCGACAACGGCGTCTTCAACTCGTGGGAGGCATTGGCGGTGAACTGCTGCACCTGACCGAATGCCGTCTCCAGCCGGTCAAACATCTGGTTGAGCAACCGTGCAAGCGCGAACAGCTCGTCATTCGCATCCGGCACACGGATACGTTCGCTCAGGTTGTCGGCGCCGATCCGCCGGGCGGTCTGTTCGATGACGCGCACCGGCTGCAGGGTCAGCCGGCTGAAGCCGAACCCGAGTGCCAATCCGACCACTGCGGATCCCAGGATCAGAAAGGCGCTGACCCGCGCATAGTCACGCCGCACCCGCCAGAGTGGCGAGAGCCGGCTGGCCACCTGAATATGCCAGGGTCCCCGCCGAAACTCCGATACACGAACCGGCCCGAAGGCGGGCAATTCCACCGTCCAATGGGACTGTTCCCGCACCGGCGAGGGCAGGATCGCACCTTCGAGGTTGCCGGAACGAAAGAGGACCCGGCCGTTCTCATGATGCACCTGGATGAAGAAGAGCGCGGCGTCGCTGTCGGCTTCCGTCTCGATGATGTGCGCGATGTCGGCTTCCGTCAGGTTCTCCCGTTTCGCCAGCAGCCCGAGCAATTCCTCCCCTTCGATGGTGTGCAGCACTTCCGTGCTGCGCAGCAGTTGCTGGTGCAGCAGTGCACCGCCCACCGCGAGCAAGACCGCGGTCGTGCCCGTGACGAGAATCGTGAACCATAGGGTCAGCCGCCAGGTGAAGGTCTTCATGCCAGCTGGTAGCCGGTGCCGCGCACGGTCCGGATCAACGGCGGCCCGTCCGGCCGTTCAAGCTTGCGCCGCAGCCGGCGCACGTAGACGTCGATCAGGTTGGTTTCCAAATCGTAGGACGCCTCCCACACCTTTTCCGCGATCAGGGTCCGGGTCAGCACGCGGCCGGCGTTGACCAGAAACAACTCGAGCAGCGCAAACTCGCGGCTGGTGAGGTCGATGGGTTCGCCGCCGTGGTGGACCGTGCGCGCCAGCAGGTCGACCCGGAGGTTGCCGTGGGTCAGCACAGTCGAGCGGGAGCCGGAGCCCTGGCGACGCAGCAACGACCGTATCCGCGCAAGCATTTCATCCACGCTGAACGGCTTCGGCAGGTAGTCGTCCGCGCCCCGATTGAGCCCTTGGATACGATCCTGCACGGCATCGCGCGCGCTGAGGATCAGCACAGGTTCGCGGAAGCCGTGGCGACGAAATTCCGCCAGCAGCGCCAGGCCGTCGCCGTCGGGTAACCCCAGATCCAGGACGATGGCGTCGTACGGCGACTCAGCCAGGGCGTCCCGTGCGGCGGCGCACGAGGCCACTACCCGAGTCGTATAACTTTGTTCCTGCAGCGCTTGGGCGACGAAGTGCGCCACCCGGCGCTCATCTTCCACGACCAGGATTTTCATGAACAGTCGCGCCAGCATGGAGGCCGACGATGGTTTCGGCGAGCCCGCGCACTTCTTCCGGCCGAAGATATTCGTGGCCCGCCATGGGTGAACCCGGTATCCCCCGTTCGATCAGGTGGCGCAGGATCGGCAACGGGTCCTGGCCGGCGGGGACGCGGCGCCAGGCGTCACGCGTGAAGTCGGGCGGAGGCAGACTCAACTGGGCCGCCAAGGGACCATCACCCCGTCCACCCGGCCCGTGGCAGGCCGCACACCAGGTGCGGAAAAGCCGTTGCACCTGTGCGTGCGGTAGCGCCGTCCCCGTGGGTTCGGCCTCCGGCGCCGCCGGTGAAAGCTCCACGGCGGCCGAAGCGTGCGAGCCCGCCGGACGGAGCGAATCAAGATACGCCACCACGGCCTCGCCGGAGGAGGACCGTTCCGCGCTACCGTCGCGGAACAGGTGGGCATACGAGGGCATGCGCGAAGCCGGTGCGAGTGCACGGGGGGCCATCAGGTGCAGCCGATTCCATTCCGGGGTGCGGCGCTGCCCCACGTGAGCGAGGTCGGGCCCCTGCCGGCGGTTGCCCAACAGCGGCGGTTGCTCGGACCGGATCGTGTCGACGGACGAGGCTGGTCCCCAGCGCGCAACGTCCGATGTGCCGGGCCGCACAAATTGCGAGTGGCAATGCATGCAGCCCTCGGCGATGTACACCTCGCGGCCGCGCGCGACGAGAGAGTCGGGTGCGGCTTGGGCGGCAGCGATGGGCGAGAGCGGTGGTCGGCCGAACAGACATGGCAGGAGCCAGACCCACCCGGCTCGCGGCGGGACTGCGAGCAGCACCAGCACGAGTGCGCCGGTAACCACGATGAAAACGAGCGGCACCTGGTGCAGATCCTGTGCGAGCCCGATGCCGAGGGCGGAACCCAGCCAGCCGCTGACGGCGTACAGCGCCGCGATCTGCCGCGGAGTGCCGAGCCGGGCCGGCACGTACACCAGTGCCGCGGAGTAGAGCGAGACACCCAAGGGATAAAGCAAGCTCACGCGGCCGGCCCACGTCGCTCCGATGGCCAACGCCGCGCAGCCCGTCGCCAGGGTCGCAGCACCCGCTGCCAGCACCCAGCGCAAGTGACCCCGGTCCAGAGCAACGCCGGCCACCAGTCCGCCGGCCAGATGCAGCCCGGCGTTCGCCCACAGCCGGCCGGAGCCCTCCCACGTGACGCTCCGCAGCGGTGACGCGTGCTGGATGACGTAGAACGCCGCCGAGTCGAGCCACACCAAAACCAGGAACAACAGGATCCAGCGGGCCCAGGACAGTGTTGTTGACGCTCGCACCGCAGCGGAGGCCGTCGTGGCCGCCGGGCGCCGCGCTGCGACTGCGGCTCCCCAAGCCATCGCGGCGGCGGCCCACAGAATCTGGTCCCCCGTCGGCGCGCGGAAAACGGCCGGTACATTGCTCAACGCATAAGCCAGCCCGGTGCCGGCGCCAATCACGCGGCCAAGCGCGTCCGCAGGCACCCAATGGCGCAGGTTTGCCGCCAGCGTCACCGTCAGGAAACCCAGCCCGAGACCCACCGCGCCCGCCGCGGCGGCGAAGGCGGGTCCACTGGTGGCGAGGCGGACCAACCCGGCCGCCACGGCCGAGGCGACGAAGCCGACGGCAAGCCACCAGGTTGCCTGCAGGCCGGGCCGGCGTATCCAGCCAGCGAGGACACTGCCCGCCACGCCGCCGCTGCCGAGGCCGAGCAGGACCGGCCGGAGCGACGCCGGGGAGAGGCCGAGCAGCGACTGCGCGTGTTCGAGCAGTGCAAACTCCGCGAACAGCAGAAAATAAAAGTACGTCGCGGCGACCATGAGGCCGGCGGCGAAGCACGATCTCGCGCGCGATGCCGCCCGGTCGTGTTCAGTGGTTCCGCGGTTCATGTGCCAGCAGCCAGCCCTGTACTGCGACCAGTCCGAGATCCGTGACCGCCACACTCGCCCACGGCCATGCGAGCCAGCCCGAGACCAACGCGCAGGTCACGAAGCCGCCCGCCGCGGCCCGGGGAAAAAGGGTGAACTGCAACAGGTGCCGCAGGCGCACCGCCGAGCTGCCCACGACGCCGAACAAGTAGGTGGCTCCGACCGCGAACACGAAGGCGCCGATAAAACGCACGAACACGGTCGCCTCCGGTGGTGGTGGTGGTGGTGGCACCTGCATGAGCGCGAGTGTCCAAGCCGGGGCGAGCAGCAAACCCGTCCCGGCGGCCGTGTCCATCCACCCGGCCCAGAGGCCGAGTCCCCGGGCAAAGCGGATCCTGGTGGTCGCGTTCACGAACGGAGTTCCTCCCGCCAGAGGGCCACCGAGCCCAATAGCATGAGTGCACCTGCGGTGGTGCGGATCACCTCGACGGCGTAGAACCCGCCCGTGCGACTGAAGAACGCGGCCGCCTGTTCGTTCTCGAACCAGCCGCTGACCAGGAGCACGGCGACTTGGGCCAGGCTGCCCAGTTGCCACCAGCCGAAGCCCTGCCGCAGCGGCCGCTCGGGCTGGAGTTCGTTCAACACCACCAGCAGCGCGCTGGTGACGAAACCTGCCATCGCGAGATGCGCGTGTCCAACGAGTGCGTTGGTGAATTTCAGCCGCTCCGAGAGGCCGGGCAGGAAGATGAGCCAGCCGCTGGCGACGAGCAGCATCCACCAGGCGCCGGCGGCTTGCAGCCACGGCCGGGCCCCGGCGGTCCAGCGGTACCGCCCGAGTGACCAGCACAGCATCGGTATCCAGAGCAGCACCACGGCCAGACCGGCGCTCTGCCGCGTGGCATGGTGGCTCGCCGGACCGCCGGCTACGTATCCGCACACCAACCACGACAGCAGCCACGCGCCGCCGACCCACCCGTCGCCGCGCACGCGGGAACGCCGCGGCAGCCGCAGCAGCAAGGGCACCAGGTGAATCACGCCAATCACCCCCAGCGTGGAGCCGAGCAACGAGGCGCCAGTGGCACCGCCGCTATGCGGGTTGACGGACGGGTACACCGAGCGCCCGCTGGCCCAGTACAACACCCACGGCACGGGAGCGAGGGCGGCCAGCAACCCGAGGTAGGCCCACCCGCCGAGAGCGCCGAACAGGCGCCAGCGGATCGAGGCATGTCCCGCCAGCACACACCAGAGGAAGGCCATGGCGGCGGGCAGTAGCGGGCGGGCCCAGCCATGCCAGTCGAGAAACAATTTGCCGCTCGTGGTGCCGCCGAGCCAGGAAACGCCACCGAGCGCGAGCGCGGCGGTCCAGAACCACAGGGCGGCGCGCGCCCATTGTGTAGCGCGGGGAGCGCCCGCTGGCAGCCCGGATTGCAGCAGCACGCCGACCAGGGGCAGCGCGCACCAGCCGTACAGCTGCCAATTGAGGTGCAGCGGCATCCAGCGCCCGTAGGTCAGCGGAGCGACGTGGTCTCCCAGTTGCGGCCACAACAGCAGCGCTGCCAGCCACAGCCCGACGGCGTTGGCGGCGACCCACCAGGCCAACGATTGGCGGCGCACCGCCCGTGCCAGGTCGTTCTGGGGGGTCTGAACACGCGGCCGACTACCGCGGCGATGAACCGGAGCGGGCGCTACGCGTGTGTTCATGCTTCGCTCAAAGTGCCGTCCCGCATGCGCAGCACCCGATCGCACTGTTCGGCGAATCGGCGTTCATGCGTGGCGAGCACCACCGTCAGACCGTCGCGCGCTGCCATCGTCCTGAGCAGGTTGAAGATGCTCGTGCCAGTCTCCTCATCGAGGGACCCGGTCGGTTCGTCGGCCAAGAGGAGTTGCGGGCGATTCAGCAGCGCGCGGCAGATCGCGGTCCGCTGCCGTTCGCCACCCGAAAGGTCCTGGATGCGGTGGGTCAGGCGATGACTCAGGCCCACGCTGGCGGCGAGTTCCTCCACCCGCGCGCGGGTCGTGGCGCGGCCCAGCCCGCAGGCGAGCGCGGGGACCGCGATGTTCTCCCGCACGGTGAGATCGGGGATCAGGTTGTGGAGTTGAAAAACAAATCCGGTGTGACGGCGGCGCAGTGTCAGCCGATCGAATTCGCGCGCTGGATCCAGGCCGCAGACGCGAAGTTCGCCCCGATCCGGCACATCCAGCCCGCCCAGCAGGTGGAGCAGCGTGCTTTTGCCGGAGCCGGATGCGCCCCACAAAGCGACCACTTCACCCGCACGCACGGTGAGGTCGACTCCGCGCAGCACCCGGATGCGGCCACGATCATAGCTCTTCACCACATTGAGCACCGTGGCGAGAGTCCGTCCGCGCCACCCGGGCGCGGTGGTGAGAGGGCTGGGCGGTGTGCTGACCTGATCACTCATACCGCAACGCCTCCGCGGGTTGAATCCGGGCGGCGAAACGCGCGGGGTAAATCGCGCCCGCCACGGCGGTGACGACGGCGGTCGCCACGATGCCGGCGGCGACGGACCACGGCACGATCGCGGCAACGTAACCCTGAAACTGGGGCGTGCGTTCCAACACGAGGAGCAGGCTCCAGCCCAGGATGAACCCGACGAAAACGCCCACTGCCGCGAGGGCGGCGGCCTCAGCGAAGATCATCAGCGCCACCTGCGGCCGCGAAAAGCCGCACACCCGCAAGACCGCGATTTCGCGAAAACGGCTGAAGACCGACAGCAGCATTGTATTCGCCACCCCAAGACCGCCGAGGGCGAAGGCGCAGATCCCGACGGCCCACGCGGTGACATGCAGGATCTTGAAGCTGTTGTAGCTGCGGCTGAACTCGCGGTTCTCCAAGGCAATCAGTCCAGGGTGAACCGCCTCGAGACGGGCACGGAAATCGGCACCGTTGCCGCGATCGTGCAACGTGATCGCGACGATCGACGACGCGGTGCCGCGGTGGAAGAACGCCTGCGCTTCCTCCAGCGGAAGGAAAATGCCGCCATCCTCGAATCCGTTTTCACTCTGCAGGATCCCGCCCACGCGGAATTCGGCCCGACCGATCGTGACCGACTCACCCGCCTGCGCTTTGAGAAATTCAGCCGCCCGGGCGCCGAGGTAAACCTGGCCGGGCGTCCGTCCGAACTCCGCGGCGGAGCCCGCCAGCCATGTGGCGTGCCTGAGCCGGGGATCGTCCCGCTCCAGGCCGAAGCAGGTGATTACCGGATGCCCCGGCGAGGAGACGAGGCCAAACAGGAGCGGATGTGCCGCGTGCACTCCGGGCAATTGTCGGATCGCCTCAACTTGGTCGGCAGTGACGGAGCTGAAGAACAGGTCGGAGACATTGCGCTCGAACACCAGGTAGTGGCTGTCCGAGGACAGGATGCGCTCAAACATGCCGATCGCGCCGGTGACGATGCTCACAATCGCGAGCATGGCCGCGACCCCGAACGCGATGCCGGCAATACCGATGACCGCGCGCAGCCGGTGCCGCCGCAGGTTGGTCAGGGCGAGGACAAAAAATCGCATGGGGTGTTCAGGCGGCGGCTTCCTGGCCGCCACCGAACAGCGGAGCCGCGGCGCGTTCGAATTCCTCATGCAACGGCCGGAGCGTGCTCCAGCCTGGCCGCAGCCGCTCCAGGCCGGCCAAACGGGCTGCCGCCTGCGTCAGCAGCCGTTGGATGCGTAACCGGGTGGCTGATACGCCGAGAATCAGTCCGAGGTTGGGCCGGTCGAGGGCGCGATCGCGCGCGGTCGTTTTGCCCGCGTCGACGGTGGTCGAGAGCAGATCGCGCAGGTCGTCGAGCGCCTGGAAGGCCAGGCCCCAGTAAAGCCCGAGGGCGCGGAGGCACCGCAGTTCGTCCGGTGTGGTCCCGGCGAGCAGGGCCGGCGGCAGGAGTGACAGCCAGAGCAGCGCGCACGTTTTGCGCAGCGCTATCCGCACCACGTCGCGGGGGGTGCGTCGGCTTTCGCCAAACGCGAGATCGCCGGCTTGCCCGCCCACGAGTCCGGAAGGACCGAGGCACGCGTCGAAGCAGGCGTGGACCTGCACTCGGATGGGGTACGCTTGTTCCGCCGCGGCAAAACCAAGCAGCGCGTAAGCACGGTTGATGAGCGCCAAGGCCGCGAGTAGGGTCATGGCTTCACCGTGCGTGCGGTGGGCGCACGGGCGGCCCCGCCGCGTGTCGGCGTCATCCATGCACGGCAAGTCGTCGAGGAGGAGCGAGGCGAGGTGAAAATATTCGACGGTCGCGGCCAGCTGCAGGGCGGCGGATTCGTCAAGGTTCGCCGCGCGAGCCGCCGCCAGGGCAAGACGCCCGCGCAGCCGTTTGCCGGTGGTCTGCGTGCAGTCCTGCAGCAACGCGCGCAATCGGGGCTCCACCTGCGCCCCGCTGGGCGCCAGCTCGATCAGAGCAGCCTCGAGGCGCCGCAGCGTAGCGCTGTCATCAATCCCGGCACCCAACGCCGGCTCTGCCCGGCGCGGCAATGCCGCGGGTCGCAGGGTGCGGCAGCGGGGCAGTTCTGGGATGGAGCGAGGCGAGGCATTCATCGGGAGGGCTCCTGCCGCGCGACGGGCTGCACGAGCACGCCTTGAAGGTGAAACTGCACCGTCACCTCGGGATCGACCCGCAGCAGACCGAACTTGCGGATACGCTTGAGCCCGAAATCCTGGACGTCCAGCCGCGCCTCCCCGTCAATCGAGAGCGTGTTCTCGTTGCCCGCCAGAAGCACGGGGAACTGGACGGGCCGCCGCACCCCGTGAAGTTGCAGGATGCCATGGGCAACGTAGCGGCCCGGTTGCACCCGTTGAAGTTCGTTCAGCTCGAAACGACCGATGGGGAAGTGCTCCGTTTCCTGCCAGTGATGCATCTCCTCGTCGCGTCTCGTCTTGCCGGTCAGCAGATCGTGAAAGTCGAACACCAGCGTGGCGCGCTCCACCGTGCCGGCGGCGGGATCGTACACGATGTCTGTCTGGAACCGGGGGAGTTGGGCCGTGAAGGAATCCATCGTGGCGTGCACGGCGACCTCGATCCGGCTTTGTTGCGGATCGAGCTGCAGGGTGTGGTCGCTGGCCAACAACGACGGTGCCGCGAGCAAAATCAAGCCGGCCAGGCTCAGGAGCGTTTTCACGCGGCGGACGTTACGACGCTTGGATGAATGCCGCGTGAACAGTGCATGAATCGGTGTTCATCTCCGCGACGCGTGGGGTGAGATTGCGTCGCCGCTGGCACCGGACACTGTACGGCGCCGCGTGAAAACTCCCCGCCCACCGCCACCGTCGGATCATTGGAACGGGAAGTGTTTTCACAACCCGCGGGAGCACATCGATCGATCGTGGCGGGACGTGCTGCGTTGGAAGCGCACCGCGACCCCGGCGCCGTGGCCGAAGTGGGTGGACGTGCCGCAACGGCCAGCGCCCGCGCCGCCGCCGAGCGGAGTGGTGGCGACGCTGGTGAATCACGCCACATTTCTCCTGCAGACGCCGACGCTGGCCTTGCTGACGGACCCGCACTGGAGTCGGCGTGCGGGGCCGTTCGGCTTGGGTCCCGCGCGGGTGCATCGTCCAGCGATCGCGTTCTCCGATTTGCCGCCGATCGGCGCGATCCTGCTCAGCCATGATCATTACGACCACTGCGATCTCGCGACCTTGCGGCGGCTGGCGCGTCGAGAGCCGCGGACCCGCTTGATCGCCCCGCTCGGCCACGAAACGCTGGCGCGTCGTGTCGGATTTGATACGGGCCGACTGACGGTGCTCGACTGGTGGGAGTCGGTCGAATTGGCGGGCGGAGGGCGCATCACGGCGACGCCGGCGCGGCATTGGAGCAATCGTGTGCGCGGCCGGCGCAACGGGCGATTGTGGTGTGGATATCGCATCGAGGCGGAGGGCGTCAGCGTGCACTTCGCCGGGGATACCGGCGCGGATCCGGTGATGTTTCCGGAAATCCACGACCGACTCGGCGCACCCGACCTGGCGCTGCTGCCGATCGGGGCGTATGAACCGCGTTGGTTCATGGCGGCGCAACATTGCGACCCGGCCGAAGCAGTCGCCATTCACCAGCAACTCGGCGCCCGCCGAAGCCTGGGCATGCATTGGGGCACGTTCCAACTGACCGACGAGTCCCGTGAAGCACCGGTGGAGGAATTGAAGCGAGCGGTCGCCGCCGCAGGGCTTCATCCAGCCGCGTTCACCGCCGCGCAACCGGGTGACAGCGTGTGGGTGGAGGCGATCAGGGGTCAGCGCTAGAGCGATCTCGATTCCAGCTCGGCAGTCCTTTTTGCGCCCCGTGCGCCTGCTGGCGGCGCATCAGCGCGCGCGCCGCCTTCGCCAACCGTGGCTACGGCGCTTCGTTCCAATAGATGACCACGTTCCTGGTCGAGCGGCCGCTCGCAATGATGTCGAGACGACCGTCGGCGTTCAGGTCCGCCAGCAGGAGGTCTTCGCAGGCCATGGTATTGTCGTCGATCGTCGCCAGCAGCGGCCAGTCACCCGCCGGTGTGGGGGTGGAGTCGTAGAGCCGCAGGCCGACGCGCGTGGCGGGGCCGCTCGTATTGCCGCGCCAGCCGACGACGATCTGGTCCGATCCCGATCCGAGGAGATCCCCGGTTGCCAGGGCGTGGCCTTGAACGAGCGACTCGTCGAGCACCCGACGTGAGTCATCGGCCGTGGAGTTGTCGTTATCCCATGAATACCACACGAGCTGGTGCCCGTGCATCGGTTCGATCGTCACGAAAAAGCGACTGCCGTCGGCGCGGCGGCCCATGCGCACCTCGCCGGCCGCGGTGCGAGTCAGTTGTTGCGAGTGCCAGCCGTCCGTCCGCTCCTGCAGTCGGTAAACGCCTTCATGGGATGCCACGAGGAGGTCGCCTCCGTCCCGTGCGTCGAAGTTGTGCGTCGCGTGCAGCGATGTATTCAGTTCAAACGTATCCCACGCCCCGCCCTGATCGCGCGGCGGGCGGTAGCCGACGAAACGCACGCCGGCACCTTGATTCTGCACATTGCCTTTTCCGTGCAGCGGCAGGACGGCCAGGTAGGGCTGACCGTCGAGATCCCGCAGCCAGCGCATCCGGTGAGTCGTGGGATCGTGGGGCAGGGGACGGGCCGCCCATCGCTTTGTTATCCCTTGTTGCGGCTGCAGGATGAAAACGGCTCCGCTGTTGTTGGTGTCCGACGGATTCCAGCCGGCGCCCACCGCGAGCTCGGCCCGTCCGTCCCCATCGATGTCGCGCGCGGCCAGGCACACGTGATCCCGCTCAGTCAGCTTCTCAGCGATGACGTGCTTTTCCCAGTCGGGATTGCGGTACCAGACAATCTGCCCCGCATCGGCCAACACCACGTCATCCCGGCCGTCGCCATCTACATCCGCGACCGCGAGGCCGTAGCCAATGCTGATCGCGTCATCGATGGTCTGCGGACGAAAACGGGGTGCCGTCGACGAGGCCGGGGCAGCGGCGCCGAAGCCGCCAGCCGCCAAACCCAGGTAAACAGAAAGCAGGCGCAGTGGGGGCATCACGGAAACACGCAAAGACGCGCCCGGACTTTCGCAACACCGTCATGGCTCGTCGACCCGCTGACGCGACCAGCGTGAGCATCGGTCGGGTGACGTGCGGTTTTCGTTGGCGCTCGGCGGGAAGGTGCCGACATTCTCGGGGCGTTCGAAAGTGCCCCTCAACTCGTGTCCTCTTCCGCCAAGCCCGTCACCTCTGATTCGAGTGCTCCGCCGCTGTTGCCGGCGGCGTTGCCTGCCTTGCGCGAGGCGGTTGGAGCGGAGCACGTCCTGACCGCCGACGAGGACATCCTGCCGTACGCCTTTGACGGCACGGCGGCGCTGCGGCAGCGACCGGCCGCGATCGTTTTTCCGCGCACCGCGACCGAGGTCGCGGCCGTGCTGCGGGTGGCGAGGGAACAGGGCCGGCCGGTGGTGACGCGCGGCAATGGCACCGGTCTTTCGGGCGGAAGCGTGCCGGTCCCCGGGGCGCTCGTGCTCTGCCTCAACCGGATGGATCGTATCGTGGAGCTCGATACGCGAAACCTGACGCTGCTGGTCGAGGCGGGTGTGGTCACCCAGACGATCTACGAGGCCGCCGAAGCGGCGGGGTTGTTCTATCCGCCGGATCCGGGGTCGATGAAGATCAGCACCATTGGCGGGAACGTGGCGGAGAACTCGGGTGGCCTGCGCGGGCTCAAGTATGGCGTCACTCGTGATTACGTGATGGGTCTCGAGCTCGTGCTGGCGGATGGCACCGTCTGTTGGCTGGGCAGCAAGTGCGTCAAGGACGTCGCCGGGTACTCACTACGCGATCTCTTCATCGGCAGCGAGGGGACGCTCGGCGTGATTACGCAGGTGCTTTTAAAGCTGATTCCGCGGCCGGCTGCCCGGGCGACGCTGCTGGCAACCTTTAACGCGATGGACGCCGCCGCCGGAACGGTCTCCGCGATCATCGCGGCGCGGATCATTCCGTGCACCCTCGAGTTTCTCGACCGGCGGACGATCCAGTGCGTGGAGGATTTTGCGCGGGTGGGGCTGCCGCGGGATGCGGAAGCCGTGTTGCTGATCGAGACGGATGGTCATCCTGGTGCGGTGGCGGATGAGGCTGAGCAGATCGAGACGTTGTGCCGCGAGCACGGCGCGACGTCCGTGAGACGGGCCGCCAATGCCGCGGAGGCCGTGCAATTGGCCACGGCGCGCCGCAGTGCGTTCTCGGCGCTGGCGCGGCTGCGCCCCACGACGATCCTCGAGGATGTAACCGTGCCGCGAAGTGAGCTGGCGGGGATGGTCCGGGCAATCGAGGCGATTGCGCAACGGCACCAATTGACCATCGCGACGTTCGGTCATTTTGGGGACGGCAACCTGCACCCGACCATTCTCACCGATGAGCGCGACGCGGCGGAGATGCAGCGGGTGGAACACGCGTTGGCGGAGATCGTGCAGGAGACCCTGCGGCGCGGAGGCACCATCACGGGCGAACATGGGGTGGGTCTTGCGAAAAAAGGTTTTCTGCGGCAGCAACTCGGCGACGCGAGCTACGCGCTGTTGCGCCAGGTGAAGCAGGCACTCGATCCCGAGAACCGGCTCAACCCCGGAAAGATCTTCGACCTGGCATGAGGGCGCCTGTGATGTATTCGACAATCTGTGACATCATCACGCGCGGGAGGGATGCATGAGTCTCGCCAACGTTGCTGAGAAGGCCGCACCAGCCGGCCGGCCGCCGAGCCCGCTGGCCGCGTTGGATTATTCTGTGCTCCAGCAATGCATGCATTGCGGATTGTGCCTGCCAGTGTGCCCGACGTACGCCGAAACAAAGCGCGAACGAAACTCACCTCGTGGACGGATCTCGCTGCTGCGGGCGATCGCTGACGGCGAGCTCGACGTGAGCAAGGCGGTGGGCGAGGAGATGTATTACTGCCTGGGGTGCCTCGCGTGCACCAGCGCCTGCCCGGCCGGAGTGGACTACGGTCAGATGTTTGAGGCGGCGCGGGCGGAAGTGGAGGCGCGCGGCGTGTTGTCCTCACCCAAGCGGGACTTCGTGCGCTGGTCGATCGTTCGCGTGCTGTTCACCCGTCCCCGGTTGTTGCGCGCCGTCGGCCGGCTGCTGTGGCTCTGGCAGGTTTCTGGAGGTCAGTCGCTGTCACGTCGCATCGGCCTGACGCGGCTCCTGCCGAAGAACCTCCGACGGCTCGAGCCGCAGGCACCGTCGATCTGCGCGAAGTTTTCTCATCAGCTGATCCGGCCGGTCGAGAAGCCAGCCGCGGCCAGTGGAAATCGCCGGGTCGCGTTGCTGACCGGATGCGTGCAGGACCTGGCGTTCAGCGATGTGAACCGGGCGACGGCCGATGTTTTGCTGGCGAATGGATGCGAAGTGCACACGCCGCCGGTGCAGCCGTGTTGCGGCTCGTTGCATGCTCACAATGGCGACGTGGAGTCGGCGCGCTCACTGGCTCGTCGCCAGCTCGATCTGATCGATCCATTCGCCTTTGATGCCATCATCAGCAATGCCGGCGGTTGTGGATCACACCTGCGCCTCTACGGGCACTTGCTGGAGGATGACTCACACTATGCGGCGCGGGCGGCGGAGTGGTCGCGCAAGCTGCGGGATATCCACGAGTACCTCGTCGAGATTGGCTTCCGTCGACCGGCTGGCGCGGCCTTGCACACGGTCCCGGTGACGTATCACGAAAGCTGCCACCTGTGCCACGCGCAGAAGGTGAGCCGGCAGCCGCGCGCGGTCCTGCAGGCTGTCCCCGGCGCGGAACTACGCGAGTGCGCCGAGGCGACCTGGTGCTGCGGTTCCGCCGGCATCTACAACATCACTCAACCGGAAACCTCGGCGCGATTGCTCGCGCGCAAGCTCACCCATGTGAAGGCAACGGGCGCGAGTGTGGTCGCGACGGCAAATCCCGGGTGTCAGCTGCAGCTTCAGAACGGGCTTCGGGCCGCGGGCGACAGACAAACACGAGTCGTGCATCCGGTCGTGCTGCTGGCTGAAGCGTATCGAGCGGAAGCCGCCGCCAGCGTGGCTGAAGGCCGCTGAGGAGACGCCGAGGTTTCGGCTTTGCAAGGGACGGCGGCAAAGAATTGGCGCCAGAGAGACCTTTCGCGCCCGGTGGTGTCTACCGCGGCGCGCAGCTACACGATTCGGATTCTCGAATCCCGGATAGCGTGTGCGCGGAACGCATGAAACTCGAAGACTATGGATTCATCAGCGACCTGGAAGCCGGTGCGCTGGTGGGTCGCAACGGATCCTTGGATTGGTTGTGCCTGCCGCGGTTTGACTCGGACGCGTGTTTCGCCGCGTTGCTCGGCACGGAGGAGAATGGCTATTGGCGCATCGCGCCGTCCGCCGAGGTGCGCGAGACGCGGCAGCGGTATCGTGGTGAAACGCTGATCCTCGAGACGGAATTCGTAACCGCGACCGGGGTGGTTCGGCTGGTCGACTGCATGCCGCCGTCAGACGACCGGCATGATGTCGTGCGCATCGTGGAAGGAGTGGATGGCACGGTGGCGCTGGAAATGGCGCTGGTGGTGCGCTTCGATTATGGGCTGACCGTTCCGTGGGTGCAGCGTGCGGATGGAGGGGTCCGGGCAACGGCCGGCCCGAACACCCTCGTGTTGCACACGGATGTTCCGACGCACGGGGCGGGCCTGAGCACCCGCGCCGCGTTCAGCGTGAGGGCAGGTGAACGGCGCAGCTTCCGATTGACGTGGCATCGTTCGCACGAACCCGAGCCGGCGCCGCTGGACGCGTGTGGGGCGTTGGAGCGGACCGAAAAGCTGTGGCGCGCCTGGAGCGCGCAGTGCACGTACGAAGGCCCGTGGCGGGACGCGGTCGTCCGCTCGTTGATCACCCTCAAGGGGCTGACCTACCGGCCGACTGGCGGTATTGTGGCCGCGGCGACAACCTCGTTGCCGGAACAACTCGGCGGTGTGCGGAACTGGGACTACCGGTACTGCTGGCTGCGGGACGCGACCTTCACGCTCTATTCGCTAATGGAGGCCGGCTATCGCGACGAGGCGTCCGCCTGGGGTGATTGGCTGCAGCGGGCGGTCGCTGGAAACCCGGAGCAGTTGCAAATGTTATACGGGGTGGCCGGTGAACGTCGCCTGACGGAGGTCGAACTGCCGCACCTGCGAGGTTACGAGGACTCGCGGCCCGTGCGAATTGGCAACGCGGCGGCCGCGCAGTTCCAACTCGACGTTTACGGTGAGCTGATGGATGCGATGCACCTGAAGCGGAAGGTGGGGCTGGCAACCACTGAGAATGCCTGGAGCGTGCAGCGGCACATCGTCGATTTCGTCGCCGGCCACTGGAGGGAGCCGGACGAGGGCATCTGGGAAGTGCGCGGGCCGCGGCGTCATTTCACCCACTCGAAGGTGATGGCGTGGGTGGCGCTGGATCGCGGGATCAAGTCCGTGGAGCAATTCGGGTTGAGCGGCGACGTGGCGCGCTGGCGTACGATCCGGCAGCAGATCCATGACGAGGTCTGTTCCCTGGGGTACGATGCGAAGCGACAGGCGTTCACGCAGTCGTACGGCTCGCATGCACTCGATGCGAGTTTGCTGATGCTGCCGCTGGTCGGTTTCCTGCCGGCCCGGGACCCGCGTATCAAAGGAACGGTGACAGCGATCCAGCGCGAACTGGCGGAGGACGGGCTGGTGTTGCGTTACCACACGGATGACTCACCGCGGTTTGACGGCCTGCCGTCGGGTGAAGGCGCGTTTCTGTTATGTTCCTTCTGGCTAGTCGACTGCCTGCACCTGCTCGGGCAAGAGGACGAGGCCCGCGAGCGGTTTGAGCGGTTGCTGTCATTGCGCACGCCGCTCGGGCTGCTGGCGGAGGAGTATGATTGCCGGGCGCGGCGGCTGGTCGGGAACTTTCCGCAGGCGTTTTCGCACGTGGGGCTGATCAACTCCGCGCAGAATCTCTCCCGGAAGGCGCGGCCAGCGGAGGAGCGCAGCCAGGATGCGCCTCCTCAAGGCAGCGCTTCCCGCGGGTGATGCATCGCCGGTCGGGGAGTAGGCGTTTGCCTGAGTCTGTTCGGCGGTGCGATTCCTCGATGGAGCCGCGGACCCGCCCCCATGGCGAGGACGCAGGGTGAGGGTTACGTTGCACCTCCGGTTCGCGCGCTGCGGACACGGACGAGAGCGAGGACTGAACCCATTCCAAAGGAACGATCATGGCCCACGAACGTTATCGCGACTGCATTGAAGCCTGTCAGGCGTGTGCGATCGAATGTGAACACTGTGCGACCGCCTGCCTCCACGAGGAGGACGTGAAGATGATGGCACGGTGCATTGAACTGGACCGCACCTGCGCAGGAATCTGCGAGTACGCGGCCCGACAGATGGCGGCGGACTCCGCTTTCGCCGACCGCATCTGCGCCCTTTGCGCGGAGATCTGCCAGGCGTGCGGTGACGAGTGCGCGCGGCACAAGATGGATCACTGCCAACGCTGCGCCGAGGTTTGCCACCATTGTGCGGATGTCTGCCGCACCATGGCGGGGGCCGCGGCTCGCTAGCGGCAGTGGGGCGGGTTGCCGCGGGGGGAAAAGCAAAGGAGCGCGTCGGCCCGGGGTAGGGGTCGGCGCGCTCCCCGAAGCAGGACTTCGGTCCTTGGCCGGACCGGCTTATCGACGACTCCCTCAGCGCGGGGTTCCCCGCGCAAAACCAAGGGGCGCTGACATTTTTGTCATGAACTTACCTGTTCAGGCCTGTCAGGGCCTCGTGAGAGGCGTGCCGAGAGGATGAATACACCGTTCGCCGTTTCTCCGGGCGGGCGGGACGCGGTTGGCGGGTCAGTCTGATCGGGGTTTGCCGGGGGTTGCCGTGCCTGTTGGATGACCTGGCTGGCGAATCGGTCGGGCGGTGATCAGCGGCGGGGGAGGAGCTGGCGCGGCGGGACCGGTCGTGATCGCAAGGCGCGATGCGGTCACCTGCGTGCATCGGCGGGCTTGACCGCGACCGCGACGTTCCGGCACCTACAGGCATGCGTGTGACGCACGAGGACATCGCGCGGCAGCTCGGTTGTGACAAATCCACCGTGTCGCTCGCGCTGCGGGACCATCCGCGCATTTCCGCGGCCACGCGGCGGCGGGTGAAGGCGATGGCGGCACGCCTCGGTTACCGGCCGGATCCTGGTTTCTCGCTGCTGGCGCGGCAGCGTTGGACGCGTGGAGGTGTGGGCAGCGGCATGGTGCTGGCGTACCTGGTGCGCCGACAGCATGCCTCCTACCAGCATATGCAGGCGCCGTTCCTGCCGGGTGCGCTCGAGCGAGCCGCGGAGCGCGGCGTACAGCTGCTCGAGTATGATATGGACGAATACCCGAATGCCCGCGCGGCCGGCCGGGTGCTGTTTCATCGAGGCATTCGCGGCGTGATCGTCTCGTACATCCCGGCGGAGGAGCAGGCTTCCTCGTTTGCCCTGGAGTGGCCACGCTTCACCGCAATCACGTTGTGGCATGGGTGGGGCCGGATGCCGTTGCACGCCGTGGGCAAGGACGTGTTTGAAAGTACGCGCATCGCTTGGCGTGAAGTGGCCGACCGCGGCTATCGGCGCATCGGAGCGGCGCTGCTCAATGAGGCGCCCACGTCGCTGGTCGACGCCTCGCGTTTAGGCGCGTCGTACGTGGCGCAGCAGGAACTTGTGCCGCCGGAGCACCACGTGCCGTTCCTGCTCTCCGGCTTCGAAGACCGCGCCGCTTTTCTGGCTTGGTATCGCCATTATCGGCCGGAGGTGATCATCGGGCGCAACCTGCAGTTGTACGAGTGGCTCGTCGCGGACGGCGTGCGCGTGCCGCGTGACGTCGCGTACGCGTCGCTGAATGTCCCGGAGCGAGGCAAGGTCGCCGGCGCGAGCGCGATGCATCGCGAGATTGGAATGACCTTGGTGGATCATCTGTTGGCGCAGTTGCAGGAGAATCGCTGGGGCGTGCCGATGTGGCGCCACTCAGTGAAACTTGATCCGGTGTGGTTTGATGGACCAAGCCTGCCGCCGCGTCGCGCCGCGGCCCCCCGTTGAGCCGCCCGGGGGCGGCCGGGGGTGTTCATGTGGATGACTGGCGCGGTCGTTGTTCGGGCCGCGGTTAGTGCAAGGTTCGAATTCACTTTGCGGCGTTGCGCGCCACCGCGTCACAGCGGTCGCGCAAGGTCGTGGATTCTGCCCCTCCCTCCCAGAGGAGCACTACCCTCAACCCCACCAAACCATGAGCCTCTTCCGTCACGCTCGAACCTGTATAGCCGCGACGGCTTCTGCCGCGTGTTTATCTCCCTCCCTACTTGCTCAAGCAACGAGTCCGTCCGGTGATGATGCAAATGACGTGGTTGTCCTCTCGCCCTTCGAGGTGCGCACCGAGGAAGACCGCGGATACATCGCCACCAACACGCTCGCCGGCAGCCGTCTCAACACGTCGTTGAAGAACACGCCGGCGTCGATTTCCGTCCTGACCAAGGACTTCCTCGACGACATCGGCGCCCTGAACGTCAACCAGGCGATGGAGTTCGCCCTGAGCGCCGGCAATGACATCGGCGGTGGTAACTCCAACGTCGGCGCGTCGACCGGAAACGGTCTGATCGATAACGATTTCAACTTTCAGATTCGTGGTTATCGCCGCGCCACGCAGACGCGCGATTACTTCAACACGATCATCAGCGCCGACACCTTCAACCTGGACCGCGTCGATATTGCGCGCGGCCCGAATTCGATCCTCTTCGGTATCGGTGGTCCCGGTGGCATCGTGAACGTGACCCCGAAGCGCGCGCGCCTGGATCGCAGCATTGACGACGTGACGCTGCATTTCGGGAGCTGGAACCTCTATCGCGGTGCGCTCGACTTCAATCGGGAGCTGGTCGACGACAAACTGGCCGCGCGGGTGAACCTGATGGCGCAACGCGCGGACGGTTATCGCGACTTCGAATCGGACGACCAGGAGCGCGGTGCGCTCGCGCTCACGTGGAAGCCATTCGAAAGCACGACCGTTCGCTTCAGTGGCGAAATGGGTCACATGAAGCAGAACAAGGTTCGCCCCTGGATGCCGTGGGACCAGATCACGCAGTGGGAGGCGATGGGCAGCCACTATGTGGATTTCGGAACCCCGCAGGCGCCCTCGGTGCTTGGCGACCAGGACTACGCACAGTTTCAGAGCGGCAATGGTAACGGGTTTCCGGCCAAACCGGCGCACCCGTTCTACGGTGGTGAAATCAAAACCGCCGGCCATATCGTGAACGGCACCGGGCGCATCTTCTTCACCGATGGGCCACTCGCCGGCAAGGTGCTCTACACGGGCACGAGCGCGGAGAATGCGCGTTTCTATCGCAGCTCGAGCGGCTCGGGCGTCAGCGGCTACAACAGCCCGACCGCCTGGGAGGACGAAAGCATTTTCCCGCGCACGGGCAACATCACCGGTCCCGGCCAGTTCGTTGAATTCGACTACTACAACGCTGGCGTCTTCATCGAGCAGCGCATCGGTCAGGACTTCTTCATCGAAGCGGCCGTCAATCGTTCGCACGTGGAGCGCCTGAACCGTCAGGTGGTGGGCTTCGCAGGCATTTCGATCATGTATGACGTGACGTCCACTCTGCCGACGTTCACGAATGACATGCGTTATAACGCGACGGTCGGCGGTCCCAACGGCGCGGCGTTCGCGAACAAGCTGGGTATCCCGTATTCGGCGACGACGCAGGGTCAGAATGCGTTGAACTTCAACGAAAGCATCCGCAACCCCTACGCGGGCACCTTGATGGCCTACGCGGAGCCGACGTACTCGGAGATGGAGACGACCCGCGATGACGCACGCGTCAGCGCGAACTACAACCTGGACCTCGGCCGCTTCGGCCGTCACATGCTGCTCGGCTTCGTCAGCCGGAGCGAGACCGAGAATGAGTCGGAGGGCTTCCAAGAGGGCAACGTTCACCCCCAGCGGTTGTCGGCGAATCACTTCACCGACGTGCCGCGGCGGGTTTCGCACATTCTCCCCTTCTCGCCCAATCTGTCCGAACGCGGTCTGCCTGACCCGTGGGCCAACAAGATCGGGCCGACGAACCTTTACGGCCGTCCGAATGAGTTCTACGAGAGCGGCTTTGTTCGCAATAGCTGGAGCAAGAGCAAGAACCGCATCGATTCCGCCGCCCTGGCCACTCATAGCCAGTTCTTCGACGGACACCTCGTCACGACCGCTGGTGTGCGTCGGGACCGCATCAAGGTTTGGAGCCATACGAACGTTCGCGACCCGCAGACGACGGAGATCATAGCGATCAACCCGCGGCCGGAACGCCCGGGGCTCGATCAGACTGGCGATACGCACACGGTGGGAGCGGTGTTTCACATCCCGCGCATGGAATGGCTGGGTGTGTTTGCCAACAAGTCGACCAACTTCCAGGACCAGGGTGGCCAATCGCTGCTCGAGGACGAAGATCTTCGCGTCGGCCGCACGCTCGGGCCCCTCGAAGGCAAGGGTCTCGACTACGGCCTCAAGCTGAGCCTGCTCGACAACAAGATCAACGCCACGCTCACGCGTTTTACCGTTGATCTCGAGAACCAGGCGTCTGGCCACCAGTCGGACGTGTTCAACTATATCAACGCCATCTGGACGACGCTGCTCAACGGCGGCCCGACCGGAACGCTGACGGACCAGAACGACCCGAACGGCCACCGTGTCGGCGGCACGGATACGCGCTCGCAGAAGTCCGAGGGTTACGAGCTGGAGGTCACGGCCAATCCGACGCCGAACTGGCGCGTTTCGTTCAACATCAGCAAGGCGGAAAACGAGATCTCGCAACTTGGCGGCGCGCTGTCCGCTTACATCGAAAAGCATCGCTCTGTGTGGCAGCAGAACGCGGGGTTGAACTACGACATCACGCGCGCGCCGGGTAACCTCACCAACGCCGGTGGCACGAACACCATTGGCGCCCTCATCACGGGACTCGATAACTGGCTCGCGTTCGTGAAGTCCCAGGAAGGTCAGATCGAGACCAACATCCGCCCGTGGAACGCGAATCTCTTCACCGCGTACCGGTTCAGCACCGGTCCAATGAAGGGACTGACGATTGGCGGCGGCGCGAACTACCGCGGTGACGCCATCCTCGGGGTGAAGCCGGCCACCCTGGCCAACCCGGTCAACGAGGTGTTCAAGGGCCGCGACTACTTCAACTTCACCGGCATGCTCGGTTACGAGTTCCAGCTGCGGAACGTGGGCGTGCGCCTGCAGTTGAACATCGACAACCTCCTGAACAACGACGACAAGCAAGTCGTGGCTTCGGCCTGGAATCCGGTCATCGAGGGATTGCAGACCTACGAGGCGATTCCGCTTCCGCGGAGCTACCGCCTGAGCGCGACCTTCTCGTTCTAACGTGTCGTTAGCCCTGCCCCCTTCGCCGGTCCACCCGGCCGAAGGGGCTCCTCAAATGGACGCGCCCTTGGCGATCGTCGTGCCGGAGGTGTATCGTTCGCTCTTCTTCCCAGCACCGCTGTGGGAAGAGTTGAACGCCCTGGCCCCGCGACTGGTCTGGCTTCCCCCGGAGCAATCTTCACCGGACGTGCTACTGGCCCGTTTGGCGGACCTGGATCCGGAGGTGGTCATCACCTCCTGGGGCACTCCCTCCCTGGAGTCGTTGACGACTCCGCGGCTCCGGTATGTCTGCCATCTTTGCGGCTCGGTGCGCACCCTGGGCACCCGCGAGCAGATCGCGGGGGGCCTTCGGGTCACCAACTGGGGTGGTGCCATCAGCCGCACCGTCGCCGAGGCGGTCCTGCTGCATATCCTGGCCGGCCTGCGCCGCCTGCCGGATTATGTCCGGGGAATGCCGGACGGCTACTGGCGCGGTCCGGTGCCGGAAGGGCGCTCGCTCTACGGACGGCGGGTGGGCGTTCACGGTTTCGGTCAGGTCGCCCGGGCGCTGCTTCCCTTGCTGCGTCCGTTTGGGGTGGAGGTGCGTATCCATGCACCGGATGCGCAGGAAGCGGCCGCCCTTGGCGCCGAGGCGGTCCCGACGCTGGAGGATCTTTTTGCCGGCAGCGATATTGTCGTGGAGCTGGCTCCCTTGATTCCTGAAACCCGCCGCATCGTGACGGAGTCGCTGCTCCGGCGGCTCCCCGAAGGCGGATTATTTATCAATGTGGGGCGGGGCAGCATCGTGGATGAGGAGGCACTCACCCGCGTGGCCAAAGAGGGCACGCGCTGGTTTGGTCTCGACGTCTTTGAGGACGAACCACTGCCGGCCGATCACCCGCTCCGTTCGTTGCCCAATGTTCTTCTGACGCCGCACGTGGCGGGTCCGACCCAAGATCGTTGTGTCGACGCCGGTCGGCATGGTTTGGACAACGTGCGACGGTATGCGACGGGCCAGCCGTTGCACAGCGAGGTCACACCGGAAAGATACGACCTCGCGACCTAGACGCCGTTTCCCGCCATGCCCCTCCGCCTGCCTGTGCTGTCCCTTCTCCTTTCGCTGATCGCGGTGAGTGGGACGGCAGCGGAACCCGTCCCCCTCCGCCTGATGGTGCGGCCTGAGGCGCGACACCAAACGATCGAGGGTTTCGGTAGCTCGATCAACGCGTGGACGGCGCCGCACTACCAGCTGTATTACAACGACGCGTTCACCGAGTTCGCCGCGAACGAACTCGGAATGAGCATCTTTCGCCTCCAGATGTGGGGCGGCGTTTCGCCGCACGAAATCACTGATCCGCGCGAAATCCGCTATCAGGACTTCCGGTGGACCGGAGAAGGACTGCGCGGCAAGATGAACGTCGATTGGGCCCGGCGGCTGGTCGCAGCGAATCCGGAGGTGCGGATTATCGGCAGCATCTGGAGCGCGCCGGCCTGGATGAAGGTCAACGGCAGCCGGACCGGCACGCGGGCGGGCTACTTGCACGACCCGAAGCGTGACTACGATCACGACAACCGGCTGCGGGACGACCGCTACGAACATTTTGCGCAATGGGTGGTGGAATGGGCGCGCTACATGGAGTCGCAGGGCACGCCGTTCTACGCGATCAGCCTGCAGAATGAGCTGGTCTTCACCCAGTGGTTTGAATCCACGCTGTATACGCCGGAGCAATACGCGCGGCTGGTTCGCATCACCGGCGAACGCTTTGAAGCGGAAGGTGTGCACAAGCCGCTGTTCTTCGGACCGGAGGACATGACCATGGCCACGTACCGTGACGAGCAGCGGCACCGTCCGTTCATCGACGCGCTCCTGCAGCCCGACGTCGCGAAGTATTTCGATGTCTTTGCCACGCACGGGTACAGCGATGGCGTGCGCGGCGACGGCCGGAACACTCCGGTGGGGTATTGGGAGTCGGTGAAATCCTTCGGCCGGCCTTATTGGATCACTGAGGGCGGCACTGGCCGGCACACATGGCCCTCGCCGGTGGCGAGAGGTGTCG
>JAEWIY010000223.1 GCA_023386835.1 Verrucomicrobiota bacterium
CCGGCCCCCCCGGCCGCCACCCACGCTTCCGGAACTGCGATTACTCGCTGCTCCGGGGGCGTCGGGCAAACCACCCACTCGTCAAGGCCGCGGACGGCGGCCCGTGACGAGGGAAATCAGGAAGAGAACCAGGAAGACGACGAACAGCACCTTCGCGATCGTCGCTGAAGTGCCGGCAAGACCACCGAAGCCGAGAGCGGCCGCGATGATCGCGATAATAAAGAAGAGGAGCGCGTAGCTAAGCATGACGGGTGAGTATTGTTGTGTTGTGAGAAGCGGAGTCGTGGCCTCGGTGGCGTCGTGCACTCCGGTAGCGTGGATGCGCTTTCCTAGTTTGCACGAGTGATGCCAGCTCCGCGCTCACCGCGGAACTTTCGCCCTTCTGAATACTTACGCAGATCTGCGTTTTTTACCGGGGTGGTACGGTGCCCGCAAATTGAACGGGACCGCAAAAACCGCCTATGCAAAGTGCAGGTCGTGGCGGATTTTCGTGACCGGCTCCGCTCAACCCGGCGAACGCGCTTAGTTTTCCCGGAAAAGCAGCGGCGCCAACGAGGCCAGATAGCGCCGCCAGACGCGGAAGGTATGACCACCCGGCGTCTCCACGTAGGTGTGCCGCACGTCTTTCTCCTCGAGCCAAGTGTGCAGCCGCCGGTTCACGTCGATCAACCGGTCGTCGACTCCGCACGCGATCCAAAGCAGCCGGAGGGCGTCGCCTTCGCCGCTGGCGAGTTTTGGGTAGGCGCGCCCGAAGTCTTCGTTCAACCCACCGGAGCTGAAGGCCGCCACATGGCTGAAACGGTCGAGCGCATTCAGCCCGACGAACAGCGATTCGGTGCCGCCCATCGACAGCCCGGCGATCGCGCGATGGGCCCGCTCGGAGCGCACGAGGTAATGCTGCTCCACCTGCGGCAGCACCTCCTGCAGCAAGGTGTCGCGGAATTTCTCGACATTCTCGGTCCACAGGTTCGGGCGGGAGCCGTCGGTGTTGCGAATGCCACCCCAGCCGGCGCGAATCACGTCCATCGTCCCGTAACCGAGCGGCATCACGACGATCATTGGCCGGGCCTCGCCGCGCGCGATGAGGTTGTCGAGGATCACGTGGGCAAACCCGGCGCCAGTCCAGGCCGTCGCGTCGTCGCTGTAGCCGTGCAGCAAGTACAGCACCGGATAGCGCGTCGCGCCCCGCGGGTCGTAGCCGGGCGGGGTATAGACGAGGAAGTCGCGTTCGTCGCCGGCGATCCTGGAGCGGTAATAATGTCGATGCACCTGCCCGCGGGGAACGTCGTTGAGCTCCCACGGCAGCGATTTGGGCCCAGGCACATGGACCTGGCTTTCCGAGGAGAGCAGGTTGTATTTGAGCAGTGGATTCTCCGGGTCCGTCAGCCGGGCCCCATCAACGACCAATGAATACGTGTAGATGTCCGGCTCCAGCGGACCAGTGGTGTGCGTCCAAAGGCCGTTTTCGCCGCGCGTCATCGGTTTTTCGCCTCCCACGGCCTCGCCGCGAACGAGCACCGTTTGTGCGGCGGGTGCGTTAAGCCGGAGGGTGACCCGGCCGTCGGGGTGCACTTCCGGTGAGATCACTCGATTCTGGGCCGGCAGGGACAACGTGGCGAGAAATAGGCCGACAACGGCAAGCGGGGTTTTCATGCTGGTGGCCAGCGTGCGGGTTTCGCCGGCGATTTCAATGGCCGTGGCGAGGCGCGAGAGCGCATTCGGCGCCCGCGCCAAGAAGCTTCAGCGCCGGACAAAGGATCATCATTCCGGGTCGTTGACTTCGGCGGGTGGGACCCTGCTTCGTTTGAAACGGCCGCCGGTTCACGCGGCCTCCTGTTCTCCCATGAAGAAACTCCTGCTTTCGCTTCTCCTCTGTGGCTGCGCGGCGACCTCTCCCGCGCAGAAGTTTCCCGGGCTGGCTCAGACGCCTCCACTCGGCTGGAACAGCTGGAATACGTTTCACGGAAACGTCAGCGAGCAGGTCGTCCGCGAGACCGCCGAGGCGATGATCCAAAACGGCATGCGCGATGCCGGTTATGTCTACATCGTCATTGATGACACGTGGTCACTGAAGGAGCGCGACGCCGACGGCACCCTCGTGCCCGATCCCGAGAAATTTCCCAGTGGGATGAAGGCGCTCGGAGACTGGCTGCACCGCCACGGCTTCAAATTCGGAATCTACGGCTGCGCCGGCAAGAAGACGTGCGGCGGATATCCGGGCAGCTGGGGCCATGAGTTCCAGGACGCGCGCCTGTTCGCGTCATGGGGAGTCGACTACTTGAAGTACGACTGGTGCTACACCGAGACGGCGAATGCGCAGGATGCCTACAAGCGGATGCGCGACGCGTTGTACGCGGCAGGCCGGCCGGTCGTGTTCAGCATCTGTGAATGGGGCACCGCCAAGCCGTGGGAGTGGGCGCAGGACGTCGGCCATCTGTGGCGGACCACGGGCGACATCTATGATTCCTACGATGGCCGCAAGGGATGGGAGATGGGTTGGAAGCGGATCCTCGACCTGCAATACGAGCTCGTGCAGTCGTCGATGGGGCCCGATGGGATCGCGAAGTATGCCGGGCCGGGGCACTGGAACGATCCCGACATGCTCGAGGTGGGCAGCGCGGGTCTGACGTTTGCCGAATCTCGCGCGCATTTCGGGTTGTGGTGCATCCTCGCGGCTCCGCTGATGGCCGGCAACGACGTGCGGTCCATGTCTGAGGACATCCGCACGCTGCTCACGCACCGCGAACTGCTCGCCATCAACCAGGATCCGCTGGGCAAGCAGGGCTACCGCGTGCTCGCCGAGCCCGGGAAGAACCTCGAGATCTGGGTCCGCGAACTGGAGAACCAGGAGTGGGCGGTGGCGGTGCTCAATACGGCCGGCGAGGCGAAGGAACTCACCGTCGATTGGAACTACTTTCACTGGTTCCTCCATGGCACGTACGAGATCCGCGACCTCTGGGCCGGACGCTCCGTCGGAAACACGGATCGGCCGTTTACGCAGCGGGTCGAGTCTCACGACATCGCCCTGCTGCGGCTCCAGCCGGTGTCGGCCGCCGCGCGCTGAGACCCGCAACGATCGCTTCGGCAGCCGGCGTCCCCGGCTGCCGTCAGGGGCTTTCGGCCGTATCCGTCAGCACCAGCGGAGTGATGAGGCTGGTGTAGGGCAGCTCGATCATCACGCGCCAGCCGTCCTCATCGAGCTGATACTGCCAGGTACCGTCGAGCGCCTTGACGCGTTGATCGATGTTCCGAAGCCCGTTGCCCACCTTGACGGGCTCCATCGGGGCGAGCACGCCGTCGTTGGACCATTCGACGCGGAGGAAACCGGGCTGCCGTTCGAACGACAGATGCGCATCCTTCGGGCGGGCGTGGCGGGCGGCATTACTCGCCAGTTCCCGGCAGATGTAGAAAAGGTGCAACTGCGGCTGGCGGCTCAGGCCGTCGAGGGCGTGCTCCTCAATTTGCAGGTGGAACCGGGTGCCCAAGGAGTTCACGTAACGTTCCAGCCGCTCCAGCGCCGTTTCCAGCTCGTGGTCGCGCAGACCTTCCGGCTCAAGGTCGAAGAGCAGGCTGCGCAAGTTGACGGTGCATTCGCCGAGAATCGCCCGCACCGATTCGAGGTCCGCGGCTGATGCGACCTGCCCGGCATTGATGCGGCTCTGCAGGACGCTGATCTTCAGCCCGGCCGCGTACAGGGACTGCAGCGGTCCATCGTGCAGGTCGCTCGCCAGGCGCAGTCGCAAGGATTCCGGATCCTCGTCCGCGGCTTGGCGTGACGTCTCCAAGTGTCGCCTGATTTCGTCCTGAAGCATCCGGCCCTGGCGGAATTGCGTGGCGAGCAGGCGGGCGATGTGCCCCAGAGGCGTGCGCGTGTGGAGCAGCTCCGCGATGGGTTGGGGATTGCGCGATTCGAGGCTGCGTTGGATCTGGTCGATCGGTTGCAGCACCAGCGTGGAAAGGAGCACCGCCGCGACGGCGAGGAAGACTGCGACGCCGAGGATCGTCGTGAGAAACTGGCTACGCAGTTCCTGTTGCACGTCGTCGACTGCGCCGGTGTTGACGGTCCCCACGATCGCCGCCACGGGTTCATCGCCCAAGCCGCGCAACGCCTGCACAAATTCGCGCGAGCCGGCCTCCGGCCAGCGGTCACCCGGCACGATGCGCAGGGGCGCCTGGCTGGTGGCGGCCAGCACGGCCAGCCAAGCGTCATCCCAACGTTTCCCCAGGAGCAGATAACCGACTACCGGCGTCTCGTGCCGCCAGAAATTTGGATCCTGGATGGCCGCACCGAAGATCTGCCAAACCTGGTTGTCGATGCGCGCGAAGAAACCGAACTGGTACAGCTTGCCGATGTGCTTTTTCAGCACCGCCGAGTCCTGAAAAGGGAGCGGTGGTTTGCCGTAGTCGGCATTGATGCTGTGCAGCAGTTGAAAGTCGGTCGTGAGCACCCAGATCGCGTCACCGCCGTTGGGTGAGCCGACCATGTTGTCGCAATTGTTGCTGGCCCATTTGGGATCTGGGTTGGCGACGAACTGCACCATCTCCTGCCACCATGAGTAACTGGAGACGAGCGTCTCCAGCCCTTTGCCCTGAAGCTGGATCGCGCGCGTAAAGGCGTCGGCGCGTTGCTCGCGTTGCGCGGTGCGCAGCCGCTCCACGGCGGCATCGCTTTCTCGTTTGGCGAGCCACAGCGCCGCGACCAAGGCCAGCAGCGCCAAGCCTAGGATCCAGCTCAGGCGACGGAGGAGACTCATGAAGGCGGGGTGACCGCCTCACCAGATCACGCGTCCGCAGCCGGGAAGTCAATCGGCTGCGGGCGTCCGGGCGCACCGCGGTCAACGGCACACCCGGGAAAACAACACTCGCTCAGGACTCGTCGGACTTCGGGGCGAGCCCGCGGCGCTCCAGCAAGGGCTGGATCTCCGGGTCACCGCCGCGGAAGGCGCGGTAGAGCTCCATCGGCCGGGCGCTGCCGCCGCGCGACAGGATGTGTCGACGGTAATGCTCGCCGGCTTCGCGGCTGAGGCCGCCCTGTTGTTTGAACCAGACCGAAGCGTCCGCATCGAGAACCTCGGACCAGATGTAGGCGTAATAACCCGACGAATACCCGCCCGCGAAGACGTGCGAGAAGTACGGGCTGCGGTAACGCGGCGGGACGGTGTCGAGCGCGATCCCAGCCTTCTGCAGGGCGGCCGCCTCAAACGCCATCACCGCTTCGGGCGCCGGCACTTCCTCCGGCTTCAGCTGATGCCAGGCTTGGTCAAGCAGCGCGGCGGCGAGGTACTCGGTGGTCGCGAAACCCTGGTTGAATTTCTCGGCCGCGATCACCTTCTCGACCAGCTCCGGCGGGATCGGCTCGCCGGTTTCGTAGTGGCGCGCGAAGTTGCGCAGCACCGGCGTCCAGCTGACCCACATCTCATACAACGTGGAGGGGAACTCCACGAAGTCGCGCGGGACGGCGGTGCCGCTGAACCGCGGATAGTTCACATCGGAGAGCATGCCGTGCAGCGCGTGCCCAAACTCGTGGAAGAGCGTGCGGGCCTCGTTGTAGGTCAGCAGGGTCGGTTCGCCTTCCGCCGGCTTGGCGACGTTCAGCTGGTTGCCGACGACCGGCTTCGTGCCGAGCAGCGTCGACTGGGTGCGGTAGGCGTTCATCCACGCTCCCCCGCGCTTGGACGGCCGCGCATAAAAGTCGCCGACGAAGAACGCGACCGAGCTGCCGTCGGCCTCGAACACCTCCCAGACGCGGACGTCGGGGTGATAGACCGGAAGATCCTTGCGCTCCTTGAAGGTCAGGCCGAACAGCTCGCGGGCGCTGTAGAAGACGCCGTCCTGGAGGACACGGTCGAGTTCGAAGTACGGCTTGAGCGTCGACTCATCGTAGGCGTAGCGCTCCTTCCGCAGTTTTTCCGCGTAGTATTCCCAGTCCCACGGGGCGAGTTGGAAGCCACCGCCTTCACGATCAATCAGCGCCTGCAGTTCGGCCGCCTCGGCCTTCGCATTGGCCACGGCCGGCGTGGCGAGCTTCGTCAAAAGTTGCTCGACCGCGGAGATGCTGCCGGCCGTCTGGTCGGCGAGCACGAACGCGGCGTGGTTCTCGAAGCCGAGCAGCTGTGCACGTTCCGCGCGGAGGCGGGCCATGCGCGAGACCAGCTCGCGGTTATCCCATTCGCCGCCGCGGCTGCCGCGCGCGAGCGAGGCGCGGTAGATCTTTTCGCGCAGCGCGCGATTCTCCAGCTGCGCGAGCAACGGCTGGCCGGTGGTGTTCTGCAGGCGCAACAGGTACGTGCCTTCCGGATGGCCGGCGGAGGTCGCCGCCTTGGCCGCCGCGGCGATCATGGCTTCAGGCAGACCGGCGAGTTCGGCGCGATCTTCCACGAGGACCGCGGAGGCGTTCACTTCCTTCAGCACGTTTTGGCTGAAGGTGGTCTGCAGCGTCGCGATCTCCGCGTTGAGCTGACGCAGCTTCTCCTTCTCGGCCGAGCCGAGCCGGGCGCCCGCCCGCACGAACTGCTCGTGCATCCGCTCTATGAGGCGGCGCGACTCCGCGTCGAGGTCGAGGTGTTCCCGTTCCTGATACACCGCGTCGATACGCGCGAAGAGATCCTCGTTGAGCAGGATCCCGTCCTGATGCGCGGCCAGCCGACCGGCCAGTTCCTTCTCGAGCTGCTGCCGGGCCGGATTGGTATCGGTTGAGGTCAGGTTGTTAAACACCCGCACGATCCGTGACAGCGTTCGGCCCGTGCGCTCGTACGCGACCGCGGTGTTGGCGAAGGTGGGCGGCGCCGGATTGCGTGCGATTGCCTCCACCTCGCGGTTTTCCTCTTCCATCGCCGCCTCGAAGGCCGGTGCCCAATGTTCGTCGGTGATCTGGTCGAAAGCGGGGTAGTCGTACGGCGGCTTTTCCGGCGCGAGCAGAGGATTTTCAGCCATGGTGGAAAGTGAGGCGGTCGCGGAAGTTTGCGCGATTGCCGCGCCCGGCATCAGCAGCAACGCCACCGCCAGCGGCGTCGCCCCGGCCCGAATTCGATCAAACAAGTGCATCCTCCCACTGTCTGGCAGAGGTCGCCTCTGGCAACCGGAGGCCGAGTTTGGGTGGGTCGGTGCGGGCGGGTTTAAGTGGGCTTGATGCGGCTTAGTAGGGCCCCAAGCGCCGCCCTTATGGCGGGTTAGGCACCTTCCGCCGGGGCCGCCGGCAGCTCAGCCGGAGCAGCGGGGGTTTCTGTCGCGCGCGCCGCGAGCAGGTCTCGAATCACCCGATCAATCACATCGAATTCGTTCAGATGGAGCGCCAACGGGCCTTCAAATCGCGCGCGGGCCAGCAGCCGTCGCCCGCGCGGATCGCGCACCTCGACCTCCAGGCCGGTCAACTTGTCGCCGAAGTCCCACGTCCAATGATCGCGAAACGACAGGATCGCCTGCACTTCGCGCGGCATCATGGTCAGGGGACCGAGCTCCGCCTCGCGGCCGTGGGCTTGCAGTGCGCGGACCAGCTTCACCCCGACGGCACGGTTGTCGGCCAGGTTGCGCTCGACCCAGAAGCGCTGCACGCCGGCCAAGTCGGCACGCGGCTCGACGTAGGTGTTGAAGGACGCGCAGCTGGTGAGCAGGAGGACGCAGGCGGCGAGTAGGGCGAGGCGCACGGGGACGAGCTAGGCGTTTCCGGCCGCGGCGCAATCCTGCTTCGCACGAGGGCTTGGCAGCGTGTCGGTGGCCCGCACACTGCGCCGGATGCTTTCCCCCGTGCGCGCCACCCTGGCGCTCTTCGCTGGCTTCGCGACTCTCCGGCTCGGCGCGGCTTCGGCTGATTGGCCGGTCTATCTGGGTGACGCTGGTGGGACGCAGTTTTCGCCGCTCAACCAGATCACGACGGAAAACGTGCACCAACTGGAAGTCGCCTGGACCTGGCACGCGGGGGACGCCCGTGCCGACAAGACGCAGATCCAGTGCAATCCGCTGATCATCGACGGCGTACTCTACGGCGTTTCCCCGCAGCTCAAGCTCGTGGCGCTCGATGCGGCGACCGGGCAGGAACGCTGGCGTTTTGATCCCTTTGACAATCCCGACGATGCCGCCAGCGCCGGCGTCAGCCGGGGCGTGGCGTATTGGCGTGATGGCGACGAGGCCCGGCTGTTGTATGGAGCAGGTGCCTACCTGCACGCGGTCGATCCCGCGACTGGCCAGCTTATCCGTTCCTTTGGCCACGAGGGCCGGGTGGATTTACGTGAGAACCTGGGGCGCGACCTGCAGGGGCTCTCGGTCATCGCGACCAGCCCCGGGGTGGTCTACGGTGACGTGATCATCATGCCGATGCGGGCGGGTGAAGGCCCGGCGCCGGCGGCGCCCGGACACATCCGGGCGTATAACGTGCGGACCGGTGAGCTGGCCTGGCGGTTTCACACCATTCCCCAGCCGGGCGAACCGGGACATGAAACGTGGCCTGAGGATGCGTGGCAGCGCGTCGGCGGTGCCAATGTCTGGACGGGTCTGGCTGTCGACCTCGAGCGGGGACTGGTGTTCTGTCCCACCGGTTCGGCGGCTTTCGATTTTTGGGGCGGGGATCGGCTGGGGGACAACCTGTACGCGAACTGTTTGCTCGCGCTGGACGCGACCACTGGACGGCGCGTCTGGCACTATCAGTTTGTCCGGCACGACCTGTGGGACCGCGATCTGCCGGCTCCGCCGAACTTGGTCACCGTGCGACGGGACGGACGCGAGGTGCCGGCGGTCGCACAGGTGACGAAGTCGGGCCACGTGTTCGTGTTTCACCGCGAAACGGGGGAACCGTTGTTCCCGATCGAAGAGGTGCCGGTGCCCAGTTCCGACATGCCGGGGGAACGGGCGTCCCTCACGCAGCCCTTGCCGACCAAACCGGCACCCTTCGCGCGACAACTCTTCACGGCGGCGGAGATCACCGACATCAGCCCGGAGTCGCACCGGGCGGTGCTCGAGCGTTTCTCCCGGTTGCGTCCGCACACGCAATTCGCGCCACCCAGCCGCGAAGGCACGATCATCTTCCCTGGTTTTGATGGTGGCGCGGAGTGGGGCGGGGCGGCGGTGGATCCAGACGGTATCCTTTATGTGAATGCGAACGAGATGCCGTGGGTGCTGACGCTGGTGGATGCGGGTCGGGGTGGCTCGGCCGGCGAGGAAGTCTACCTGCAGAATTGCACCGGCTGTCACGGCCTCGATCGGGCGGGAAATCCGGCGCATGGCATCCCGTCGCTCCTGGGATTGAAGGACCGGTTGAGCGCGGCCGAGGTTCAGACGATCCTGCAACAGGGTCGGGGCGTCATGCCGGCGTTCAGTTTTCTCAGCACCCGCCAGCACGATGCCGTGATTGCGTTTCTGCTCGGCGCCGAAAAGGCGAAGGAGGACGGACGGCCCGGACACACGGACGAAGCGACCTCCACGACGCGCCGCGCGCCGCTGTTCACGCATACCGGATACAATCGCTGGCTCGACCCCGAAGGTTATCCAGCCGTTCGGCCCCCGTGGGGAACCCTAAACGCAATCGATCTGAACACGGGTGAGTACCTCTGGAAGGTGGCGTTGGGTGAAGTCCCGGCGCTGCGCCAGCGGGGGTTGCCGCCGACGGGCGTGGAGAACTATGGCGGCCCGGTCATCACGGCCGGCGGGGTCCTCTTCATTGCCGCGACGCGTGACGAGTTGATCCGGGCGTTTGACCGGCAGACGGGACGCGAACTGTGGAGAGCGCCGTTGCCCGCGGGCGGCTACGCCACGCCCGCGACGTACAAGGTCGACGGACGGCAGTACGTGGTCATCGCCTGCGGCGGCGGCAAGATGGGCACCCGCAGCGGTGATGCGTATGTGGCTTTTGCGCTCCCGAAAATGGCGAGCGCCTCCGCGCGCTGAAACGTACCCTGTTTCCCCCTACGAAGGCCGGGAGGCGAGTGGGCGCTCGATCTTCTCCAGTGACCGTTCCGCCGGACCCGAGATGACTTCGCCCTCGGGTTTGAACCGGGATCCGTGGCACGGGCAGTCCCACGTGTGCTCAGCTGTATTCCAGTTGACGATACACTGGAGGTGCGGGCACACCGGCGAGCAGAGCGTCACCTCGCCGGTCGGACGGCGGTAGGCGGCCACCTTGCGCCCATCGAGCTGCAGCAGCCGTCCTTCGCCCGGTGCGAGGGAGTCCAGGCCGCCGGGTTCGCCCCGGGCGAGGCGGTCGCGGAGCAGGTGATACGGGTAATCCTTGTTCTCCGCGAAGTAATCCCAGGTGCCGCCGAGCAGCTTCTTCCGGCCGGGATCAAAGAGTTTGGCCCAAGGGTTCTTGCGCCCGAACGCGGCGTCCACGGCCATGATCGCGCCGATTGTGCCGAACGTCATCCCGTTCCCGGCAAACCCGGTGGCGATGAACTGGTGTTCATCCGTTGCGCCGATGAACGGCAGTCCGTCGTTGGTCTCGATGACCTGCCCGGACCAGCGATGATCCACCTCCGCCTGCGGGATAAAACGCCGCAGCATCGCCTCGAGCCGCGTGTAACGTTCGCGCGTATCCGTTTCCTGACCGGTCTTGTGATCCTCGCCGCCGAAAATGACGTAGTCATGCCCGCGTCGGCGGTCGATCCGCAGATAGTAGTACGGGTTGCTCGTGTCGTAGTAGGAGGCTTCCGGGAGCAGGCCGCCCGGCACCCGCGCGCCAATGGCGTAGGTGCTGTACCATGACAGCTTGGTCTGGAATGCCATCGCGCCCGCCGTGCTCGACAAACCCTGGAGCGGCGTATGCGTGGCGAGAACAAGGTGGTTGCAGCGCACCCGGTGCGCGCCCACGCGCACGGCGAGGGGGTCGTCGTCGAAACCGTCGACCTCACTGTTCTCGAACACGTGGCTGCCGCTGCCCGGGATGCGCTCCAGAAGGCCGGCGAGGTAACGACGGGGGTGAAACAGCGCCTGTTGGGAAAACTCGACGCCCGGGCGGTTAAAGAACGGCACCCGCTCGCGGTACTGCGCCGGTATCTCCAGCTCGGCCGCGAAGCGCGCCTCTTCCTCGAATTCCCGCGTCTTGTGGTCACTGTCCTCGCCCAGCGGGGCGTGCAGGTAGTTCGGCACATGCCGGAAGTCGCAATCGATCGATTCTGCCCGGATGATCCGGCAAATCTGGTCGATCGCCGCGCTGCCGGCGTCCCAAACCGCGCGCGCCCCACCGCGACCGTAGCGCAGGACGAGTGAGCGCAGGTTCAGGTCGGTGACTGCGGTCAGGTGGGCGGTCGTGTGCCCGGTATCCATCTCGGCACAACTCCGGCGCTCCAACAGCGCCACACTGCGCCCCGCCCGCTTGAAGAGATAGGCGGCCGTGATCCCGGTTATGCCACCCCCGACGATGGCCACATCAACGTCGAGGTCCCGTTCCAGGCGGGGAAAACGCGGCAGCGTGCCGGTATCGATCCAATAGGAACGGGTGTTCATGACCCTGCTCCCGACACCTCCGCGGGGGTTCGGTTCGCGGATGGAGGGCGAGCGGCGGTTTCGGAAAGCGCCGAAAACGGAGGAGTTGTGAGTCTCCGGGGGGCGCCGGTCAGAGACTTCCGACTACAGCTGGGGGCCGCGCGAGTCGCCGATGCCGTCGGGGCGAATGGGTCACGGATCCAGTTGCGCGTACGGCGCTGAAGCCGTCTCGAGCAACTGGCTGATCGCCTCGGCGAGGAGAACTTGAGCCGTTTCGTGGGCCTCGGAGCCCGGACTGGCCCGCCGGAGCCGCTGGAAATGCTGCGCGAGCGTGCGTTTGGTCCGATCGTCGAGTTGGTGCATCGCGCCCACGTCCGCGACCACGAGCGGCCCCTGTTGCGCGTGGGTCCGGCCGGCGATCAGGGTGTGGTGCAATCGGGCGCGCCCCAACAGCACGAACGGCAGTTGCAGGTTCTTGCTGGGGCCAAATCGCGCGCGCTCTCCGCCGAGCGGCTGGTGCAGCACCTTCAGTTCGGCCAGCTTGTCGGTCGAAAACCAGCCCAACGCGCCGCCGACGACTCCGCCAATGGCCGTGCCGGCAAGGAAGGAGGAGCCGAGCAAACCCGCGTCGATCAGCCCTCCGGCCAGCGCGCCGCTCACCGCGCCGGCGGCGACGAGATCCCGGCGTTTCAGACCGAACGCGACCCAGCTCTCCTGCGCGAGCAGGTCCAGCTCGAGCAACTCAAACTCCGGCTCCTGACGGGGCAGGACCTCGTATCCGTAAAGCCGCTCCACCTCGGCCCGTGCCTCACGTTCAAATTGCCGCAGGTGGGCGTTGTAGCGTTCCCGCAGCTCCGGTTCGTAGCGATTCGCCTCCTCGCCCGGACGCAGGTCGCGGGTTTCCTGATGCTGCAGCACGCGCCCGATCAAACCGGCAATTACTCGCGCGGCTTCCTCGCGCTGGGTGCGTCGAAAATCCACCAGAGCGTCTGCCGCGCGCTCCAGCGGCTCCCGCCAGTTTTCCTGCAGGTGTCCGAACAAACGCAGCAACTCGACCTGCTGTTCAAAGCGGGCCTGCAACACATCCAGGACGCGCACGGCCCGGAAGAACTGCTCCAGCGCGAGCTTCCACGCGTCCACGTGACGCGGGTGGCCGATGGGATTGATCACCGCCATGCTGGGGCGACCCGTCCAGCGGAGGATCTCCATCTCTGCGTCATACTCCGGTCCATACGGCGCCGCGCCGTCGACCACGTAGATGATGCCGGCACCCGCGACGATCGGGCGCAGCAGTTCACACTCATCCGGAAACTGATCGGTGCGCTCATGCTCCCGCACGAAGCGGGCGACGACCGCCGGGCGGGACGCGGCGTCGCCCTCATGTCGCCGCATCCAGTCCAGCGCGGCCCGGGCGCGCTGGAACCCGGGTGTATCCACCAGCCGATACAACACCGTGCCGCCAAGCCGCATCGGGTAGTCGCGAGCCAGGGTCGTCGTGCCCGGGTCCGGAGCGATCGCGACTGACGGATCGCGCGCCAGCGTCGCCACCAGGCTGGACTTGCCCTTGTTGGGGTGTCCAACGACGGCAAAGACCGGTTCACTCATGTGGCGTCCTCCTCATTCCACGACACGACCTGCAGCCATGGATCTCCGATCCGTTGGAGTTGCCGCTGCCAGACGTCCCGCTGCGGCGACGACGCCGCGCAAGGCTGTTCGTGCTCATCCAGCGCAACCGGCGTGACGCGGATCAGGCGTGCCGGGCCGAGCGCGGAGCGCAACGCCCGGATGTAATCGGCAAATTCCAGCAGGGGCGGTTCCCAGGCTTTCACCAATACGAGCACATCGCCTTCGTCGCGTTTCTGGGAGTTGATTGTATCGATCGTCGCGCGATCGGCCTCCAGGGTGGAGGCACCACCGGCGTGGTGCACGCCTGGGACGTGCCAACGCGCCTTCACGACTTGGTCGCTCACCGGACAGGATGACCAATTGATCACGGCGAATACCGGCGCCTGGACAGCGACCGCTCCACGGTCCGCGAGCGCCGGTGGGCTGCTCTTTTGCGCCAGCTCCGGTGTCTCCGCATTGGTCTGCAGATGGGCGGCGCGGGCGCGGCGCAACACCGCCGCCAAGCCGGGCGTCGCCGCCCAGGCGTTCCGCAGGTGTGTCTGCAGCCGAGCCTGGGCGAACGCGGTCGTCAGCACGCGGGGCCACCAGCCGTAAACGATGATGGTGAGAATCACGAACCGCCACCAACCACCCAGCCGCGCGGCGCGCGCGGGTTCCAGCTGCGCCGGCGCCGCCCGGAAATAACGCGAGCTCTCGATCAGCTCGAGCGCCGGCGACGCGGCCGGAACCCAGCCGGACCACGGACTCGACAGCGTTGAGGTGACGCTCTGCACCCGCTCGGCGTCGCGCCGCGGGTCGCCAGTGGTGAGGGTGGTGCTCCAGCCAAACGCCAGGTCCGTAAAGACGACGAGTGCCGTCGCGGTGATGATGGCAGCGGATTGGTAACCCAACGCGAACCACTGCGAGGCCCGCAGCAGCATCCATTTTTGCACGCCGCCGTAGAGGGCGCGCTGCGCCGTCATCCGCCCGCGCCACCACGCCCACGTGTCGCGCCATTCGGATGGCAGCCAGCGGGCGAGGGCGAGTGCCCACCGCCCCGGGCTGAGGCCGCGGGCCGCCAGCTCGACCCATCCGGCACCGGGCAACCAGCCGAGCGCTCGCGGTGGAAGGGCGGCAAACAGAAACGCGAGCAGGAACAGGGCGGGCACCACCACCAGCACCGCCAGCACGAGCAGCACGTTTACGCGGTGAGTGCCGTCGTAGTAGAACACACCCGGCGTCGCCAGCCAGCCGGCCAACGCTCCCAAGACCGCGCTCAGCCCGGTACTCCAGGCGAAGGCCGAGTCGATCCGCTGGCGCCGCGCGGCGAGATCCGGTTCGCGGGCGCTGACCGCCTGCAGCCAGACGCGGCCGGCAGCGACGGGATCGGGGCCGGCCGCGTGCACCGCTGACGCGATTTCCCGGTCCAGTTCGCCACGTGTCTGCTCCCGCTGTTGCGCATCCCATTCCAGCGCCGCGCCCAGGGCGGCGAGTTCGGAAAGGTGCGGAGCGGGGCGACCGGACATCGCCCCAGCATCCTCGCTGCTCCCGGGTTGGCAACTTCCGCCATCCCGGGCGGACCTTAACTCGTCTCGTAGTCCAGGTAGGGCGCGAGCCAGCGTTCCACCTCGGCGCGAGAACGGCCGGAGCGGTCTGAGTAATCCTCCACCTGATCCATCCCGACTTTGCCTACGGCGAAGTACTTGGACTCCGGGTGGTGGAAGTAGAAGCCGCTGACGCTGCTGGCGGGGTGCATGGCGCAGCTTTCGGTCAGCTGAATCCCCGTGACCGCCTGCACCGGCATCAGCCGCCAAAGCTGCGGCTTCTGCGTGTGGTCAGGACAAGCTGGATACCCGGGGGCTGGTCGGATGCCGCGGTACTTTTCGCGGATAATCTCCGCCATTGAGAGCTGCTCGGCGCGGCCGAAGCTGGCGTAGTCGCGCGCCTGCTTGTGGAAGTACTCTGCCATCGCCTCGGCGATCCGGTCGCCCAGCGCCTGCACCATGATGGCCGAGTAGTCGTCACCCGCGGAGCGGAAGCTGGCGGCGAAGGTCTCGACCTCCGGCCCGGCCGTGACGGCAAACGCGCCCAGATAGTCGAGGCGGCCGCTCTCGCGGGGCGCAATGTAGTCCGCGAGGCAGTGGTTGAACTGATTGGCGGGTTTTTCCAGCTGCTGGCGCAGGAAATGAAACGTATCCGCCACGGAGCTACGCGCTTCGTCGGCATAGACCTCGACCGAATCGCCGACGGAGTTCGCCGGATGGTAGGACAGGATCGCCTTCGGTCGGAAACGCTTCTCCGAAACGATGCGCTGGAGCAGCGCCTGGGCGTCCTGGAACAGCTTGGTGGCTTCGGTGCCGACGACCGGATCCTGCAGGATGTCCGGATAACGGCCGTGCAGCTCCCATGCGCTGAAGAAGGGTCCCCAGTCGATGAAGGGCACGATGTCCGCGAGATCGACATCGGTGAATTCCCGGACACCGAGAAACTCCGGTCGGGGAATGTCGATCGCTGCCCAATCGAAACGCGGCGCCCGTTCCCGCGCCGTGGTGAGCGAGAGCAGCGGTTTGCGCGCGCGGCGGGCGGCGAACTCGTCGCGTTGCCGTTGCTGCCGCTCGCGCGTTTCGGCGAGGTACGCTGGCTTCTGCTCGGGTGACAGCAGCGCGCTCACGACATTGACCACCCGCGACGCGTCGAGCACGTGCACAACTCCGGGCTCGTATTCCGGCGCGATCTTGACCGCGGTGTGGGCCGGACTGGTCGTGGCTCCGCCGATGAGCAGGGGAACATTGAAGCCTTGTCGCGCCATTTCCTTGGCGACGTGCACCATCTCGTCGAGCGAAGGCGTGATCAGGCCGGAAAGCCCGATCACATCGGCGCCGATGCGGCGCGCTTCGGCGAGGATCTTTTCCGCCGGCACCATCACGCCGAGGTCGATGACCTCGTAATTGTTACAAGCCAGCACGACGCCCACGATGTTCTTGCCGATGTCGTGCACGTCGCCCTTGACGGTCGCGACGACGAAGCGGCCCTGCGAGCGGGTGGCGCGCCCGGCCGCCGCGGCCTGGCGTTTTTCCTCCTCCATGAACGGAGTCAGGTACGCCACCGCCTTCTTCATCACGCGGGCGGACTTCACCACCTGCGGCAGAAACATTTTGCCGGCGCCAAACAGGTCGCCGACGACGCGCATGCCGTCCATCAACGGACCCTCGATGATGTCGAGAGGCCGTGGATACTTCTGTCGCGCTTCCTCGGTGTCGGCATCCACGTGGGTGTCGATGCCCTTGACGAGGGCGTGCTTCAGGCGTTCCTCGACTGTCTGTTGGCGCCACGCGTCGACATCGGCGGCCGCAGTCTTGCCGCCGCCCGCGCTGGCGGCGGCCTTTTCCTTCAACTCGTCGGCGAGTCGGATCAGGCGCTCAGTGGCGTCGGGTCGCCGATTGAGCAGGACATCCTCCACGTGCTCCCGCAGGACCGGCTCGATCTCCTCGTAGACGCCGAGCATGCCGGCGTTGACGATCGCCATGTCGAGCCCGGCGCGGATCGCGTGGTAGAGGAAAACCGTGTGCATCGCCTCGCGCACCGGATTGTTGCCGCGGAACGAGAACGAGACGTTCGACACGCCGCCGGAAACGCGGGCGCCGGGCAGCGTTTCCTTGATGATCCGGGTGGCCTCGAAGAAGTCGACGGCGTAGGTATTGTGTTCTTCAATACCGGTGGCGACAGTCAGAATGTTGGGATCGAAGATGATGTCGTCCGGCGGGAAGCCGGCCTGCTCGGTCAGCAGCCGGTAGGCGCGGGTGCAGATGCGCACCTTCTCGTCCCGCGTGGCCGCCTGGCCTTGTTCGTCGAAGGCCATGACCACCGCGGCGGCGCCGTAGCGCCTCAACAGCCGGGCGCGGCGCAGGAACTCCGCTTCGCCATCCTTCAGGGAAATCGAGTTGACGATGCCCTTGCCCTGCAGGCACTGCAGTCCGGCCTCGAGCACGGACCACTTCGACGAATCGAGCATGACCGGCACGCGGGCGATCTCCGGCTCGGCCGCGATCAGGTTGAGGAACTTCACCATCGTCGCTTCGCCGTCGATCAGCGCCTCGTCGACGTTGATGTCGATGATGTTGGCGCCGCTTTCGACCTGCTGGCGGGCGATGGCGAGGCACGCGTCCCAGTCGCCGGCCTTCAGGGCCTTGGCGAACTTGGGCGAGCCGGTGATGTTGGTGCGTTCCCCGATGACGAGGAAAGTGGACGCGGTGCGCATGCGCAAAAAAGGACGGGAGCTGGTCGAAGGTTAGGCGACGAGAGGTTCGAGGCCGCTCAGGCGCAGACCGCCAGCCGCGGCCGGGATCGGCCGCGGCTTGAGCCCGCGAGCGGCGGCGGCAATCGCGGCGATGTGTTCCGGGGTGGAACCGCAGCAACCACCCACGAGGTTGACCCAGCCCTGCTCGGCGAAGTCGCGGAGGTCGCGCGCCATGTGTTCGGGCGTCTCGTCGTATCCACCAAACGCATTCGGCAGACCGGCGTTCGGGTAGCAGGTGACGCGGCACTCCGCCAGACCCGAGAGTTCCTCGAGGTACGGGCGCATTTCGCGGGCCCCGAGGGCGCAATTGATGCCGACGGAAAACGGGCGGGCGTGCCGGATCGAATGGTAGAAGGCGGCGATCGTCTGGCCGGACAACGTGCGCCCGGACGCATCGGTGATGGTGACACTGATCATCACCGGCAGCCGCTGGCCGGTTTCTTCGAAAACCTCCTCAATCGCGAAGAGCGCGGCCTTGGAGTTGAGGGTATCGAAGATTGTTTCAACCAACAGTGCGTCGACGCCCGCCTGCACGAGGGTGCGGATCTGGTGACGGTAGGCAGTCACGACTTCGTTCCAGGTGACGGCGCGGTAGTCCGGGCGGTTCACATCCGGTGAGAGGGAAAGCGTCCGATTCAGCGGTCCGATCGCTCCGGCGACGAAACAAAGGCGGCCCGGGTGGGCGGCTTCCACGCGCTCGGCGGCCCGGCGAGCGCAGCCGACGGCGGCGCGGTTCAGCTGCTCCACCACGTCGGCATCCAGCTGGTAGTCGGACTGCGCGATGGTCGTGGAACTGAAGGTGTTCGTTTCGACGATGTCCGCCCCCGCGTTGAAGTAGCGGGCGTGGATCTCCTCAATCACGTCCGGCCGGGTCAGGCTGAGCAGGTCGTTGTTGCCCCGCAGATCGTGACCGTGGAGCGCGAACGCGGACCCACGAAATTCCGCCTCGGTGAGGTTGTAGGTCTGGATCATCGAGCCCATCGCACCATCGAGGATCACGATACGTTCGTCGAAGAGGGCGCGGAAGGCAGCCGCGCGATCAACCGAGGTGGCGGGAGAGGACATGCCGGTAACGTGAGGGCCTGAACGTGCCTTGCAAGCAACATATCTTCAAATCAAGATATGTTGATATGAACCATTACCGGCAGATCTTTGGCAAGGGATGCTGAGGAAACGAGATTGCGCGGCGGCGGAGGGGCGGCGCACAGTGTCGCGTTCTTTGTTCATCCCCGCCAGCAGGGAAGGCCGTGTAAACCGGCCACAGTTGCGCTGCGGTAACACATGAGTCCAAACTCCCACCGGGTGGCGGAAGCCGCTCGGGCAAAACCAGTTGTCAGATCTCCTGACGGCGAAGGCGAGGAGGGCGGCGGCGGGCGCGTCGGCGTCGGCAGAGGAGCCTCCGGCACAAGATCGGAGGGTTGCCTGACCGGTGAAGGTGCGTCCGTGAGAGTGTGGAGTCCGAACATCTGCCCGGGGGTTCTCACGCGTTCGCCGTGAACTTTGCGCGCGGCGTCCGCGAAACCTTCATCGCAAAAATGAAGCGTGGGAGCGGGTTCGATTTCGGGGGAGACTCCGGCCGGTCTGCTTCTCTCGCCAGGAAAGCAGATATCATGACCCGTTCCCTGTTGGTCCATCCGGTTGGATGGCGCCTTTCGCTCGCCGCGCTGGCCGCGGCCTCTTCGCTGCGTGCTCAAACGTCGGCCGAAGAACCGACACCGTTGCCGGATTACGTGATCTCGGCGACCCGCTCGCCCCAGGATCCGCGGTATACGCCCAGTGCGGTGACGTTGGTGCCGTTGGAAGAACTGAAGGCCAGCCAGGTGCTGGATCTTCGCCAGGCCCTGGCCCGTGAACCGGGTGTCGTCGTCATGACTACTGGCCCGGTGGGCGGCCAAAGTTCGATCTTCCTGCGTGGCGCGTCTTCGCACCAGACGTTGTTTGTCGTGGACGGCGTGCGCCTGAGTGATCGCGCGGCGAGTTACACCAACTTTCTCGGCGGCGCCGACTTGGCTGGGCTCGACCGGCTTGAGGTGCTGCGAGGACCGCAGAGCACGCTGTATGGCAGCTCGGCCTTGGGCGGCGTGATCCTGATGCAGACCACTCATGGACGCGGGTCCCTCAACGGCCTGGCCGCCGTGCAGGCGGGTTCGTTTGGAACTTGGGGGGCCGGCGTGCAGGGCTCTGGTGAACAGGGGCCGGTCAGTTACAGCCTGGCGGTGGCCCGGTATCAGACGGACAACAACGCGCCGAAGAACGGCTACGACCAGTGGAGCTACGCGGGGCGCGCCGAGTTTCGCGTGAACGAGCCTTGGCGGGTCGGCGTGACCCTGCGGCGCACCGTGGGCGATTTTGCGGAAGTCGGATCGCGGTTCTTTCCGCAGGAGTCGTCCGTCGAATCGGGCATGCTCCTCGTGACGGCGTACGCCGACGGCCGGCTGACCTCCAATTGGCGGACGCGGCTCACGCTGGCGCGCCATGAGCGCGACTACGATTACGCCGACACCTTCCTGACATCGCACATGGGCAATGAGCGCGACATCGCGGACTGGCAGAACACCTGGCAGGCCACGGATGACCTGGAGATTGTGGCGGGCCTGAACTACGAGCGTTCGCGCTACCTGATCGCGGGGGCGGAGACGCGCGACGAGATCGCTGCGGGATACGTTTCAGCCACCGCGCGCCTGCGGCCCGACGTCACCCTCACCGCGGGTTTGCGGCACGATGATTACGAATCGTTTGGCAATGCCACGACCGGACGCGTTGGTGTATCCTGGATTCTGCGACAGAACACCAAACTGCGTGCCACCTACGGCACCGGCTTCAGCGCCCCTGGTTCAGACGATCGCTTCGGCGTGCCCTCGTGGGGGCAATTGCCAAACCCGGACCTGAAGGCGGAGAAGTCCCGCGGCTGGGATGTCGGAATCGACCACGAGATGTGGGAGGGCCGGTCCAGCGTTTCGGCGACGTACTTCCACAATCGGTTCCGCAATCTCTTCGAGTGGGAGACGCTGGACTTCACGACCTTCGAGGGCCGGATCATCAACCGCGCGCGGGCTCGCACCGAAGGTGTCGAGCTGGCGTGGCAGCTGCGCCCGGTGACGGGCGTGACGACACGGCTCACCTACACGTACCTCGAGGCTCGTGATGAAACCGGCGACACCCGGCTGGCGCGTCGGCCGCGGCACGTCGGCGAGGCCGAGGTCCGCTACGAGCCCAACGAGCGCTGGAACGCCGGGGCCGGCGTGCGGGTGGTGTCGGACCGGATCGAAGCGGGGCAGCGTATCGAGGATTTCACGACAGTCCGCCTGTTTGGCAGCTATGCCATCACCCGGGACCTGCGGCTCAAGCTCCGCGTGGAAAACGCGCTGGACGAGGCGTACGAGGAGGTTCTGGGTTATCCGTCCCTGCCGCTCGGTGTATACGGGCAGGTGGAATGGCACTTCTAACGTGATCAGCGCACTCGAGGCACCTGTCGCGCGCCGGCGCGGAACCCGCCGGGCGCGCCGAACGCGCCAGGCGATCGTCGCGGTCGTCGGCGCGCTGTTCGCCTGCACGGTGGCGCTGGCGGCCGAGCCGATCCGTGTCGTGTCCCAAACGGTCGGCACCGACGAGTTGCTGCTGGCCGTGGCCGCGCCCGACCAGATTGCGGCGCTCAGCCACTTGTCAGACGATCCGATGTTTTCGGCCGTTTCGGAGGCCGCCCGCGCGTATCCGAAGCTCACCTTGGGGGATGCCGAGACGGTGCTGAAGCATCGGCCGACACTGCTGCTCGCGACGGATTTTAGTCGCTCGGAACTGATCGAACAAGTCCGCCGCGCCGGTGTGCGCGTGCTGACCTTTGACCGTTACGCGACCCTTGAGGATGCCTACGCGAATCTTCGCCGGCTGGCCGCGGAACTCGGCGGCGACAGCCCCGCGCGGGCCGAGCAGGTGATCGCGGAAACCCAGCGGCGGGTGGCGGCGCTGGCGGACCGACTGGCGGGGGTGCAACCGAAGCGCGTGATCGCCCCTTCGACCTATGGTGTGATTCCCGGCCGGGCGACCACCTTCCAGGATCAGTGTGAGCACGCGGGAGCGATCAACCTCGCGGCGACCTTGGGCGGCCTCGTTGGCCACGCCGCGCCACCGAACGAGCAAATGCTCACGTGGCCCATCGAGTACGTCGTGGTGGCCGGTGAGAGCCTGGAGGCGGCGCTCGCGCCGTTTCGGAAGCTGCCGCCGTACGCGTTCATGCCGGCCGTGCGACAGAACCGGGCCGTTCTGATCGCTCCCTACATGATGAGCTGCGTCTCCCATCTTCGGGTGGAGGCGTACGAGGCGATCGCGCGCGGGCTGCATCCGGAAAGGTTTCGCTGATGCCGTTGACGCGCGCGACAGGCTGGGTGCTGCCGGTGATGGTGCTGCTGTTGGCGGCCGGGTCCTTCGCTTCGCTGGCGTGGGGCGACCTGCCGCTGACGACGCGCCAGCTTTGGGACGGGTTGTGGCGGCGTGACGACCTCGCGGCTGTCGTGATCTGGCAAATACGGCTGCCGCGACTGCTGGTGGCCATGATGGTCGGTGCGGCCCTGGCCTCAAGTGGGTTGGTGATGCAGGCGTACTTCCGCAACAGCCTCGCGAGTCCCGGACTGCTGGGTGTGAGCAGCGGGGGCACGGCCGGCGCGGTGGTGGCGATTGGGCTCGGGTGGTCGGCTGCATCGATTCTCGTATTGCCCACGTTTTCCATTCTCGGGGCACTCGTGGCGACGGGAGCGATCGTCGGGTTGGCGCGCCGTGGCGCGAGCACCGAGCGATTGCTGCTCGCGGGCATCGCGCTCAACGCGCTGCTCGGCGCAGTGAGCAGTTATGTGTTGTCGAACTTCACGCTGACGTACGAACGCAACGCGCAGATCCTGTTTTGGCTGCTGGGCGGGCTTGAGGACCGGACGTGGGAGCACGTTCTGATGGCCACGCCGATCATTCTGGGTGGAATCCTGCTGTGGCCGTTGGGCCGACCGATGGATTTGCTCAGCCTGGGCGCGGCGGAGGCACAGAGCCTGGGCGTCGATGTGACGAGCTTGCGGCGCAAGATGCTCGCGTTCACGACGCTCCTGACGGCGCTGGCAACCGCCGTTGCGGGCACCGTGGGATTTGTTGGGCTGATCGTGCCCCACGTGTTGCGGCTGCTCGTGGGGCCGGAGCATCGGCGGCTCGTACCGATGTCTCTCGTCGGTGGAGCCGCGTTTGTCGTGGCGTGTGATCTTGTCGGCCGCTCGATGGGCGGCCTTCGGCTGGGCATCGTTTCCTCGCTCGTGGGAGCGCCGTTTTTCCTATGGCTGTTGCGTCGACAAGCGTGAACGCCCTCGAAGTCAGCCATGCGCACGTGCCGGGACGTCTGCACGATGTCAGCTTTACCTTGGGGGCGGGGCGACTGGTGGGGCTCGTGGGACCGAATGGCTCGGGCAAGTCGACGTTGCTGCAGGTCGCGGCCGGTTTGTTGCCGTCCTCGGGCGCGGTGCGTTGGCAGGGGCGCGAACTTGGGGAGATTCTGCCGCTGGAGCGGGGACGACTGGCCGCATGGGTGCCGCAGGAGGCGCACTTCGAGTTTGGATTTCCCGTGCGTTCCGTGGTGGCGCAGGGCCGATTTGCCCACAGCGACGATGGGCAGGGCGTGGAAGAGGCCCTCCAGCGGCTTGATCTCACCACGCTGGCAACGCGTCCGGTAAACCGGCTGTCCGGTGGAGAACGCCACCGGGTGCTGCTCGCGCGGGCGTTGGTGACGGAAGCACCGTTGATGTTGTGGGATGAACCGTTGGCCGCGCTCGACGTGCGGCACGCGCTCGAGTTGCTGGTGCACGCCGATCAGCTCAAACGGGCCGGGCGAACGGTTGTCATGTCGCTGCACGACCTGCGCACGGCCCATTGTCTCGACGAAGTTCTCGTGCTGCAACACGGTCGTCTCCGCGCCGCGGGTCCGCCGGCGGAGGTGCTCACGCCGGAACTCCTGCATGAGGTTTTTGGCGTCCGCGCGCGCATCATGCCGGGACTGACCCTTGAGTTACCGGGATAACGTAGCCGGTTCTTCGCTACAGCGGGCGCGTTGGAAGAAGCTGATATTCTGGGCTGGATCCGAAGCCCTTCCTCCGCACCGTCGGCTTGCCCCAGTTTTCAGCGTGCATTGGACCCAATTACCCCCAACGTCACCTCCTCCGGAGCGGAGTCACCGCGTCCGGGATTCGATCGAACATCCCTCCACCTATGGCTTCCGCCAGTGGTCCGGCTGGGTCTTGGGGCCGGCGGCGCTCCTCTTCACCCTGGTGGTGCCCGCGCCCGAGGCGCTGAGCGAGGAAGGCTGGCGGACGGCGGGGGTGGCTCTGTTGCTGGCGACGTTCTGGCTGACCGAGGCGTTGCCGATTCCGGCGACGGCGCTGCTGCCGCTGGTGATGTTTCCGCTGCTGGGGTTGGCGGATGTGCGTGTCGCGGCAACTCCCTACGCCAACCCGCTCGTATTCCTTTTCCTCGGCGGCTTCCTGCTGGCGCTCGCGATGCAGCGCTGGGGCCTGCATCGTCGGCTCGCGTTGGCGGTGCTGGCTCGCTTCGGCCTGCGGCCGCGCCGCATCATTGCCGGTTTTCTCGTGGCGTCGTGCCTCACCAGCATGTGGGTGAGCAACACGGCGACGGCGTTGATGATGCTGCCGATCGCGATGTCGGTGTATGCGCTCATTCCGGACAGCGAACGCAATACGGCTCCGGTGCGGTCCTTTGGCGCAGCGATGATGCTGGCGGTTGCGTACGGCGCCACGACCGGTGGCATGGCCACGTTGATCGGCACGCCGCCGAATGCGCTGCTCGCGGGCTATGTGGATCGGGCGCATGACGTCACGCTCGGGTTCGGACAATGGATGTTGCTCGGGCTGCCTGTGACCTTGGTCGCATTGCCGGTCGTTTACGCGGTGTTGATGCGGCACAGCCGCTCCCTTTCCGCCGGAGAATTGCCCGGCTTGCGTGCGCTGCTCGAAACGGAGCGCCAGCGGGTCGGCAAGCTGCAAGGGGCCGAGGCCATCGTTGCGGTGGTGTTCACGCTGACCGCGCTCGCTTGGATCTTTCAACCGCTGCTCGCGCGGGTGTTCCCGGCTGTCTCCGATACCACGATCGGGATGGCGGGTGCACTGTTGCTGTTCGCAATTCCGGTCAATTTCCGTCGGGGCGAATTCGTCATGAACTGGGAGTCGACCAAGGGACTGCCGTGGGACGTGCTCCTTCTCTTCGGTGGAGGGCTCAGCCTCGCTGATCGGATTCAGCAGAGCGGACTCGCGAACTACCTCGGATCGCTCGCGGGCGCGCTCGACGCGTTGCCGGTCGTCGTGACGGTGGCAATCATCTGTTTTGGCATCCTGATGTTGACCGAGCTCACGAGCAACACGGCGACCGCCGCGACGTTCCTGCCCATCGTCGGAGCGATGGCGGTGAGCCTCGGTCACAACCCGTTGCTCTTCCTGGTGCCGACTGCCCTGGCGGCCAACTGCTCCTACATGATGCCGGTCGGCACGCCGCCGAACGCGATCGTTTTTGGCAGCGGCCTCGTGACGCTGCCGCAGATGGCGCGCGCGGGCTGGCTGCTCAACCTCGCCCTCGTGCCGATCATCGTCGGGCTCGTGTATTTTTTGGGACCGTACGTTTTCGGTGACGCGCTCGGGCGCTGGTGAATCGGGGCCGGAGTTTAGTCCTGGAACGCGATCCGCGGGTGGTCGCGCAGGTACTCGGCGATGGCACGGGCGAACGTCGCTCCGAACTCGGCTCGTTTCTTTTCGCCCATGCCGAAGATGCCGCTGAGGGCAGCCTCATCCTGCGGGTACTCACGGGCGAGCTGGCGCAGGGTGGCGTCGCCAAACACCACATACGCGGGAACACCCCGCTCGTCGGCGAGCTGTTTGCGGAGGGAGCGCAGCCGGTCGAACAGGATCTCGTCGCACGCGATTTCGCCGGCGCGCCGCGGGGCGACGCGCCGGGCCTTCGGGCCCTGCATCGGCTTGGTGAGCGTAACGCGTTGGCGGGAGCGCAGGAGTTCCACGCCGGCCTCGGTGAGCTCGACGGTCGGAAACTGACCGTCGGTCTGGCGGACGTAGCCGAGGCGGAGCAGTTCACGAAACACCGCCGCCCACTGCGGCCGCGGCAGGTCGCGTCCGATGCCGAAGGTGCTCAAGCGCTCGTGTCCCCAGCGGCGGATCTTGTCAGTATCGGCGCCCGTCAGCACCTCGATGATGTGGTTGGCGCCGCAACCGAAGCGCGAGTGCTGCCAGATGCGATAAACGCACGACAGAAACTTCTGCGCCACCACGGTGCCGTCGTACGTTTCCCGCGGTTCGAGGCAGTTGTCGCACGCGCCGCATCCGTCGATCGTGAAGGCCTCGCCGAAGTAGCCGAGCAGTTCCCGACGGCGGCAGCCCGCGCCTTCGGCGTAATGCAGCATCTGCCGCAATTGGCTGCGGGCGATGGTGCGTTCGTGCTCGTCCGTGATGTCGTCGATGAAGTGCGTCTGCTTCGCTGCGTCACCCGCGCTGAAGAGCAGCAGGCAGTCTCCGGGCAAACCATCCCGGCCGGCCCGGCCGGTTTCCTGATAGTAACCCTCGATGTTCTTCGGCAGGTCGTAGTGGATGACCCAGCGCACATTGGGTTTGTTGATGCCCATGCCGAAGGCGATGGTCGCGCAGATGATGCGCACGTCGTCGCGCAGGAAAAGCTCCTGGTGCCGTGCCCGTTCGTCAGCGGACAGGCCGGCGTGGTAGGGCTTGGCTGAATACCCTTGTGCGGCCAGCGCCTCGGCCGTCCGGTCGGCGGTGGCGCGGGTGGCGCAGTAAACGATGCCGCTTTCGTCCGCGCGCGGGCGAATGAAGTCGATGATCTGCCGGAGCGGTCCGTCCTTCGGCTGAACGCGGTAGGTGAGGTTGGGGCGGTTGAAACTCGCAACGAAAACGGCCGGATCACGCAGGCGCAGGTGCGTGATGATGTCCTGACGCACGCGTTCGGTGGCCGTCGCGGTCAGCGCCATCACCGGCACCTCGGGCAGCAGTGTGCGCAAGCGGGCGAGTTGCCGGAACTCCGGACGAAAATCGTGGCCCCACTCGCTGACACAGTGGGCCTCATCAATGGCCAGGGCGGCGACGTTCCAGCTGCGGAGGTTCTCCTGCCAGTTATCGAGCATCAGACGCTCGGGCGCCACGTACAGGAGCCGCCATTGGCCACGGTGCAGCCCGGCCAGCCGCGAGCGCGCCTCGGCGGCGGGCACGGTGGAGTTCAGATAAGTCGCCGCGACGCCCGCGCTCTGCAGTTGATCCACCTGATCTTTCATCAACGCGATCAGGGGTGAGACGACGACGGTCAGTCCGCCCGGACGAGCGAGCGCCGGCAGCTGGAAGCACATCGACTTGCCGCCGCCGGTCGGCAGCAGGGCGAACACATCCCGGCCGGCGAGGTGCGCTTCGATGATTTCGCGCTGCAGCGGCCGGAATTCACCATAGCCGAAGGTCGTGCGGAGAAGGGCGGACAGTTCAGGCAAGCGGCCGAAGCAAAGGCGTGGCGCCGTCAGGCCAAGCAAAAAGCCGCCGGTTGCCCGGCGGCTTTTGCCTAACACGACTTGAAACGCTATCCGCTGAACCCTATCGGCGCGCAGCACACGCTGCTTTAACCTGCGGAGGGCGCTCGCGCGCCAAATGAGCAACTCACCTCAGGCCGAGAAAACAGGCGACGTTCGTGATCGCCGGCCGGATGCGATGCCCGCGGCGCACCTGGCGAGAAACGACGAGCAGGCGGCCAGCCGCGCGGTCGGCGCGCAGATCCGCATGGCCAACGAGGTCGGGGCCGGAGAGCAGCGGCAGCGCGTAGTAGCCGCGTTTCCGTTTAGCGGGGGGCGTGTAGACTTCCCACTGATACTCAAATTCCCAGAGCTGGAGGGTGAGCGCGCGATCGTAGATCAACGGATCCAAGGGCGCGAGCAGGTGGCGAACGTCGGGTGCGTCCTCTTCGTTCGCGGAGATCGCCTCCAGGATCGGCAGGTCCGCGCGGAGGATGTGCAGCGTACGGCAGCCCTCCACCTCCACGGCTTGCACGAGATCTTCCACCAGCGGCAGTTCGGCGCGCTTGAGCCGAACGAGCCGGCGCTGCCGCAGTTTCAGCAACGTCATCCAGCGGGCGGTCGTCTCGCGAGGGACGTCGGGCGCGTTGAGCACCGCAGAGGGCAGCACGCGTTCGGGCAGATCGTACACGCGGCGCCCTCCCTCGCGGCGGCTGATCAGAAGTCGTCCATGGAAGAACAGCTTCTGCATGGTCGCTTTGACCAGGGTAGCTGCGCCCCAGACCCGGCGCGCCCGTCGCTCGTCGACGATGTCGGCGGAACTCAACGGGCCGCGGGCACCAATTTCGTCGAGGATGCGTTTCGCCAGCTCGCGTTCGCGCGGCGAGAGCCGGCCGGACCACGCGCCGCTTCGTCGGGTCCGCTCCGCCATCGCGTGCCGCAGGTGGGGCCAGGCATCGAGTTCGAGAGCAGCGAGGATAGCTGAGTCGGGCAGGTGGTGTTCGAAGGCCGTTCGTTGCTCGGGCTGTCGTGACGTGGCTTCGGCTTCTCCGCTGGCTCCGTGCAGGTGCCGCATCAAGTCGCCTTCAGCATACGCCACGACGCGCGGACGCAGGATGAGGTCGTGCATGCGGCCGCAGATGTTGATCGGATCGATCTGGACATACCCGTGATGCGACAAGGCCGCGGCGATCGTCGCGTGTGGTCGATCCAAGCCGGTGGCCCGGATGACAAAACGGCGGGCAGCAGGACGTTCGAGGCGAGGGACCGGCACGCGATGAACACGCAATGCAGGCGCGACCGGCTGGCCAGCTGGAAAATACGCGCCGGACGTGTGGCCGTGAAGGGCCGGCCGCGCGGGCTCAGCGGATCAATCGGTCCATCACCGGGGGATCAGGCCGCCATTTGCCGAAATCCACCCAACAATCTTCCAACCAACCGAGAGGGCGCAACGAAACCAGCCAAGCCCGGAGGAGATGCAAGAAGCGTGATGGGCGATGGAGGTGCATGGCGTGAAAGCGGCGGGTGCCGCATCTCTTATGTCATCCCAATCGACGCAAAGTGGCATCGCGATCGGCCAAGTTCCGCAGGTAGTCCCGGCGCTGATATGGCCAATAAAAAAGCGGCCGGTCTCTCGGCCGCTTGGAAGGTGGTTTCTCCCGCCCCGAGAGTCGGGGCGCCCGC
>JAEWIY010000231.1 GCA_023386835.1 Verrucomicrobiota bacterium
GCGGCCCCCCCCCCCCCGTAGGCGCGCCCCCAACGGGCGGCCCGACCACCTGGCTTAACCAGGCAAGGGGCGGAAAACCGGCGTCAGGCGCAGGCGACGCTCGGAGCGTTGTGCGGCGAATTGGCCGGCTCGAAGAAATCCGTCATGGCCAACGCCGCGCCGTATTCGGGAGCCGCTTCGGCGAGCAGCTTGCGCAGGTTCTCGCGAGCACGGGCGATCCGGCTCTTCACGGTGCCGACATTGATGCGCAGCGCGTCCGAGATCTCGCCATAGGAGAGGTTCTGGATGTTGCGCATCACCAGAATTTCGCGGTGGCGCGGATCGAGGCGCTCCATGCACTCGGCGACAAGGCCGGCGAATTCCTGCGTAACCGATTCCTGGCGCGGGTCTTGGGCTTCACCCGGCAGGAAGTCGCTCAGCGAGACGCTCTCATCCTCGCCCAAGGGCTTGTCGAGCGAGAGCGTGTCCTGCCGACGGCGGCGGAAAAAGTACCAGTAGCGGTTGCGGGCCAAGTTCAGCGCGATCCGGTGCAGCCACGTGGCGAGCGAGGAGTCGCCGCGGAAACGACCCAAGCCGCGGTAGGCGCGGATGAAGGTATCCTGCGTGATTTCTTCGGCGTCGGCCGCGTTGCGGAGGAACTGCTGGACCAAGCCGAAGATCCGGCCGCGGTGGCGTTCCATGATTTCGAGGAACGCGTTTTCGTCCCCCTCGTTAAACCGCTGGACGAGCGAGGCGTCCACGGCTGCTTCGTGTTTGGAGTCCGACGAGGCGGAGCGTTCCGTGGTTGGGCGGAGGGAAAGAGAAACCGCAAGGAGGGAGGTGGTGGCCATAAAGTCGTGTCAGTTGGAAGCACCGACACATATACCCGTACCGTGCCACGCTTTGGGGCTTTCGCGTAAGTGGCTTGTGTATGCCGCTTAATGAAAAACCGCGTTCCTTTCCTGACCCGGAGTTCCTTGCAAGTTGCAGGGTGGCCTAAAACCCCGAGTTGCGTTTCGCGGGGTGGTTCGCAGCCGCTGGACGCAGCGGTTCAGCGCTCCAAGTACACCGCATGGAGCGGGTGAACGTTTAAAAGGTTCCCGTGCCAGCCTTTGACGCTTGGATGCACGAGAGTGCTCTGCGTGTAGAAGTAGATCGGCGCGATCGGCATCTCCTGGAGAAGAATCCCTTCGGCGTCGCGCAGCAGAGTGACGCGTTCGGAGCCGACGGCGCGGCGAGCGCGCTCGACCAACGCGTCGTAAGTTGTGTGGCTCCAACCGGTCTGGTTGTTGCCACTGGTCGAAGTCAGCATCTCAAGGAAGCTGCTGGCGTCGAGGTAGTCGCCGATCGTGGCGGAGCGGGCGATCTGGTACGCGCCGGAGGCGACATCCTGCAGGTAGACCTTCGCTTCCTTGCTGACCAACTCGACCTCGATCCCGAGCTGCCGTCGCCACATCTCCTGAACGGCTTCGGCGATCTGTTGATTGTTGTCGCTGCGGTTGAAGAGCAGCTCGAGCCGCGGAAAGCCGAGACCCTGGGGGAAGCCGGCCGCCGCCAGCAGCTGACGCGCTTCCGCGAGCTGTTCCTGAAAGAGCGGTTCGCCGGGGTAGTCCGACAGCCCGGGAGGTACGAACCCATAGGCCGCCGTGTGATCGCCGCCGCCCGCGCCCACGATCGCCGCACGGTCTATCGCCCACGCCAGGGCGCGTCGCACTCGAGCGTCATCGAGGGGTGGCTGCCGCACGTTAAAACGATAGTAGTACGTCGCAAAAAAAGGCTGCTGCCGCAGGGCTGCCCGGCGCTCGGGGTCTTTTTGATAAACGGGAATCCTTTCCGTGGGCAACGTGGTGGTCACATGCAGTTGCCCCGCCCGAAACGCGGCTTCTTCAGCGGACGCGGTATCGATGACGTGGAAATGCACCTCTCGGAGTCGAATCGAAGCGCGATCCCAGTACGTCGGCGTCGCGGTGACGCGAATCACCTGGTGCGGCGTCCATTGCGAGAGTGTGAAGGGGCCGTTGCCGACCAAGTTCCCCGGCCGCGTCCAGTGCGTGCCACGTTCATCCATTCGGCCAAAGCGTTGGATACTCGCCCGGTGCACGGGAAACCAAGCGGAGTGCGAGACGAGTTTGGGCAAATGCGGCGCTGGATCGCGGGTGAGGAAGCGCAACGTGTGCTCGTCGAGCACTTCGACACCGACACGACGAAAGTCGGTTTCGTGGCCGGTGGCGTAAGCTTCTGCATTTTGCAGGATGAACAGCGGGTAGGCGTACGGAGAGGCGAGCGCGGGCGACAGAGTGCGCTGCACGGCAAACGCAAAATCGTGGGCTGTGACGGGGTCGCCGTTGGACCAGCGGGCGTTGGGCCGCAGATAAAACGTCCAGCGCGTGTGGTCTTCCTGTGACGTCCATCGCTCCGCCACCCCTGGCATGGGGTCAGCCGTTTCGGGGTGAGGACGCGTTAGGCCTTCGAAGAGCGCCAGCCCGATGTTGTACTCGTACAGGCTGGTCATCAGGTGCGGATCGAGATCCGCGGGCTCGCCCAGATTTCCCCAATGCAAGGTCTGGGTACGGATCCCGGCATCCACGGGCCGCTCGTGGCGACCGCAACCCACCACGAACATCCAAACGAAGCCGACGACGGCCGCGCGGTGAAGGCGCGGGCGATCCTGCAAGGGAGCGTGCGAGCATGGGGTGGCGGTACGCACAAAAAAGGCCGCGCAACGGCACGGCCAGAAAGCTGAAGTGTTCTCGATCCCCGGCGTTTAACGCTTCGGAGCGGCGGCGTGCACCTGATCGAGCTTGGACTGAATGTTGGAGAGGCGGGACATCAGCTCCTCCTCCTTCTGCTTCCGCTCGTTGCTGTTGACGATGCTGAGCTTGGAGGCGTCGCGGATCACGTTGGCCGGCAGCGTGAGAATGCGAGTAAGCACCCCCTGGTCCTTGAACGAACTCAAGTAGAGGGCGGCCAATTCCTGCGACAGCGCAAGCGACTCCCGGGCGATCGCCTGCGTTTCGGACAAGTTGTTGTTCAGCTGCTGGTTCTTCGCGAGCTCAGAGGTGAGCACCACACTCAACTGATCCGAGATTTCGCGGCTGTAGCGTTCCAGCGCGTCTCGCGTCAGATTCTGGTCCGAAGCCATCTGCGACAGGATTGGCTGAATGCGTTCCGAGAGCCGTGATGAGACGCGGTCGATTTGCGCGTTCTCCTGCATCTCGGCGTCCTCCGGCGTCTTCGGCAGGGGATTATAGGGCTGGATCTTTTGTGCGATCGCCGTGGCCAGCTGGTCCACCCGATCGGCATTCACCTGCTCGATTTCCTCATCCGTCATGAACATGTCAGAGGCGCGCTTGGAGATGGCGTCCTTGAGGAGCGTGTTGACGGCGTCGATCTGGCGGCGTGTCTCCTCGGCGGACGCTTGTAGTTCCGCGTTGGTGACTTGGCGAAGCGCCGCGAGTTCGGACTCCTGTTTTTTCGCCATCTCGTCCACGGTCCGCGTGTGCAGGTAGTAGGCGAGCCCGCCGATCAACAGGAGCGTGAGCAGGACGGCAGGGAGCTGATCCTTCAGTTTTGGCCACATGGTAAGGCAGGGGTAGGACGTTTCGGGCGGGATGCTGCAGCGCTGGGACCGGCATTGCAACGTCAGGGCGTCTCGCCTTTGCGTTTGTTTTTGCGGGTGCGGTGGCCACGTTCCGCGCAGCCATGAGCCTCAACCGTACTGAACAGCTGGTCAGCGACTACGTGGAGCAGCATCCGGACGAGAAGAATTATTGGATGGAGAAAGTGCGTAGCGTCGCCGCGCGGGAGCAGGACGAGCATATCGCGGCGGCCCGGCTGGCGGACGAGCTTTGGTCGTACGTGGAGGAACGCTCCGCCGTGGCAGCTCCCTTTCGCGACCATGCACACCATGAAGGCTTGCGCCGCACCAGCATGCGCAATTTGGCGGAGTACTGGATGCGATTGTGGGTCGCCGCCAAACCCAAGCGTGCAGTCGCGCGAAAAGATTTTTCCGGCGATTTTTGAAACTAAACGGGGGGTGCTGCGTCTTACTCGGTGGTTCTGGTTATTCTTTCTCCCGCATAGCGGGAGTTTGGGGTAATAAAGAAAGCAAAGGGCGGATCGCTTAGGGGTAGGCGATCCGCCCACTTTTTTTGTCCGGATGTCGCTTCCCCCGTTCCTGTGATCCGGAAACTCTCCGGGGTGGCTTGAAGGAATCAAAGCCGCGCGCTCTTCGGAGCCGCATGGCCGCGCGTGGGTCGGCGGTGCCGTAATCTCCATGGCGCCGCACGCATCCAACCCTGAAGCTGCCTGGCCGTTTCCGCCCGGCGGCAACGGCGACGGTCTGTGGCCGCAACGCTGCGAAATCCTGTGGCAGATCCTGCAGGCGGTGGACGGCGTCGCGATCCTCGCGACCGATGGAAACGGCAAGGTGACGGCGTGGAACCGCGGCGCGGAGAATCTCTTTGGCTACGCGGAGGCGAGTATCATTGGCCGATCCGGAGACGCGCTGTATCCGCCGGAGGATCGAGCGGGGGACGTGCCGGCGCAGGAGCGCGAACACGCCGGGCAGAAGGGCGGCATTGAACGCGACCGCTGGTTTTTGCGGGCGGATGGGACGCGGTTGTGGGTGCGTAGCCATCTGGTTCCGATTCGGGACGCCGCGGGTGTGCTGCTGGGGTTCTCAAACACCTGCCGCGGACTCGCCGAGGCGCCGTCGCCGCAGGAGAAGTCGGAGCGATCAGAGCAGCAGGACAAATTCGTCTCCGACGGGATTGCCGAGGTGCGAACGGAGCAGGCGGTCCGCGACACGGTTTTGCAGGAGCTGGCCGAGACGTTGCCCCACATCGTCTGGAGCGCGCGCGCGGACGGCACGATCGAGTACGTGAATCGGCGCTGGTACGACTACACCGGACTCGAGGTGGCTGAATCCTGCCTCGTCGCCGCGACGCCGGACGCGGAGCGACTGGCCGTGGAGTGGCGCGATGCCGTCCGTGCCGGTCGTTCCTTTGAAAGTGAGTATCGGATTCGACGTGGTGCTGATGGCATGGAGCGCTGGCATCTCGGGCGGGCCGTCCCGGTCCGTAACGCCGCGGGTGGGATTGAGCGTTGGGTCGGGACGAGCACCGACATCCACGACCGCAAGCTGCTCGAATCAACCAACGCGGATCTGCTGCGCGCGGCGATTGAGGCGCGGCAGGTCGCCGAGGACGCCAGTCGGATGAAGGACGAGTTTCTCTCCACCATCAGCCATGAGTTGCGCACACCGCTCAACGCGATCGTGGGCTGGGCCACGCTCCTGCAGGAGCCGGATCTCGAGTCCAGCGCCCGCCGCGAGGGGATCGAGGCGATCCAACGCAACGCGGAGGCGCAGGCCCGCTTGATCGAGGACGTACTCGACATCACACGCATCACGACGGGGCGACTGCAGGTGCACGCCGAACCGGTTGATCTTCGGGCGGCGGTCCTGAAGGTGGTGGAAACGGTTCGCGCCGCCGCGGAGGCGAGCGATATCGAACTCGTGGTGGAGTTGCCACTGCAGCTCCCGCGGGTGCTCGGGGACGTTGATCGGTTGCAGCAGGTCTTCTGGAACCTGTTGTCCAACGCCATCAAGTTCACGCCTGCCGGCGGACACATCTGGCTTACCGCCGGAGCCGGTGAGGGCCGGGTGGTTGTTTCCGTCCGGGACGACGGTCAGGGGTTGGAGCCGTCGTTCCTCCCGCGCGTATTCGAACGTTTCCTACAAGCCGACGCGCGCACGACGCGGCGCCAGGGGGGGCTCGGCCTTGGACTGGCCATTGTGCGCCACCTGGTGGAGTTGCACGGCGGTCGGGTCAGTGCCCACAGCGCAGGTCCGGGGCAGGGCAGCACCTTCCTCGTCGACCTGCCGGCGCTCGCCGCCCGCTCAACGCCGCGCCCGGCTGCCACGCCACCGACCAGCGGAGCGGTGGAACTCGAGGGCAAGCGGGTGCTCGTGCTCGACGACGACGCCGACACCCGCCGGGTGATCGAGGCGGTGCTGGCCCGGGCGGGGGCCGAGGTGACCGTGGTCGGTTCGGTCGCCGATGCCGTGGGTGTCCTGATGGTTGACCACGACTTCGATGCGGTCCTGAGCGACATCGGCATGCCCGAGGAGGATGGGTATGTATTCGCGAAACGGATGCGCGCGATGGAGCAGGCGCGCGACCTGGTGCGACTGCCGCTGGCCGCGGTGACGGCGTATACACGCGAACAGGACCGCACGCATGCCCGGTCGGTGGGATTCGATGCGTTTGTCTCAAAGCCGATCCGGCCGACGGAGCTGGTCGAAATTGTATCCGTGATGGCGCACTCCCGCCCGCGACCGTGAGGTGATGTCCCGGGACGCGCGAAGAGTTCACCTTATTCGCCGAGAATGCGACAATCGCGCATTTACATTTGGCACGAGGCGTGCAGGTTTGTTCACAAGTTATCCACTGATGGAACTCCTGAGCGGGGCTAATGCCCAAAATGCGAAGCTCACGGTCTCCCCGAAGGTCAAAACCTTCGTCTTGGACACCAACGTCTTACTCCACGACCCCCAGTCGATTTTCAAATTCGCCGACAACAATCTGGCGATCCCCGTGGAGGTTCTGGAGGAGCTCGACGCGATCAAAACCGAGCAGTCGACCGAACGCGGCCGCAATGCGCGGCGTGTCCACCGGATCCTGCAAAGCCTGCTGCCGGATTCGCGCTCGATGTTGGAAGGTGTGCGGCTGCCCAATGGCGGCACGCTCTCCGTGATCATCAACCGGTACTTGGTGGAGAACAACTTCTCCAGCCCGGCCATGCAGCGGTGCCGGGCGGTGCTGTCGGACCTGGCGAAGAAGGACAATCGCATCATCGCGTGCGCCCTCTTCATCCAGGAGCAGTTTCCCCCGCCGACGATCCTCGTGACAAAGGACGTCAATGTGCAGCTGAAGGCGCGCGCGGTGGGCCTCGAGTCGCAGGATTACCTCAACGACAAGGTCCCGGAGAACGCCGAGGAGGCGAGCTACCGCGAGATTCCTGTCACGATTTACGAACTACAGCGGTTCTGCTCGGAAGGGCATCTCGAGCTGGGCGACTCGGCGCCGGCCGGGCTCGTGTTGAACGAATACGTGCTGCTGCGCTCCGACGAGGCCAAGACGATGCCGGGGCGTCACATGGGGCAGGGGCACATCCGTCGCCTGCGGCTGCCGGAGTTCGTCAAGGCGCCCGGCGGGATCCCGATCCGCCCGCGCAATCTGGAGCAGCAGTTCTTCATGGACGCGCTGCTGGATGATTCGATCCAGCTCATCACGTGCTTCGGCAAGGCCGGCACCGGCAAGACCTTGATCTCGACCGCGTGCGCGCTCGCGCAGACCTGTGACGAGCAGGCGCGTTACGACGGTGTGTCCATCTCCCGCCCGGTGATCGCGCTGGGCAAGGACATCGGATTTCTGCCGGGTTCTCTCGAGGAGAAGATGAAGCCGTGGTTGCAGCCGTACTACGACGCGCTGGAGGTGCTGCTGCCGTCGAAGCCGCCGAAGGATCCACAATTCGCGGCGAAGAAGGTTTCCAATAAAGGTCGCAAGGCCGCCGTTGAAGCCACCACCGTGGCCCCCGCGCCGGTAGGCGCCGGCACCTCAGCCGCCGCGCCGCTCAAGCCTTACGAGCGGTTGATTCGCAGCGGACTGGTTGAGATTGAGGCGCTCTGCTTCATCCGCGGGCGTTCGATTGCGCGACGGTTCTTTATCCTCGATGAAGCGCAGCAGCTGACGCCCCACGAAGTGAAGACGATCATCACTCGCATCTCCGAGGGCTCGAAGATCGTGCTGATCGGCGACCCGGCACAAATCGACAACCCGTACGTCGATTCGCGCAGCAACGGACTCGTTTACTGCCACAACCGCATGAAGGGACACGCGCTCTCGGCGCACGTGAAGTTGACGAAGGGCGAGCGATCCAAGCTCGCCGAACTCGCGGCCGATTTGCTCTGACCGCGCCTTCGTCGCGCCGCCCGATCGATCCGGTCCTTCCGGGCTCAGGCGCGCGAATCCGCGCGCGCCCGGTTCGCGCTCAGTTCTCCGCGGCGCGCGCGAGCAGCCACAGCAGGTCTGCGACGCGGTTGACGTAGCTGGCGACGAGCGGACGCACCGCGCGTCCGTGGAAAGGCAGCGCATGCAGGCGGCGTTCTGCACGTCGGGCGACGGATCGCGCGACGTCGAGCGCGGCGGCGGACGGATTCGCGCCCGGCGTGGCCCAGCCGTCGAAGCGCAAGCCGCGCCCCTCGAGTTCCGCGACGGCCGCGTCGATGCGCGCCAGTGCCGTGGGTTCCAGTTTTGGCAGTTTTGCGTCGGCGTAGCGGGCGGCATCACCTTCTGCGCAGACGATCTCGCCCATCAACGCCACCAGCTCTTTTTGGATACGCTCGAGCTCCGCGCGAACGTTGGCGTCACCGTGCGCCGCCTTGGCCGCGCCGAGAGCCGAGTTCAGTTCGTCGAACGCGCCCACCGCCTCGATCTGCGGGTGATTTTTGGGCACGCGTTGCCCGTATAAGAGGCTCGTCAGGCCGTCGTCTCCCTTCCGGGTGGCAATGCTGCGCGACATGGCGGTGAATCAGCGACAGTGTCGCGCAATCAGGTGATGCGGATCGCCGCGGCCTGCGCGCGCAGGCAAAGTTCGGCGGCTTTGAACGTGTGCTCCTGGGTCATCGCTTGCTCGGTGCGATTCAGGCAGTCGAGCACGAGTTGCCCGAAGAAGCGGTAACCGACCTTGCCGGCGACCTCGATGTGGTGTTCGCCACGGCTGTCCACGAGGTAAACGTGATCGCCGCTGCGATCGCGTGCGATGTCGACGTACTTGCGCAGTTCAATGTAGCCGTCCGTACCGAGGATGAGCGTGCGACCGTCGCCCCACGTGCCGAGACCGTCCGGGGTGAACCAGTCGACGCGGATGTAGTTGGTCGCGCCGTTGTCACCGATCAGGTTGGCTTCTCCGAAATCCTCGAATTCCGGCTGGTCCGCGTTGCGGTAGTTCGCCACCGCCGCATGCACGACGCGCGCGTCCTTCGCGCCGGCGAACGTGAGAAACTGCTCGAACTGATGGCTGCCGATGTCGCAGAGGATGCCGCCGTAACGCGCTTTCTCGAAGAACCACGCGGGCCGACTCGCCTTGCTCAAACGGTGGGGGCCGAGCCCCAGCACCTGCAGAACCCGTCCAATCGCGCCGGCTTTCACGAGATCCGTGGCGTGCATCGCGCTCTCCACGTGCACCCGCTCGCTGAAGTACACCATGTACTTGCGGCCGGTGCGCGCCACGGTGGCCCGCGCGGCTTCAAGCTGTGCCAGCTCGGTGAACGGTGTTTTGTCGGTGAAGTAATCCTTCTCCGCCTCCATTGCCTGGATACCGATGGGTCCGCGCTCATTTGGCACGGCGGCGGCCGCGACCAGGCGCACCTCGGGATCCTGCAGAATTTCGTCGTACGAACGGGCGACCCGAACGTTCGGATAACGCGCGCGAAACGCGTCGACCTTGGCCGGATCGGCATCGTACACCCACTTGAGCGTGGCACCCGCCTCCAGCAGGCCGTTGCACTGGCCGTAGATGTGGCCGTGTTCAAGGAACGCCGCCGCGAACGCAAATTCGCCCGGTTGAACAACCGGGCGAGGTTGCCCTTGCGGGGCGTAGTTCATGCCATCGGCTTTGGAACTCATCAGGAGGTCGAAGGAGACGCGGTGTTAAAAGCGGAGACGAAGCGACGGAATTCAGGAGCCGGCGGACGACTGCGACAGGGCTTCGCGGGTGCGGCGGGCCAGATCCTTCACGTCGGCGTCGATCGCCTGGCGCACGCGCTTGGGCATCCGATCAATGAAGAGCACGCCGTTGAGGTGATCGACTTCGTGCTGGATGCAGCGCGCAAACAAGCCGTCACAGACGAGCGTGTGGCGGATGCCGGCGAGGTCCTGGAAACTCACGTTAATCGCATCGGGCCGCTGCACATCGCCGTGGATCTGCGGGAACGAGAGGCAACCTTCCTCATAGATCGTGTCGTCGCCCGGCAGGACCTGAAAGGTGGGGTTGATCAGGACCATGGGCATGATCAGCTCAAGCGGCGCCTTGGCGCCGTCGAGTTCCCAGGTGAATTCGCGGCTCGTGCCGGTCAGGTCGATGACACAAATCTGGCGGGCGACGCCGACTTGTTGAGCGGCCAGGCCGATGCCCCCGGCGGCGTGCATGCTCTCGATCATGTCCTGCGCGAAGCGCGCGAGTGCCGAGTCGAAAGTCGTTACGGGTTCGCCTTTCTGGCGAAGCACCGGGGCGTTATATTGAACAATCGGCAGCACCATGGGTCGGTTTTTGGGCGAAAGGTGGTTTTGCGCTTCCCGTCTCGCAACCCGATAGTTTGAACGGTTCGTCATGACGCCATCTCCGCAACGTCGGCTGTCGTCCGCGCCGGCTGTGCTCTGGCTGGCGCTGGGGGCGTTGCTGGCGCTCGGGGCGTGGCTGCTGCCGGTCAACCTTGGCGCCCTGCCGCCGGCGCTGCTGGAGACGGCGGGGGCACAGACGCCATCGGTGACCTCGCTGGGTCACCAGTTGCTCGATACGGAGCAGTATGGTCCGACGGCGCTGGTGCTGGCAACGGGGCGCGCGATCGGCGATCCGGGGGCGGAGGAACTGGGCGCGCGCCTGCAGCAGGAAACGGCGGAGAATCCCGCGATCGTGCCGTGGGGCGCGTGGGATCCGTTTCTCGATCCGCTGTTCAACCTGCGGGAGAACCGCGGGCGGACCGAGTCCACGCCGGTGTTGACCTTCTTCATCACCCGCGAGGCCCGCGATTCACTGGCCCGCTACCTGGCCAACTCGCGTTCGCAGGGTGTGCGCGCGGTGCTGGCCACGCGAGAGATCGATCGCACGACGCAATTCGTGCCCGCGCGACGCCCGGGGGGGCAGGCGCTGGACGCCGTGATCCTGCTGACGGCGTTGCTGTATCAGGGCGAGCACTTCGCTCCTCCGCTGCAGCGGGAGTTGCGCGGCCTGGCCGATACGGCTCGGGCGGCGAATGAACTCGGAGCGCTCGAAACGTTTTATCTCGATCTGTTGTCCCTTGGCCGCCGGCTGGATTGGGCGCAGCTCACGGAGCTGATGCGCCGCGTGGAGAACACGAAAACGGTGGGCGAGTTTGCGCACCTCGGCCGGCGGGCGCCGGACGACCTGGCGCTGATCTACACGGCGGCCCTCTTTGCCGATTCGGCTGACCGCGTCGCCGCGTATCTGCTGCGTTACGGACGGCAGGGATTGGAGGACCTCCGACAGGCGCTCGCGAGCGGGCGCGGGGCGGTGCAGCAGTTGCTCTCGCGCCAGGTGCCGATCAACCGGGAGGCAGGGCCGACCATCAGCGCGGCCGCGCGGCTGAGCCTGCTCTACCCGCGACTCTTGCTCGCGGCCAAGTATGCCGGGTTTGTGCTGGGGGCGTTCCTCGTTTTTCGCGGGCTCGACGGAATCGTCTCCCGGCGCGGCGCCGTCGGTACGCTGCCGCACTTGTCGAGCGGCGTGCTCGCCATCCTGACCGCCGGCCTGATCATTCTCGCGACGGAGCCGTTTCTCCTGAAAGCCGAGCCCATCTCCGAATTCAGTCTTTCCTTCGCTGTGCCCGTCCTCGCCGACGTGGCCGATCCCACGTCCCTCGAATCGACTCCGACCACTCTCGCCATGGACTCCAAGACCCTCATCTCGATTGCGCTGTTCGCCGCACTGCAGGTGGCTGTGTATGTGATCTGCCTGCTCAAGATCGGCGAAATCGAGCGTTCCGGCATGTCGCCGCTGGTGAAGCTGCGCCTGATGGAGAACGAGGAGAACCTCTTCGACGCCGGGCTCTATGTCGGCATCGGCGGCACCGCGGCCGCACTCGTCCTGCAGGTGCTCGGCATCATCGAGCCCAACCTGCTCGCGGCGTATTCCTCCAACCTTTTTGGCATCACGTGCGTGGCGCTCGTGAAGATCCGTCACGTGCGTCCCTACAAGAAGAAGCTGATCCTGGAGAGCCAGTCCGCCGTCATGCCGATCGTGGCCACGCCGGCGACGGCAGCTCCGTCGCGCTGAGCGACCGCGTGTCACCATGAATCGCACGCTTCTGCTGATTCTCTGCGACTTCCTGCTCCTGAACCTGCTCGCGCTCACGCGGTGGGAGAAGGCGGAACCCACCCGGCCGACCCAGCGCGCGGCGGCGGTCGCGAACGACGGCGAGGGCGCAGCGACGCCCGAACAGGATGTCGTGGATGTGATGCGTCTCTCGCTCGAGGACGAGCGCGTCAATCGGGAGCAACTTGAACAGCAACTCGGCAGTACCGCGGAGCAACTGGCCGCCCGTGAACAGGCGTTGGCGCAACTGGAGTCGGAGCGCACGCGGCTGTCGGGCCAGCTGGGTCAGACAGAGCAGACCGCGGAGGAGCTTCGCCGCCGGATGGAGGAGGCGAGCCGGGCCGCCAGCCTGTCGCAGGAGCGGATGCAGCAATTGCAACGCGACCTGGAACAGCGCGAAGCGGAGGCCCGGCGGCAGCAGGAGCAGCTGGCCCAGCTTGAGCAGCAGCATTCGCAGGCCCGTGAACGTATCCAGGAACTGGATGTAGCCGTGCGGGTGGCGGAGCAGGAGAAGTCCATCCTGCGGGAGACCGCCGACACGTACCGTCAGCAGGCGGAAGCGGAGCGGGTGGAGCGGCTGAAGGTGCAGGAGTCCACGACCCAGCTCGCGCAGGGGGTGGGGCAACTGGCGGAGAAGTCAGCCGAGATCACCCGCGAGATGCGGGAGAACCGTCCCATCAACGCCAATACGCTCTTCAGCGAGTTCCTCGCCAATCGGGTGCCGACGCGGATCCGGGCGGAACGCTCGGGAATGTTTGGACCGGTGGAGCGGGAAAACACCGCGCAAACGGTGCTCGTCAGCGACGGCCGGGAGACCATCGCCCTGGTGCATTTTGACGACACGCCGTTCAATCTGCTCGAGCCGCACACCGACTGGGGGCGGATCGAGGCGGTGCTCGGTCGTAACAACTATCGGAGCGCGGCCGCCGAGATTCGTTTCCTGGCCGTTGATCCGCGGGTGGTGGCGATTCCGGTCAGCTCCGCACAGGTGGAGGCGCTCGGCGCCAAGGTTTACCAGACCGCGCTCGATCCGTTCAAATTTCCGGACGCCGTGCTGATCAGCAACGGTGGGCAGGGTTATGGCGAAGTGCCCTTCAAGCTCGACCCGGTCAACCCGAACTACGTGCGCATGGACAATCGGCTGGTTCGACGCCTGTTTGGCGACTTCTCGCCGTCACGCGGTGACCTCGTCATCAGCAAAACCGGCGAGCTGCTCGGCATCATGGTCAGCAGCGACGTTTGTGCGCTCGTCGGCACATTCAATGCGTTCCGGACCCTCCGCACCGGCGATCAGGGCGACACCCGCACCGGCCCGGTCTTTGCGGATATCGCGGGTCGGCTGGGGCTGCGTCGTCCCACGTTGAACCGATAGCCGGAGAGCGCTTCCTCGCTGGGCGCTCGTGAGAATGGGCGTGAGCTTCGAGCTTGAGCCGCTACGGTGGCGGCATGGAGACGCGCCGGCCGAACATCCTCTGGATCGTCACCACGCAATGGCGGGCGGCCGCGTTTGGGTACGCGGGCGACGTTAATGCGTCCACGCCGCAGCTCGATCGCTTCGCGTCACAAGCGATCCACTACACCCAGGCGGTCACCCCGCATCCGTTTGGGCCGTTCGCGCGGGCCGCGTTGCTGACGGGACGTACCTCGCCCGAAAACGGCGTTCGTTTCTACCACGATCCATTGCCGAGGGACCAATGGACCATTGCGCATGAGTTGAATGCACGGGGTTACGTCACCGCCTTCTTTGGCAAATGGCACCTTGCGCCCCGCGACCCCGACGCGCCGCTTGTCGGCGAGGCGCACGCGCGCACGGTGGTGGCGCTGGAGGATCGGGGTGGGTTTCGGTTCTGGGAGGGATTTGAGGGTGGTTTCCAGTTGAACAATCCCTGGCTGCACGGTTCGCGGCTACGGCATCCGACGCAGCTCGCGGGGTATCAAAGCGACGTGCTGGTCGAGTGGCTGCTGGACTGGCTGCGGGAGCAGACACCCGCCTGGCTGCCGCGAAATGCGCCGCCGTGGTTTGCGGTGCTCAGCCTCGAGCCACCACACCCGCCGTACGATGCTCCGCTTCCGGAGGGTATTCAACTGCCGGATGCGGATGAGCTCGTCTTGCGGGACAATGTTCCGCGCGGCGGCGAAGCGGAAAGACGGGCCCGGCGTGAATTGGCCGGCTACTACGGGCACATCGCGGCCACGGATCGGGCGATCGGGCGGCTCCTGCAGAACCTGCCGGAGGACACGATCGTCGTTTTCACCTCCGTGCACGGCGACATGCACGGGAGCCAGGGCTGTTTTCGGAAGGGCTGGCCGTATGAGGAGAGTGTGCGCGTGCCGCTGCTGGCGCGCGGCGTGTCGGGGCACGGCGCGACAGAAGACGCGTCACCCGTCAGCTTGCTCAATTTGCCTGCGATGACGTGCGCCTGGGCTGACGGTCGGACGTGGAATGGGGCAGGTTCTGCAGCCAAGCTGTCGATGCCTTCAGTGGTGGCGCTGCGGGACCAGTGCGACCGGAGCTGGCACGGCGAACGAACGCCGGATCGGAAACGAATCTACGACGAGCACGGCGCCCTCTGGCTGGAGTTCGACCTGCGGAACGATCCGTTCGAGCAGGAGAACCTCGCGAGCCGTTCGTAAGCGTGGCGCCGCGAGGGGCTCTTAATCGAACGCGACGGGTCGCAGCGGAAGCGGTTCACCGCTGTTCGACAGCAGGTGGTCGACTTCGCCGAGCTCGGCCTGACCGGCGGGGACCACGGGGGCGGTGCTGCCGTCCTGCCATCGTCCGTCCACGATCAGCGTGCGGGGTTTCTCGGGTACGCCGCGCTCATGTCGCATCAGTTGCCCGGCCAGCAAGTCGACGGCGCACGCTCCGATGCCGGCGGCGTCCTGATAAATCCCCGCCAGGCTGCCGTCAGCCGCCGGCAGGTCGAGGCAGGCAAACGCGACGTCGTCGGGCAACCGATACCCGGCGCCACGCAACCATGTGACCAACCGTGGATCGGTCCCGACGATCGCGTCCGGCCGCGCCTGGCGAACCCAGGTGATGAATTCGTTTTCGCTCAGTTCGGACGGCCGGTGCAGCAACGCGGGATCTGCCACACCTTCCTCGTGCGTCTGCCAAAGGAACCCGGCCGACCACAGGCCGTGGACGCGGCGGTCGTAACTGGCGCTCAGGGCCAGTCCGATGCGGCGGCGGCCCGTGGCGTGTAGGCGAGCGACGGATACACGAGCGGCGGCGCAGTGGTTGTCCGCCGCCCGGTGAAGACGCGGTTCCGTCAAGGTGTACGCGACCGCGGCCGCGGCGAAACGCGACCATTGCAAATCCAGTTTCGCCGGCTCCGGCAGCGGCGCGATCAACAGGCCCACGATGCCGCGCGCGTAGAGGATGTCACCGAGGCGGGCGGCGTGGCCGTCGGCGTCACCGAGCCAGAAGTGTTCGAGCTGGTAACCGGCGGCCGCCGCGCGCGCCAGGGCACCTTCGTAGGAACGGCGGAAGAACGGCACTCGTTTCCACGACTCCCGTTTGGGATGCGCGGTGATCCACGCGAGCGTCACGCGATCCGCGGGCGGTTGTCCCGCGCGGATCGCACTCATCGCCTCGGCCAGCAGCGGGTTTGGTTTCCAACCCAGCCGTTGGGCGATCATCTGGATACGGTCGCGCGTCGAGGCGGGAATCCGCGGGTGATTACGAAGCGCCATCGAAACGGCGGCGCGGGAAACGCCGGCTTCGGTGGCGATCTGACCCAGTGACGGGCTGTTGGCGTGACGACGCATGCGGAGACGAACGCCCCGACCGTGCTGATCGTTGAGCAGAAGGCAATGCGCGTAACGCTGCGACTAGACGGAGGACGCGCGTGGACCTTCGAACTGGCGGCGGATGACGTCGCTCAGTTCGTTCAGCTTCACCGGCTTGGTGATGTAGTCGTCCATGCCGGCGGCCAGGCACAATTCCCGATCGCCCTGCAACGCGTTCGCGGTCAACGCCACGATTTTCGGCTGACGGTTCGCCGGCAGGTCCAGGCGGATTCTCCGTGAGGTTTCGCAACCGTCCATTTCCGGCATCTGGAGATCCATCAAAATGAGGTCGAAGTGCCGGTTCTCGAGCACGGCGAGGGCTTCGAGCCCATTTCCGACGGCTTCGGCACGGTAACCGAGGCGACCAAGGAAGCGCAGCGCGACCTTCTGGTTGACGGGATTGTCTTCGACCAGGAGCACATCGAGCGGCAGGTCCTCGGCCAGCGTGCGCGTGGCGGCGTTGCGCGCATCGCTCGAAGCGGTCTCGCTGCGCACCGCTGCGTGCAGGCTGCGCAAAAGTGAGGCGGTCTTGATCGGCTTGGCCAACGAAACGACGGACGCGCGCGGCAGGACCGTATGTGATTTGCCGGAACCGGGCGTGAGCAGCAGCACGATCGGCACGCGGAGTTCGTCGAGCCGCAGCAGCAGGCGCGCTCCTTCACTCGCGGGAAGTTGTTCCTGATCGAGCAAGACGACCTTCGGTGCGGGATTCTGCCGCAGCACGCCGAGCGCCGCCGCGGGTGCGGCCACCGCTTGGAAGGCCACCCCCCACGAGCGGAACAACGTGCTGAAACGTCGCTGGGTCACTTCGCTCGGCGTGATGGCCAGCACGTAGCCCGCCTGGATTTCCGCCGGCGGAGGGGGCAGCGGCGTGATCGGATTCGGACGCGCAATCTCCGTCACGAGGGTGACGGTGAAACGCGAACCTTCGTTGACGGCGCTCTCCACCCGAATCCCGCCACCCATCAGCTGGGTCAGCCGCTGGCAGATCGCGAGGCCGAGTCCCGTGCCACCGTACTTCCGCGTGGTGGACGAATCGACCTGGCTGAACGGCTTGAACAAACGCTCGATCCGGTCCGCCGGGATGCCAATGCCGGTGTCCTGGATCGCAATCTCGAGCATGAACCGGTCCGGCGGCAGCATTGGCGTATCCACGCGGGAAACACGCCGGACCTCGACCGTGATCGCGCCGCTGGGAGTGAACTTGACGGCGTTGTTGACCAGGTTGACGAGCACCTGCCGGAGCCGCGTCACATCACCGGTGATCCACGCGGGCACGTCGGGCTCGATGTGGTAACCGAGGTCCAGCCGCTTGGCCGCCGCCTGCATCGCAAACAGATCCAGCGCCTCCTCGAGGCAGACCGACAGGTCGAACGGCAACTGCTCCAATTCCATCTTGCCCGACTCGATCTTCGAGAAGTCGAGGATGTCGTTGATGATGGTGAGCAGCGATTCGCCGGAGGAACGGATCGTGTTGACGTAATCACGCTGCTCCAGGTCGAGCCCGGTTTCGAGCAGGAGGGCCGTCATGCCGATGACGCCGTTCATCGGGGTGCGAATTTCGTGAGACATCGAAGCGAGGAACTCGCTCTTCGCCTTGGAGGCGTCGTCGGCCTCGCGTTTGGCGCGGCGCAGGGCCTGCTCGGTTTCGACCCGCGCGGTGATGTCGGTGAGAATCGCGATGTAGGTTTCGAGCTGCCCGGCGTCGTTGCGGACCGGCTGGAGTTCGAGGTGAACGTGATACCGGCGGCCCGACTTGGAGTAGGTGACGAGATCGCAGGTGACGCCCGTACCACGCTTCACAGCGGCGGCTATCCGGCGCATCGTCCGGTGACTTGTCTCGGGGCCGATCAGGAACCCCGCGGGGCTCAACCCGCGCATTTCGGCCAGCGTGTATTCCATCACGCGCGTGAAGCTCTCGTTGACCCATTCGATCCGCCCGTCCGGCGTGCCGATAATGACAAGGTTGTCGGTGCGGCTGGCGACGAACGACAGTTTGCGCGCGACGGCCTGGCTCTCCCGCAGGGCATGCTCAGCGCGCTTACGCTCGGTCACGTCCTGCAGCGTTCCGATGATCCGCAGCGGTGTCTCGTTGGGAGCTCGCGCGACGGTGCGAGCGCGGGCGTAAACCCAGCGCCACTCGCCGCGGCCGTTGCGCAGTCGGTATTCGGGATCGATGAAATGCGTATCGCCGGACATCTGCCGCTCCACGGCGCGCCGGTAGCCCTCGAGATCCTCCGGATGGATGAGTGCGGTCCACGCTTCCGGCCGGTTGCCGATCTCGTCGGGGCCGTAGGCCAGCATGGTCCAGAGGCCCGGGCTGTAGAAGATCTGGTGCGCGGGGATGTTCCACTCGAAGATGCCAATCTGGGTGGAATCAAGCGCGAGCCGTAGCCGTTCATCGGATACCTTGAGCATCGCCTCGACGCGGCGGCGTTCGTCGTTCTCGGCCTGCAGCCGCGTGTTGGACAACTCGGACGCGCGCAGGTGGCTGTAGGCGGTGCGGGCCAGGTGCACCGTGAGGCCGAGGAGGAAGGTGATGCCGAAACCGGCCGCGAGGGAGAGTTCGGGCAGGAAGCGGCGAATCCGCCGGTAAAGGTCTTCCGACGGCACGAGGCTGATCCGTACGCGCCGGTCGAAGAGGGCGAACACCATGTCGATCCCGGCGTGGTGCAGCAGCGGTTTGTCCGATTGCACTTGGGACGATTGGTAGAGAACACGGTCTCCGATCGTGACGCGGCAGTGATAGTCGCTCGCGAGCTTGAGGCGCGGCCCGACCAGTTCCGCCAGCAGCGCGCCGAAGACATAGTCCGCGCCCACGTACCCCCACAGCTCGCCGCCGCGGTGGACGGGTGCGTAAACCGCAAAACCTGAGCCTCCCGTTGGCAGGTCCAGCGTCCCGGAGATCACGCGACCGCCGAGGCGGCGGGCCTCGTCGAGCGCAGCCCGCCGAATCTCATCCTGCCGGTGATCGAGTCCCATCAGGTACTCGTTGCCGGCAATCGGATGAACCCAGTGGCTCGTCCCATCCGGACGGATGACGGAGAGGGCGAGGCAGGAAGGTGATTCAGTGCGGTGGGTGACGGCGTCGACCTCCCAAACGACCGCGTTGGTGTCGGACTGGGACCAGCGGCGGGCAATCCGGTCGACGCGCTCGGCCTGTCTCTCCAGCTCGAGGTTAAGCGTGCTGGCGAGCGAGTTGACGGCCACCTGCGTGGTGCTGCCGAGATACTCGAATTCCCGCTGCCGCAGTCCGGCCCAAAGGATGAGCGTCAAGGTGGCCGAGGCCACCACCACCGGCAGCGGCAACCACGCCGGGGTGCTGCGCTCGCTCAACTGATGGTCGCGCCAGGCAACGCCAAGCAGCAGCAGGCCGAGCAAGACCATCGCGCAGGCGGAGAGGGGGTCCGTGACGGGGCCGAGGCTCCAGCGATAGATGGCGTGCAGATCGAGAGCGTAACCAAGCGCGGTGGCCACCCCGATCGACGCAACGGCGGACCCGGCGGTGGCCAGGATCAAGGTTCTCCGGCGCGGTCGTTGCGGGCGCACCAGCGTCAGAAGCACGAGACCGGAACCGAGCAGGCCGAGCGCCAGCGTGGTCGGCATGTCGTCGCGCGCGGCGTCAGCGGCGCGCAGCAACGCCTGGCCGCCCACGACCGCGGGCCACAACGCCAGCCAGCCCGCCTTCCGCCCGTAGTGGCCGTGGCACCACACGAGCACCGCCATGGTGAGCAGCGCCACCGCCGCGACCGGGGGCATCAAGGTGTTTGATCCGCCGAACGGGCCGATCCCGCTCCAGTCAGCGAGCAGCGCACAAACGGCCAGCACCGCCACAGCGCCGGCGAGGCTGTAGGTGATGCGCTTGGGCCAGTCGGCGCGCGTTGCGAAGGTCAAACTCACCAATTCTAGGGTTTACCCCCTAGATTTGCGAAAAGCGTGTGAACCGCAGCAACGCTTCTTTACCGCCCTTGCCCGGTTGAAAACACGTATCACGGCTCCGACGCGGGAGTTGGGGCCGGCGGAGTGGGAGGAGGCGCCTCGGGTGGTTCGCCGGAGAGGACGCGGAACAGATTGGTCGGACCGTAAACGAACGACCAGGCCGGCGCGTCCAGCGTCCCGGTGAGTTTGACCTCCAGGACACTGTAGAGCGGCGTGAGCATTACGCCAACGGTCGAGCCGAGCAGTCCTTCGCTGAGTTCGAAGGGGCGAACCTTGGCCAGGAAGGAGAGCCCCTTCGTATCGATGCGGTAGCCGCCCTCGGCGTCGATCGCCGCCCGGGGCCCCGTAAAGCGCAGGTCGTGAAACTCCAGCGTGTGGCCTCGCAGGTCGAAATTGGCGCGGGCACTGTCGAGCTGCAGCGTGGTGAAGTTAAAGATGGTCGGGCGCAGCAGCGACGACAGCACCCCCAGCAGGTTGATTTCACCCAAGTCGGCGCCGGTGATGACCGCGTTACCAGCGCCATGCAGGCTGTAGGGGTCGTCGTAGCGGCCTTCCGCTGACAACCCGAGGTTGAGGCGACCGGCCGCGACCTGCCGTTGGAACCGGCTGACCGGCGGCGGAGTGGCTCCCCGGCGGAGTGCACTCCATGTCTCAAGCGTGCGGATACTCTCACCGAGGAAGGCGTCCTGCAGCGACAGGTCGAAGGCGAGGCGATGCTCATCGTCCCAACCGCTCAACTCCGCGCGGCCGGTGCCGCGCCCGCCAGCGAAGCCCACTTCCAGGTTCTCGAGCAGCAGCACGTCGTCACGAAGGGTGGCATTGAAATGCAGGTCGCGCAGCGGGAACTGGAAGAACGTCCAGTCCCCGGCCGCCGCGCCCATGATGCGCACATCCCGTCGACGCAGCGACTTGTCCGCCGCGTTGCGCAGGGTGCCGGTCGCATGCAGGCGCGGTGGACTCGAGAAGGCGAACGGCCGCACAAGGGCCGCGCCAATCTCGCCAAAGAGGTGCGGGGCCGGCGCGAGGTCCGTGTCGCCGCGGACGTCAAACTCCAGCAGGCTGCCGGCTTCCTCCAATCGAGGAGCGCCCGTGCGGGAAAAACGTCCGCGTGCCTGCCGCCCGGCGCGGTCGCCGATGAACTCCAGCACATCCGCGAACCCGGGCCGCACGAGCAACCGGGTGCGGATCCGGTCAAAGTCAGCGCCTTGCAGACGCACCGCGGCGCCGTCAGCCGCGACGAACACCGCCGTTTCTCCCGTGCGTCCCCACTGCCCGCGGATGTCGACGTCCCCCGCGGGCGCGTCGGCGAATTAGAAGCGTCTGCAGAAGTTCGACCACCACTCG
>JAEWIY010000012.1 GCA_023386835.1 Verrucomicrobiota bacterium
CCGCAGGCGGGCGTGCTGCCGAAGCCGCCGCCAGACATGAAGTGACCGCGGTGGACGACCGCGGCGACAGCGCCGCGGTCAGTTTAAGGTGTAAGTTGGAGTTTAAGGTGTAAGGGGGGCGGCGTACGGCAGCGGGTTGGCGTTTGGGGGCTGATCTTTTGGCCTTTGGCCCTTTGGAGTTTCGATGACCGTTGCTTTGGCCTCTTGGAGTTTTGTCCCTTGCAGCGGGCTTGTTCCCGCTTGCAGGCATGTGCGCGGCTGGGGTTTTCTCGTGTCCTATGATCATGGATGCGCGCTACGAGAAGCTGGCGGCTGGGTTGACGGGTTTTTCCACTGAACTGAAGAAGGGGGAACGCGTTTTCATCGACGCGTTTGATGTGCCGGACGCGATGGTGATCGCGCTCGTGCGCGCGGCCCGCGCGCGCGGTGCGCTGCCGTACGTGGCCGTGCATCGCGCCCGGGTCACTCGTGAGCTGATGCTCGGGGCGACGGAGGAACAGTTCTCCGCGCACGCGGCGGTGGAGTTGAAACGGATGCAACAGATGGACGCGTACATCGCGCTCCGGGGCTCCGATAACATTTTCGAGACTTCCGACGTTCCTTCGGAAAAGGTGCAGCTGGTCGCACGCGTCATGAAGCCCGTGTTGGACCATCGGGTAAACGACACCAAGTGGGTCGTGCTGCGTTGGCCAACTTCGGCGATGGCGCAGCAGGCCGGCATGAGCACGGAGAAGTTCGAGGACTTCTATTTCGACGTCTGCACGCTCGACTACTCCCGGATGATCCCCGGCATGCGAGCGTTGAAGAAGGTGATGGATGAGACCGACCGCGTGCACATCAAAGGGCCCGGCACCGACCTGCAGTTCTCGATCAAGGGAATCGGATCACGCGAGTGCGGTGGTCAGCGCAACATCCCGGACGGCGAGGTCTTCTCCTGCCCGGTGAAGGACAGCGTGGAAGGTTACGTGCAGTACAACGCACCGACGGTTTACCTCGGCACGTCCTTTGATGGGATCCGGCTCGGATTCAAACGCGGTCGCATTGTCGAGGCGACCGCGAGCACTCCGGCGGCGACCAAGCGCCTCAACGAGATCCTCGATAGCGATCCGGGCGCACGCTACATCGGCGAGTTCGCGATCGGCTTCAATCCGCACATCCGTGAGCCGATGCGGGACATCCTCTTCGACGAGAAGATTGCCGGGTCCTTCCACTTCACGCCCGGGCAGGCCTATGAAGGGGTGGGCAACGGGAACAAGTCGCAGGTGCACTGGGACATGGTTTGTATCCAGCGGCCGGATTACGGCGGCGGTGAGATCTGGTTCGACGGCAAGCTGATCCGGAAGGACGGACTTTTCGTGCCGAAGGCGCTGCAGAAGCTCAATCCCGAGCACCTGCTCGGCGGGGCGCGTGGGAAAGGCGCCTGACGGATCGCGCCGAACCTTATGCCGTCGTGAGCCCCTCTGACGAAAGCGCGCTGCGCAGCTTCATCCTCGCGCTGCCGAAAACCGAAACCCACCTGCACGTCGAGGGCGCGCTGCCCTACGAACTGCTGCACGCCTGGGATCCGGTGAAGTATCCACCGGATCCTGACTTCCGACAGGCGAGCTTTCGCTACCCGTCGTTTCCGAAGTTCGACGAGATCCTGCTGGGCCACGCCTTGCCGTGGTTCACGACGGCCGAGCGATACTACGAGGCGGCGCGGGTCATGTTTGCCAAACACGTGACGGAGAATGTCCGGTACGTGGAGACGAGTTTCCACCTGCCGGTCACGCAGTTCATTCAGGTTCCCGGGCCGGAGATCGTAGCCGCCCTGCGCGCCGCGGTGCCGCCGGGCCTGGAGGTGCGGATCTTCGCCGGCATGCTGCGCACCGACTACATGGGGCCGCTGCAGCAGGTGATTGATGAACTCTGCGAATGGGACGGTCTGGCCGGCGTTGACCTGCACGGTTACGAACCGGTGCCCACGCAGCCGTGGACCGCGGAGGTTTGGCAGCGCGTTCGCCGCAGTGGCAAAATCACCAAGTGCCACGCGGGTGAGTTTGACGGGCCGCAGCGCGTCCGCGAGGCCATCGAGCAACTCGGGGTGAAACGCGTTCAGCACGGCGTGCGGGCGGTGGAGGATCCCGCGGTGGTGGCGCTGGCGGCGGCCGAGGGCGTGACGTTCGACGTCTGCCCGATCAGCAACGTCCGTCTGCAAGTGGTTCCTTCGCTGGCCGAGCATCCGCTGCGTCGGTTGGTCGCCGCAGGGATCAACTGCACGATCAGCACCGATGACCCGCTGGTATTCGCCAACCGGATCAGCGACGAATACCACGCGCTGGCCACCGAGGCCGGTTTCACACGGGCCGAGCTGGCGCGTCTCGCGCAGAACGGCTGGCGCGTCGCGGATGTGCCGGAAACCACGCGGGCGCGGATGATTGCCGAGATCGACCGCATTCTCGCGGCGACATCGTGAGCGGGAACGAACAAACCGAATCCGCTCCGGCTGGGGACGTCCCGGGTGTTTATGTTGTGCCCGACGGCACGCGTCCGCTGCGCGCCGACAAGGCGCTGGCGATGGGGCATCCCGAGCACAGCCGAACCGCCTGGCAACGCGCCTTTGACGCCGGTCTTGTGCTTCGCGGTGGGGCCGCGCTGGATCGGAGCACGGAGGTGCGCGCGGGAGATGTCATTGAATTCCAACTACCGAAGATCGAGGCCGCGGAGCTGAAGGCGGTCGAGATCCCGCTGGAGGTCTTGTTCGAGGACCGGCACCTGCTCGTCGTCAACAAGGCCGCGGGCATGGTGGTGCATCCGGGGGCCGGCACGGGCGAGGACACACTGGTACACGCGTTGTTGGCGCACTGCGCCGGCAGCCTGAGCGGTATCGGCGGCGTGGAGCGGCCGGGGATCGTACACCGTCTCGATCGCGAGACCACCGGCGTGATTGTCGTGGCGAAGACCGACGCGGCGCATCGCGGCCTGTCAGAGCAGTTCGCCGAGCGGCACCTGCACAAGGAGTACCTCGCAATCGTGAGCGGCGTGCCACGGCTGCTGAGCGGCACGATTGACCGCAGCATTTCGCGGCACCCGCAGCATCGCCACCGGATGACGACGGGCGAGGGGGGCAAACCCGCGCGCACCGACTGGAAGGTGGAGGAGGCCTTCGCCCCGTTGGCATCGCTGCTGCGCTGCCATATCCACACCGGGCGCACGCATCAGATTCGCGTGCACCTCAAGTCGATCGGCCATCCGCTGCTCGGCGACGTCACGTATGGCTGGAAAGCAGCCCCCGGATTGCCGGCGGTGCCGCGCATCATGCTGCACGCAGAAAGGCTGACGTTCCTGCACCCCATCACCAGTCGCACGATGGAGATGCGGGCGCCGCTGCCGGAGGATTTCCGGACCCTCCTCGCGCAGTTGCGCAGGTGAGCCCCGGCGCGAGGCGCACCTACGCGGAGTTGCCCGAGAGGGCTTCGTCCGCCACGCCCCAGCGCAGATTGTAGAAGGAGTGCTGGAAGGCGCTCACGCCGGCGATTTCGGCGAGCGCGATCATCGTGACCAAGGCAGCCGGATAAACGTCGGCGCGGGCGGACGGCAGGCCCGGAACCTGTTTGCGTTCGTTCAAGGTTAAAGGACCGATGCGCGCCAGCAGGTGCTGAAGTTCTGAAATGGATACACGAGGCGACGAGCTTTCGAGCGGCTGACCCATTTCTGCGGCCAAGATTCCGCGGGTCGCGGTCATGCTGCCGCCCGCGAAGATGGCTGCCGTCGTTGTAACATCGAACGGAAAGCCTCCGGCGACCACTTCCTGCCGGACGTGCTGGGCAATCGCCAGCGAAGCCGAAGTCGACAGGGGGCCGGTCGGATCCTGGACGAAACGCTCTGTCAGCCGCACGCAGCCCAATTGGAAGCTTTGCGCGTGGAGGAGACGCCGATTGCGGAAGGCGAGGCACTCGAGCGAACCGCCACCGAGATCGAAGAGGTAAAAATCCTGCAGGTGCGCCAGCGCGAGATCCGCGGTCAGGCCACGTCCGATCAGGTTGGCTTCTTCTTCGCCGCTGAGCAGCCGGATCGGGACACCGGTGGTGCGCTCGATCCGCCCGCAGAATTCGTCGCGATTGGCCGCATCGCGCACCGCGCTGGTCGCCACGATTACGGTCTCCTCCGGTTGATAAGTGCCCGCGAACTCCAGCAGGTCGTTCACCGCGGCAACGCCGGCGCGCATGCCTTCTTCACTCAACCGCGGCTGCTCCTGTCCGATGCCGGCGCTGATACGCGCGTCGACCGTTTTCATCCCAAGCGCTTGTAGCGGCCCGTTGGGCATCCGCGCTGCAATCAGCACCTTGATGGTGTTGGACCCGATATCGACCACCGCTACCGACGAAGGCATGGCCTCAGGAAACATTTTCGCGGACCGCTCGCAACGTTGTCGTGAGCCGCCGCCCGAAGCGGTCGGGGCGGCCTACAAGACGAAATCCGCCGGCGCGATCAGCACGACGAACTCACCTTTCAGCTTGGTGCGCTGCAGCCGCTCGGCCACCTCGACTGCGGTGCCGACCAGGAACGTCTCGTGAAGTTTGGTCACTTCCTTGGCCACGCAGATCGTGCGGGCCGGACCCAGCAGTTCCACGATTTCCCCGACGAACTTGTCAATGCGATGGCAGCTCTCGTAGAGGGCCAGGGTGTATTCAAATTCGCGGTACTTCTGCAGGAACGCCTGCCGGGCGGACGTCTTGGGGGGAAGGAAACCGACGAAAAGAAACCCGTTCGTGGGCAGTCCGGCGGCGCTGAGCACGGCCGGCAGCGCGGACGCCCCCGGGACTGGAACGACCGGCAGGCCGCGCCGGCGGCAAGCCCGCACCAGGCGGAAACCCGGATCACTCAGCGCCGGGGTGCCGGCGTCGCTGACCAGCGCGATCGATCGGCCATTCGCGGCTTCCTCGGCCAGGCGCTCGCCTGCCTCAAGTTCGTTGTGCTCGTGGTAGGCGCGTAGCTCGGCGCGAATACCGAGCCGGGAGAGCAGGGCCCCGGTCGTGCGCGTGTCCTCACACGCGACCAGGTCCACCCGACCCAAGAT
>JAEWIY010000061.1 GCA_023386835.1 Verrucomicrobiota bacterium
TTTTCACGCCTTTCGGGGCCCGCGCGCTGCATGAACAGTTCCTCCACCGGGTTGCCGACGTAGATGCGGCCAAAATACCACGGGATGATCGGCGAACGCCCGCCGACCGCGTAAACGAGCCCCGGCACATTGAAGAAACAGAAGATGTCATCACCCGGTTGAAACCCGTGCTGCTGAAGAATCTCGCGCGTGCGGTTGATGAACTCACTCGCCGCTGGATCCAGGAGCACCATCGAATCGTCCTGCCCCACTGCCGTGGGCACCTTCTGCTCCCAGAGCGGGCTGGGGTTCATGTACGGCATTTGAATCTGCCCATGATAAAGCTGGGCCACCGCATAAACGCTAATCGGCACCGCAGCGAAGGGCATCAGCCAACGTGTCCCCCAAATTCGCGCCAACTCCAACAGCGCCAGTAGCGTCGCGCCGAGCCAGCAAATCGCGTACAAGGCGCCATTCAGGTAAACGGTGGTCGTTGAGCCGTAGGCACCAGCGAACGGGGTCGCCACCAGGATGAGCCAAACCAGCAGCTTCAGCCACAGCTCACGCGCAGACGTGCCCCACTGGGACCGTGGCAGCGCCAGGATGGACACAACGACGGCCCCGGCCGAAACCAGCACCGCGCCAAGATAAAGCCGCGCCACGATGCCTTCAAAGTAGAGCTGATGCGAGCCGCGCCACAGCTGCGCCTCCACGGTGCTGTAGCTCCACAAACCAAATACGACGATGCCGGCGCCCAGCGCGATCCACGACCGCCAAATCGGCGAGCGGCGGACGGTCAAAACCGCCACGCACGCGATCGCCAACGCCGCCCCGACAAAGCGCAGGTCGTGCGCCAGAAAGGCTCCGATTTCCCGGAACTCACGCAGCGTCCGCGTATTGAGTTCGTCCATATACGCCTGGTTCTCCAGAATCCCGGTCAGCGTTTGCACGCGCGTCAGGAAGGGTCCCACCCCGCCGACGAACACGATCATCACGATCAAGCCAAGGACTCCGGCCACGCTGCCCAACAGGGCGAGCCGCTTGCGAACCATCCAGGACAGACCAGGCGACACGGCGCAGTAGCCGCAAATCACCGCGACGAGGAACGCCGCCGTCGTGGGTTTGATCAAAAGATCCACGGTGGCCACCAACGCCGCCACCGCGACTTCAACGAACGCGAGTCTCCCCTCCTCGCCTCGAATGAAACGGGCACTTGCATCGAACAGGAGGCCGAGCGCGAAGCAGACCCCCACAAAGTTCAACGAGTTGTAGGTCAGGGCCGCGGGCTTGATCGTATAGTTCGCCGACGCGGCGAGGAGGAACAGCCCGCTGGTAACGACCAACGTGAGCCCACTCGCCCGGCGGTCGAAGATCGCACCCATGTGCCGCCACCACCCCCAGGCCAGCACGCCGGCCGAAATCCAGACGACGAACCAGCTGACGACGCGGAAGGCCGTGATATCGCCGCCGACCATCAGGAAGAAGGGCCGGGCAAACAGTCGGTACGTGGTATGGGTGTCCGCCACGTCGTCGGGGAACTTGTATTCAAGGAAATAGCACCCGGTATCCAGGAAATCGAAACCCCGCGGCGCGCTCCAGAAGGCGATTCCGGCAGTCGCCGCCACCCCGAGCCACACCAGCACAGGCAGAACCCAGGCGAGACTCGCGCGAGGCGCGGACGACGTCGCACGGACCGGGGGTTCGGCGGCTGGCGGCACGCTATTCAAGGCGCGCATCACGTAGGCTCCCCCGACGGTGAGTCAATGCTCGGTTCCTCGCGGCGGGAACCGGGAACGCGGGATTTGCGTTTGCCTTGCCGACGCTCCGTGTTGCGCTGGCAGTTGGACCGTCGCCTTGGCGCGCGGATCCCCCGGGCATGACCACATCTGTTCAGCCGCAAGGCGCTTCCTCCACGATCAACCGCCTCGACCTGTGGTGGCAGTTCACCGTGCGTGCAGTTGAGTTGCGGCATCGCGGCAGCTACCTCGGTTTCGTTTGGATGGTCCTGAACCCGCTGCTGATGCTCGGACTGTACGTCACCGTCTTTGGGTTTCTCTTGGGCGGGAAGTTCCAGGCGGGTGACTCCCCTTGGGACTACGCGATGGGTGTCTTCCTGGGCCTGATTCTCTACCACTTGCTCGCGGAAACGATTGCCGCCGCGCCCGGGTTCATCGTGAGCAACCCGAACTTCGTCAAAAAGGTGGTGTTCCCCCTCGAGATCCTGCCGCTCGCGAATCTCGGCGCGTACATCTTCCATTTCCTGACCAGCGTGGTGCTGCTGCTCATTGGCGGTTTGATCATTGGCCACCCCTTCACCCTCGCGGGTTTTCTCTGGCTGCCAGTGATCATAGCGCCGCACATCCTGCTGTGTGTCGGGCTGGGCTGGCTGCTCGCGGCCTTGGGCGTGTTTTTCCGGGATATCACGCAAATCACCACTTTCATCTCCCTGGTCGTGCTCTACGCCAGCGCGGTGTTCTACTCTCCGCAGACGGTGCAAACCTATCCCGATCTCTGGATGATCCTGAAATGGAACCCCGTGCTCCACACAATCGATCTGGCCCGGCAGACGGTGCTTTGGCAGCAACCCGTCGACCTGCTCACACTGGGGTACACGTGGATCTGCGGGCTCTTTTTCACCGCCGTCGGATGGATGGTTTTTCGGGCGGCGCGGCCGGCGTTCAGTGACGTGCTCTAACATGCACCGCGCTCACATCAGTCTCAATGGCGAAGAACGCCGAGCGCCAGGGAGGGCCATCGATTGAGTGGCTCCGTTCTTCCTGCAACCAGCGCTCCCGAAACGGCCGAGGCTCCTCCGCCCCGCACGCTGGGTGAGCCGGTGATCATCGCCGAGAACCTGTCCAAGACCTATCGCATTTGGACGGCGCCGGCTGCCCGCATCAGCACGCCGGTGTGGCGCGGTGGCGCTCGTTTGCTGCCCGGCGGTCTCGGCGAACGCTTCGCCAAACGGGCCGAGCGCGGCTATCGCGATTTTCCCGCGCTCGCGCCGGTCTCGTTCACCATCCGCCGCGGCGAAGCCACCGGTATCATCGGACGCAACGGCTCAGGCAAGAGCACGCTGCTCCAGTTGATCGCCGGCACCCTGGCACCGAGCACGGGCCGCGTCACCGTACGCGGTCGGGTCGCGGCGCTGCTTGAGCTCGGATCCGGCTTCAATCCCGAGTTCACCGGTCGCGAAAACGTCTTCCTGAACGGAGCCATTCTGGGCGTCTCACGGCGAGAGATGGAGGCGAAGTTCGACGAGATCGCCGCGTTCGCGGACATCGGCGAGTTCATCGAGCAACCGGTCAAAACCTACTCCTCCGGCATGATGATGCGGCTGGCCTTTGCGGTCGCCGTCAGCGTCCAACCTGACGTCCTCATCATCGACGAAGCGTTGAGCGTAGGGGACGTGTTCTTCGGGCAACGTTGTTTTCAGCGCATCCGCGAAATCGTCCATCGCGGAGCAACGCTGATCTTCGTCTCGCACGACATGGCGGCCGTGCAGCGTCTGTGCGACCGCGGGCTGTTGATGCACAGCGGCCGGATGATCTTCGACGGCACTCCAGAGGAGTGTGTCAGCCGCTACTTTAACCTGCACCAGCCCAGCCGGGTGGCTGCGCAGGGCCTTGAAGGCACGCATCCGCCCGTGGATGCGGCCGCGCGCGCGCAGGTGCTCGCCCACGATATCCTGCCGCAGGCAAAGTCCCGCCACGGCGGCCGCGAACTCGAGCTCGTCGCCGCGACAGTGCTGGATGCGCAGGGCGCGCCCACGTGGGACTTCGAGATGATGCATCGCGCGACCGTGCGCGTCCTGCTGCGCTCCCGACAGCCGATCACGCTGCCGTCGGTGGGACTGCAACTGCACGATCGGACCGGCGCGTTGGTTTTTGCCGCCGGCACCCCGCAACTGCGGTTCCCCTTCCCCCCGCTCGCCAACGGCGAAGAAGTCATGCTCGACTTCCACGTCCAACTCACGGTCCAGCCGGGCGTCTACACCCTCTCGCTGGACGCCGCGGAGTGCGACCCCGAGGATCCGAATGTCGGAACGTTCTTCGATCGGGCGAGCGGTCTGGGTCCGCTGACCGTTTCGCACCACCTGGCCGGCGCCATGCCCTTTTACGGGGTGGCGCAGCTCCCGATGGACATCGCTTACGCATGACGTCATCGAGCTCCCGCCGAACCTGCTGGTGCGGCCATCCGGAACTGCAGCCGTATTCAGAAGAGTATGACGTTTGCCGGGCCTGCGGCACCCTCGTCAGCCGGGCACCGGTCGTTCCCGTGTCGCTGACGCCGGCGCGCGACGACGCTGGCGAGCTGTACGGCAGGGAGTATTGGACCGAACGACAGGCCCAGCATCACGGATTGCCGGTAATCGAGGAGCGCGCCCGCCTGGATCTGCCCGAGCGCTGCACGCACTGGCTCCAACACCTGCTCACATGGCGGCTCCCGCCTGCTCGTGTGCTCGAGGTCGGCTGTGGCCACGGCGGGTTTCTCGCCCTGTTGGGCTGGGCTGGATACGACGCGGTGGGCACGGAGATGAGTCCGTGGGTCGTCGACTTTGCTCGCCGGCAATTCGGCGTGACCGTCCACGCCGGTCCCATTGAAGCGCAGGCCTTCGAACCCAGGTCGTTCGATGTCATCGTGCTGAACGATGTGCTCGAACACCTGGCCTCGCCCTTGGCCACGATGGAGCACTGCACGGAGCTGCTCCGTCCCGACGGGTTCTTCGTCATCCAGACGCCGGAGTACAAGGAGCACCTGACGCATGCCGACCTGGTCGCGACCGACGACCTCTTCCTCCGGCACATGGATCACAACAACGACGAACACCTGTACCTGTTCAGTCGTAGGAGTGCCGGGCAATTCTTCAGCCGACTTGGCTTCCCAACGCTCACGTTCTTCAACCCGGTGTATTCGTACGACATGTACTTCACCGCGAGCCGCTCAGCGCTCCCGACGCACACCCGCGACCCGATCTTCCAGAAGCTCTCCGAAAAGCCGAGTGGCCGGCTCGTGCAAGCCCTGCTCGACAAGGCTTTCGAGTCCACCGACCGCTGGTGGGCCATGCAACGGCTCGAAGCGGAGTTGAAGAGGAGGGAACAGGGAGCAGGGGGCAAGGAGCAGGATCGCCTTCGGCGAGTTTAAGTCGGAAGTTGAGGTTTAAGGTGTAAGGCCAGCCGGGTCAGAGCCGGCTGGAGCGGCGAGCAGGAACAAGCGAGGGAAGGCCCGGACCGGCTGAATCTTCGCGTCGACCTTCGCGCCCTTGGCGTCTTCGCGCTTAACGATTGGATGCCGGGATGCTCGCTACTCCTGCCGAAGGGCGCAGGGAGCACGGAGCAGGAAAAGGACGCGTAAACGGCGAAACACACGACGGAGGCGTCACCGTGCCTCCTGAGATTCAAGCCGGCCTCGAGCTACGGAGGTTTCAGTCTCCTGCTCCTTGCCCCCTGCTCCCTGCTCCTACCCCACAGCGCGGCTACGCCGCGCTGCTTACGCCGCGTCCTTGGACGTCTCGGCTTTGCTGGTCCGGCGCAGCGACGGCTTGCGGCGTCCCGCGACGCACGCGGCGTCGATAACCACCTCCACCACGTCGTCGCGCTGCGGCAGGTCGTACATCACCTCGAGCATGAGCTGCTCCATGATGGCCCGCAGCGCCCGGGCGCCGGTCTTGAGATCGATCGCCTTTTGCGCGATGGCACGGATCGCATCCGGGGTGAACCGCAGCCGAGCTCCATCCATCGCGAAGAGCTTCGAATACTGCTTCACCATCGCGTTCTTCGTCCGCAGCAGGATCTTTTCGAGGTCGGCCAGCTGCAGCTGGTCGAGCACGGACACGACCGGCAAACGCCCGATGAACTCGGGGATCATGCCGAACCGGACCAAATCCTCCGGCGCCAGGCGGTGCATCATCTCCTCGGGCGACAGGTCGTGATCCTGATCGTTGTGATGAAAACCCAGGGAGCGCTGCCCCAACCGCTTCTTGATGATCGCGTCGAGACCCACAAACGCGCCACCGCAGATGAAGAGGATGTTCGACGTGTTGACCTGGATGTACTCCTGGTTCGGGTGCTTGCGGCCACCTTGCGGCGGCACATTGCAAACAGTGCCTTCGAGAATCTTCAACAGCGCCTGCTGTACGCCTTCACCGGATACGTCCCGCGTGATCGAGACGTTCTCCGTGGTGCGACGGATCTTGTCGATTTCGTCGATGTAGATGATGCCGCACTCGGCTTTCTTGACGTCGTAGTTCGCCGACTGCAGCAGGCGCAGCACGACGTTTTCCACGTCCTCACCCACATAACCCGCCTCGGTCAACGTGGTGGCATCGGAAATCGCAAACGGCACGTCCAGTACGCGGGCAAGCGTGCGCGCCAGCAGCGTCTTGCCGGAACCCGTCGGGCCGGCGAGCAGGATGTTGCTCTTCTCCACCTCCACGCCGTCGAACTCCGGAGCCAGCGCCATCGGATCCTTCGTCGACTGGCCGGCGTCGAACATCAGCCGCTTGTAGTGGTTGTAGACCGCCACGGAGAGCACCTTCTTGGCGTGCTCCTGGCCGATCACGTGCTCGTCGAGCGAGGCCTTGATCTCCGACGGCTTGAGCAGGCGGAAGGCCGGTTTCGACTCAACCGGGCTCTGCTTCGTCTCGCGGTCGATGATCGTCTTGCAGACGTTGACGCACGAGTCGCAGATGTAGACCCCCGGCCCCGCGATGATCTTCTTCACCTCCGTCTGCGATTTTCCGCAGAACGAACAAAGGGTCATCCGGGACGACTTGGCCATGGCAAACGGTTAGCGGGACGGTGCAGAGAGTCGAGGTGAGAAAACACTTAGGACCGCGGTCGACCACCGCGGTTTCGAGATTGCCCAAGAAAGGCCTGCGCCCTTCCCGCGTCAGAACCGGCTTCCGCCACCCGCATCAAGCGGCTGACGGAACGGCAAGAGATTGAGCTTCACGCGTCGACGCCACGACGTGGTCGACGATGCCGTAGGCCTTCGCCTCATCCGCGCTCATGTAATAATCGCGGTCGGAATCACGAGCGATCTGCTCCGCCTCCTTGCCAGTGTGCTTCGCCAGCGTCTCGTTCAGCGTCTTCCGCCACCGCAGGATTTCCTTCGCCGCGATGGAGATGTCCGCCGTCTGACCGCCGGCTCCGCCGGAAGGCTGATGGATCATCACGCGGCTGTTTGGCAGGGCGAAGCGTTTGCCCTTGGTGCCGGCCGCCAGCAGGACGGTGCCCATCGACGCCGCCATGCCGATGCAGTACGTCACGACGTCGCACTGCAGGAAGTTAATCGTATCGTAAATGGCCATACCCCCGGTCACCACGCCACCGGGGGAGTTGATGTACAGATGAATGTCCTTCTTCGGATCTTCCATCTGCAGGAACAGCAACTGCGCGATCACGCTGTTCGCCACGCCGTCATCGATCGGTGTGCCGATGAAGATGATCCGGTCCTTCAGCAGACGGCTGTAGATGTCCATCGACCGCTCGCCGCGGCCGGTGTTTTCGATGACGTAAGGAATGTAATAGGTGCTCACGGAACGGTGGGTTGGCACCCGGGGACGGGCCTTCAGGCCTGCGCGGGAGACTCCGTGACGCTAGCCTTGGAGACGAGCAAATCAAGGGTCTTGTCGAAAATGATCGACTGCTGCACCGAGCGCAGCTGCTCCCGATCCTTCGTCAGCGTCTTGATCAGCTTGTCCGGCGCCTGGCCGGTGCGCATCGATTCGCGGTAGATGAAGGTATTGATGTCGGACTCGGCGACCTGGACCTTCTCCTTCTCCGCGATCCGGGCGAGGATCAGCTGGCTCTTCACCCGGCTGGTCGCCGCCTTGCGGGCGTTGTCGTAGATGTCCTTCTTGTCCTTCTCAAATTGCTCCGCCGGCACGCCGCGACGCATGTTTTCCTCGATGAACTGGCGCAGGACGCTCTGCGTCTCGCCTTCGATCATCGACTCCGGCACGGGGAACTCGACGCGCGAGAGCAGCGCCTCGGTCACCTGACGGCGCTGTTCGGACCGGTTACGCATCTCCTTCTGCGCCTTGACCTGGTTGCGGATGTTGGTGCGCAACGACTCCAGGTCGTCGACCCGGTTGGCCTTGAAGAACTCTTCGTCCAACGGCGGCAGCACGCGCTCGCGCACCTCCTGCACTTCCACCGCGTAAACGGCGGTCTGGCCTGCCAGCTCAGGCACCGGAGCGAAGTCCGCCGGGAACGTGATGGTCACATCGCGCTTCTCGCCCGCCTTCAAACCGGCGATCTGCCGTCCAAGGCCGGGGATGAGCCCGTCATGCTCGCCTTCCACCTCTTCCCACGTCTGCGGGACCTTGCCGTAGATCTGCTTTTCCGGCGCGATCTCGAGAATCGGCTTGTCGTTGACCCGACCTTCGTAGGCGAGCTTCATGTAGTCGCCCTTCTGCGACGGACGGTCGGCGGCGCGGAAATCCGCACGCTCGCTGCGCATGTTTTCAATCACCCGATCGACTTCCTCGTCGGTCGCTTCGGTCGGCTGAACCTCGGTCGGGATGTTCTCGTACTCCGGCAGTTCGAAGGTCGGGCGGATGTCAACCGTCACCGTCACCGTCGCGGCGGCGTCGGGCGCCAAGTTGCCCTCTTCCACGTTGACGATGTTGAGCACGTCCAACTTGGACTGGTCGATCGCGCTCTTGTACGCCTTGGCAACGACCTTCTGCCGAAACTCACCGTCGATCTCCTTGCTGAACCGCTTCTGGACCATCGCGGCCGGCGCTTTGCCGGGACGGAACCCAGGCAGCCGAGCCATACGGGCGAACTCAGCCACCACCGCCTGGTGCTCGGCAGCCACTTCGTCCGCCCCGAGGGCGACGACCAGGCTCTTGCGGGTTTCGGAGACGTCTTGGGTTTCGATGTTCACGAGCGGAAAATCAAAGAGGCTTTTGTTGACAGAATTGGGCAAATTACGGGCCTCGTACTTGCCCGGTCAATGTCGGATTCACGTCGTATCACGCGAGCGAGTTGAGCATTGAGCCCAACGAGACAGGCCCTGAGTTTGCCCGGGATGGTTTCGCTTCACGACGTGCTCTCCCAACACGGGTCGCTTCTCCTGCTGGATGCAGCTGGCGCGACGGTCCACGCGGGATGGCTCCGGTCGGGCCAACCACCGCATTGGCTGGCAGAAACCGAAGAAGCCGGGACCGCGCTGTTCGGACTGGTCCGCCAGCTGGGAGCAGCCAACACGGAGGCCGGCGCCTTCGTCTTTTGCGAAGGCCCGGGCTCGAACTTGGGCATCCGAACCGCCGCCATGGCGATCCGGACTTGGCAGGCTTTACGCGCCCGACGCGCTTTCAGCTACCGCAGCCTCGAACTGCTCGCGACAGTACGGGGGCGGCCGGACCTGACCTTCATTGCGGACGCGCGAAAGCAGACTTGGTACACCGTTCGTGGCGGTGGTCCCAACGGTCCATTGGAGCCGATGGCGCGCGTCGCGCCGGAAGCCTTGCAGGAACCGCTCGCGACGCCAGCCGGGTTTCGCCAATGGTCCCCGCTGCCGCCGGTCGCTGTAACCTCCATCGATTACGACGTTTCGACGCTCTGGGACGAAGCAGCCTCGAGACCGCTCCTGCGCGAGTGTCCGGAGCCCGATGCCTATATGAGCGAGGAGCCGCGTTATGCGACGTGGACGCCACGAATTCACCAGAACCCGGCCTCGCCTCCGTCTTCATGAGTCGGTTCTTGCAACTGCCCCACCGCTGCTGGGCGGAAATCGACTTGGCGGCCCTCGAACGCAATCTCCGCCTGATCCGCGCCTCGCTGCCGCCGCACATGCGCTATGTGGCCGTCGTTAAAGCCGATGCCTACGGCCATGGCCTGCATCAAGTCGCCGCCCGGCTCATGCACGCGGGAGCGGACCTGTTTGCCGTAGCGACTTTGGCGGAGGCGGCGGCGCTTCGCGAAGTCGGTGCCGGCTGGCCGATTCTTGTCCTCAGCCCGGTGACTCCGCAGGAGGACCGTTACCTGGTCGCCGCGAATGTGGCCGCCACCGTTTCCTCGCTGGAGGAGGTGCAGCGCTTTGAAACAGCCGCGCGCACCGTCGGCAGCATCGTCGACGTGCACCTGAAAGTCGACACCGGCATGGGTCGTCTCGGCGTGTGGCACGAACAGGTCGGCCCGGTTTACGATGCCCTCGTCGCCGCGCCGCATCTGCGGCTGGCCGGAATTTTCACGCACTTCGCCAGCCCTGACGAAAGCCCGACGTTCACCCGCGAGCAGCGCCGGCGCTTTCTGCACGCCCTGCAGCAATGCGCGGGTCTAGATCCGGCGCGGTTGCTGGTCCACGCCGACAACAGCGCCGGACTTGAGACCATCGAACGCGCCGGACCCTTTAACGCCGTCCGTGTGGGCCTGCTGCAATTTGGCGTGCTGCCCAACAAGGATTCTCTCCTCGCCGACGTGCGCACGGAGCCGGTCTTCAGTTTCCGGACCCGAGTCGGGCTGGTGAAGACCCTACCCCAAGGCACTGGTATCAGTTACGGCAGTACACACGTGCTCCGCCGCGAAAGCCGCATCGCCGTGCTCACCGCCGGTTATGGGGACGGCTTGCCGCGCGCGCTGAGCAATCGCGGCGAGGTGCTCATCCGCGGACAACGGTGTGCCATCCTTGGTCGGGTCACGATGGACCAGACCATTGTCGACGTGACGAACGTGCCGGAGGTCGTCGCCGGTGACGACGTCGTCCTGGTCGGCCGCCAGGGTGATGCCGAGATGACCCTGGCGGAGTTCAGCCGCCGCGCCGACACGATCCCGTGGGAGACACTCTGCTCCGTGACGAAACGCGTGCCGCGGGTTTACCGCACGTCACTGGGTCTCTAAACACAGGTGAGGTGTGGGGCGGCGCGGGCCGAGGCGGATTCCACCTGAGTGCGCGTTTCGGCCGACCACTCTGCGATGCAGGTCCGGCAGCGCACGGCTGACGGAACGACCGCTGGAAGTCAGGACTCCGCGCGTTTCTGCGCGTCGGCTTCGATCAGCGCCTTCACCCGGTTCAACTCCGCCTCGACGGCGTGCTTCACCTGACGCAAATCGGCGTCGGCCGGAACGTCGGCGCGGGCGAAAACATAGAACTTCATCTTCGGCTCCGTGCCACTGCCGCGCGCCGCGAAGGTGTAGCCGTTCGACAGGGTGACAAAGTAAAGATCCTGCTTCGGAATCTCCTCTCCGTCGGCGTCGTGCAACGTCTGCCGGCCGAAATCCTGAAACTGCGTCACCCCCACGTCGCCAAACGCCGTGGGCGGCGAAGAGCGGTAGGTCTCAAGAATGCGCTTGATCTTGGCCGCGCCCGACGCGCCTTCGTAGTAGAGGTTGATCGTTCCCTCGAGGTGGTATCCGTGCTGGCGGTACAGCGCATCGAGCCGGTCCAGCACCGTCTCACCGCGGCTCTTCGCCCACGCGCACAGTTCCGCGAACATGAGGCAGGCCGCGTTGGCATCCTTGTCGCGCACGTAGTCGTTGGGAAGATACCCGTAACTTTCCTCCGTGCCGAACGCGAAGAACGTGCTGTGCTTCATCAACAGCTTCGCCCGCGTCGCGAACTCGGTCGCGTCATAGTTGAGCGCCAGCCCTTCCGTCTCCAGGAGGTGGCGTCGCAGTTGCTCCTCGTAACCGCGCATCTTGGCGGCGATCCACTTGAAACCCGTCAGGGTGTTGATGACCTTGACTCCGTGCGCGCGGCCGATCGCGTCCTGCAGCGGCGTTGTGACGAAGGTCTTGACCAGGGCCACGCGGTCGGAGCCCTGGGCCGGCACCCAGCCGACTTCCTTGTACTTCGTCAGCCGGTAATCGGCGATGAGCGCTCCGATCTGGTTGCCGGTCAGCAGGTGCATCTTGCCGTCCGGGCCCGCCACGGCACAGCCCATCCGATCGCTGTCGGGATCGGTCGCGAGCACCACGTCGAGCTTCTCGGCCTCGGCCACCTTGACGGCGAGGGCGAGCGCCTCGGCGTTTTCAGGATTCGGTGATTTGACGGTTGGGAAGCGCGAATCGAATTCCTTCTGCTCGTCGAGTTCGCGGACCGTGCAGCCGGCCTGCCGCAACAGCGGCACCGAGGTGATGCCGCCGGTGCCGTGAATCGGCGTGAAGGCGACCTTGAGCGACGCCTGCCGGATGACGGCCGGATCGATGACCGCGCGGGCCGCCACCGCATGGTAGGCCGCATCCGCCGCCGGACCGAGCGTCACAACGCGCGACAGGTCGACCTCGAGGTATTCACTTAGTTCGGACAGCGGCACGGCATTCACCTGCTCGACGATGCCCTTGTCGTGCGGCGCGATGACTTGCGCGCCATCGTCGAAGTAGGCCTTGAAGCCGTTGTCGTGGGGCGGGTTGTGGCTGGCCGTAATCACGACGCCGCAGTGCGCGCGCAGCCAGCGCACACTGAAGCTGAGCTGCGGCGTGGAGCGTGGCCCGTCGAAAATGAAGGCGTTGCCGCCCAGGCGCGTCCAGGTTGACGCGGCCAGTTCGGTGAAGTGCCGCGAGAAATGCCGCACATCATGGCCCATCACGAGCGTCGGCACCTCCGTGCGTTCACTGCGCTCGAGGTGCAGACGGACGTAGCGGAAAAGACCGATGACGGCGCGAATGAGCGTGAAGTCATTCAGCATGTTCGCGCCGGCCGCGGCGTGCTCAGGCGTGTCCTGCGGCCCGGGAGCGCCGCGCTCCACATCGGTGAGCACACGACCGATCGTGCGACCGCGCATGCCGCCCGTGCCGAACTCGAGGTAGCGATAGAAACGGTCGTTGAGTTCCGACCAAGCCTCGCGTTCGACCAGTTCCTCGATGCTGGCGCTGACCCAGGCCGGCAGTCCCGCCTGAAGCCAGGCGGTGAGGTTTTCGACAGAACTGGGCAACAGCCGGTCAACCGTGCCGGCTGACTTAATCTTCTCGAGGGTACTCATGACGGAAGGGACGAAAGGTGCGAACGGCGGGCGGCGCGTCTATTCGAGGACGGTGCCTTCTTGGATTCGGGGCGCCGGCCTCCGCGACGCCCACGACTCGGCAAAACTGGCCTCATCGTATCCAAAGCTCGGCGACACTTCAAAGGTCACCGCGGGCAGGCCGCTGTCGTCGACGGGCACGCCGGCGCCCTGGGCGTTCGCCCAGCGGGCGAACTGGCGCAGCTGGTCGGCGCGGCAGGACGCCGGCGAGTCGACGCCCTCGGCGTTCTTCACCGGCGAAAAATCGTCCGCCCGTCGCGTCTCGATCACCAGCGGATGACGAGCAAACGGGAGCGCGTCGAAGACAAACATCTCAAACTTAATCCCGTTCGGCTGCGACGGCTTCACCGGCTGTCCAGCGGCATCGATCGTCGCGATCTTCTTGTCCGCGCGATGGAAGGGCAGTGATGCCTCCGTACCGGCCCGGGCGAGCCGCCGGACAAAGTTCCGATCGAGGATGTGAATCGCGATGCTGCCCGCGAGGTAACGCAGCCGGCCGGTGGCCGGGTCGACCTGCTTCTGCAACTCCATCGGCAGATCCGAATACTCCACGACCACGAGTCGGCCGTCCTGCTGGCAGAAGTGCCCAAGTTTTTCCTCCGGGTAGGCTTTCGGCACCATCTTGCTCGACATCTCCGAGCCGCGGCGCAGGTGCCAGCCGATGAACGCCGGGTCGATGCAGCGGACCAGCGGGTTATCGACTTGGAAATAGCTGATCACGTCGATACCGGCCTTTTCCATGCGATCGAGCGCGCCGCTCCGATCGAGCGCCCGCAGCGAACCGCCGTGGCCGTCCGGCGAAAGGGCAATGCTGCCCCGCGCCTCGAGCATGATCTTCCCCTCGCGATCGACCGCCGGCATGCGGCCTTGGCGGAAAAACATGACGGCGGATTCGCCCAAGCCGAAGAAATCATGCTCCCGGAAAAACGCCTCCGTCGCCGCGTGATTCTGATGGCTCGTCATGATGAACCACGGAATTGGACGGCCGTAACGTTGGCCGGCGGCACGGATCTTCTCCGCGAACACCTGAAACAACGTCTTCTGCCGCACTGGCGTAACCGGGAAGGTGCCCTTCGGGCCATCGTAGCCCAGACGCGTGCCCTGCCCGCCCGCCACGGTGAACGCCGCCACCCGGCCGGCCCGCAACGCCTCCTCCCCCACCCGGACGGCCTCAGCCCACTCTTGAGCGTTGCCTCCGTTCTCCGGCAACGGTTCGTACGGGGCTGGCTCCAGTCCGTCCAAGTTGACGGCGGCCGCCTGGTTATCGATCAGCGTGCGCTTCAGCTCGGCGATCTCGGCGAGATCGATCTCCGCGGCCTGCTCAAGCAGCGTCTTCTGTTCTTCGGCCGAGAGGCGATCGAAGAACGCAAACACCTGCCCCTGACCCGCTCGCTGAAACGATTCGATTAACTGCTTGGACATGGGAAGCGGAAAGAACCATGGAATCAGGTTTCGTTCCCCGTCACGCAAGGGGTTTTTGTCCGGGCGCTTCGGGTGCGTCGAGACACGCCGCCGCGAGCAAACGAGCACCGCAACGCCACCGCATCAGGGGGCGCCCCGGGTCGCCTCAAAACGGAAGATCTGCTCGTCGGGTTTGGCGTAACCGAGCCGCCGGCGGATCACCATCTCCACGTAAGCAGGATCTTCGCGCAACCGGCGGAGGATCTCCTCCTGCTCCCGCAACCGCACTTTGGCCAACGCCAGTCGCTCCGAAGTGACGCGCTCCGCCTCCTGCAACTGCAGGTACTCGGAACGCGTTCGGATGAAGTACAAGGTCGACGCCGCCGCCACGCTGACAAACAGCAGCAGATAAACGGCAATGATCAGGCGGCGGATGAACACGATGGCAGTGACTCGATCACACGAACGCGGACGGACGGGTCAACCGAACACGCGCACTTTCAACGGTGCCGACGCCCGAATGGGTTACGGACCCGCTTGGAAAAAATTCCTGATCCTCCGTCTGTCCGGGATTTAAGCGTGCGTTTTGCATTCGGTTAGTTACGCCCAACGCGCATGTATCAGGGCTTCTATGGCCTGACCGAGCTGCCGTTTAACATCACGCCCGACCCGAAGTTCCTGTACCTCAGCCCCACGCACCAGGAGGCGCTGCAGCATTTGAAGTACGGGCTGCAGGAGCGGAAGGGGTTCATCGTGCTCGTCGGCGAGGTGGGTTGCGGCAAGACCACCATCTGCCGCCGGTTGCTCAACGAACTGGACGCCGAGCGGTTCGACACGGCGTTGATCCTCAATCCCCGGATCACCGAGACGCAGATGCTGAAGGCGATCCTGATGGAACTGGGTGAGACCCGGATCGGCCGCAACCCGGTGGACCTCGTCGCCCAGATCAACCGTGTCCTGCTCGAGCGGATCGGCCGGGGGCGCGACATCGTCCTGATCGTTGACGAGGCGCAAAACCTCACGTTTGAAGTGCTCGAGCAGCTGCGGCTGCTGTCGAACCTCGAAACCGACAAACAAAAGCTGCTGCAGATCGTGCTGATGGGGCAACCGGAGCTGAAGGACGTCCTCGCCCAGCCGGAACTGCGGCAATTGCGGCAACGTGTCCTCGTCCACTATGAGCTGAACCCCCTGACGCGCAGCGACGTGGATCATTATGTTCGCCACCGGCTCGTGCTCGCGGGCAGCCAAGGCCGTCCCTATTTCACGCGCGCAGCCTTACGCCGGATCCACAGCTACAGCCGGGGAATCCCGCGCATCATCAATAATCTTTGCGACAAGGCGCTCCTCGCGGCCTTTATTCGCGAGTCTGACGAAGTAAACTATTGGGATGTGCGCCGCGCGATCAAAGACATCGGCCGCCTTACGTTCTAAACCCTCCACTCCGCTGCCTCCGCCATGAGTCTCATCAACGAAGCGCTGAAGAAAGCCCAGCGGAACCGCGACCCTCATCCCAGCATCGCCGGGCCCGGTGCGTCCGACCCCTTGCCGGGGCCACCGATCTACGCGAAGCCGCGTTCACACTTCGCCCATCCGCTGCTGGTCGCGCTCGCGACAGTCGGCGTCTGCGCGCTGCTCGGGGGCGGCGCGTTCGTTTGGATAAACCGACCGGCGGCCCAGGAAGCCGCCGGGCCGTCGGTGGTCAGCGTTTCGCCAAGTGGCGCCCCCGGAGCCGTTCCCGCCTCCGCCGCCGCGCCGGCGGGTAGCGCCTCCTCTGCGGACCCGGTCGTCAGCCTCAGCACCGGAGTGGCAGCCCCAACGTCATCCGCGTCGGACGCCGCGCCCGTGGCCAGCGAAGCGCCGGTGATTTCAGCGTCGGCTGCGCCGGCGAGCGGTGCCCCAGCTGTGATCACCGTTGCCCCGGCCCAGCAGCCGGCTGTCGCCGAGCCCGTCGTCACGCCGGCGCCAGTTGTTGGTTCGGCGAACCCGGGGGTTCAACCGGCGGCGACGGGCACCGCTACACGGGTGACGCCCAGCGTTCCGACGGAGAACCCCGCCGCGGTGGCTTTTATCGAAGCACTGCGGGTCACGGGGGTACGCGCTTCCGCTTCTGATCCGAAGGTGCTCATGAACGACCGGGTCTACCGTCAGCAGGACATTGTTCACCGCGAGTTGAACCTGCGACTGATCCGCATTGAGCCGCATACCCTGACGTTCACCGACGACTCCGGCTTCGTGTACACAAAGTCGATCTAGCGGATGGTCGCCGCCCACGGGAGCCGGACGACTATTCATTTCGTTGGTGCAGCGACCGGTCCGGGAAGCGTTAGGCCAGCGGCAAAAAATCGGTTCGCTGCGCCCAGCGCGGGCGCGCAGGCGGCGCGAGGTAGAACAGCCCAATCAGCTCATACGACCGCCGCTCCACGGTTCGCTCCAGCTCTGAAACGTCCGGCAGCCCCGCGTCCGCACGATAGAGGGGACTGTCGGGGCGACACTCTTCGATGGAGTTGGCGAGTGCGCACGCCCGTGAGAGTTGATAGGCCGCCGCGGCATAAGCGCCGGCTTGCTGCGGGGCATACTGCCACCGAACAGCCGCGGTGATCTGGGGCGGAAAGTTCCACAACTCGAGGGCCAGCGCCGCCGCTTCCGGATGACTCAGCGTGCCAGCGGCCGCCTGCGCCCGCGCGAGGGCCGCGGGGTGCGTACAGTCGAAGACCTCGTCCCCCTCGCCGTGCCGCGCAAGCAGCAGACAGCCGATCAGGTGCAACAGGCCGATTGTATAAGCGCTGGTCCGGTCCACCGACGCACCTGGCGACTCCTCCATGGCGCACGCCGTTGTGACCGCCCGCCGCCACAAGTAATCGGCCGCCGTGCTGTCCGGCAGATTCGCCAGGCGCAATCCCTGTCGAAAGGTGATCAACAACGTGATCCGGTACGTTTCGCGATACCCGAGCCGATACACCGCCTGCTCGAGATCGGTGATCCGCTCGCCGCGAAAATGCGTCGGCGAGTTGGCGGCCGCGACGATCGCACTCGCCAGCACCGGCTCGACGCGCAGGGCGTCCATCATCTCACGATTATCCTGATCGGTGTCCTTTAACGTCCCGGCAAGATGCCGGATCACACGTGGAGTCACACTCAGATGGGCTATGTTCGCGATAATCGCGTCACGCGTCACGTCGCGCGAAGGTGCCACTTTGCCAATCGTTGGCGAGTCAGGAAAGCGACCGAACCGCGACTTTGGACCGACCGAGAGTAGATATCAGCAGAATGATTTGTTTTGATAACCTCATTCTGACGCTTTCCCGGTTCAGCTGAGCGCGTCTGGCGATCAACTCTGCGCCGTTGAGGCTCGGACCATGGCGCGCGTTTCAGGCGAAACATGAACCGCGGCGCCTGCCCGCCCGGACCGCGCTAAAGATTCGGGATTGATCGCGCCTCGGCGTCCGGGCTATCGCATGCGTTCCATGGCCACCTTCCTGCTGACTGGCGCTGCCGGCTTCATTGGCGCACGTACCGGCGAACTGCTGCTCGCAGACGGCCACGAAGTTGTCGGCATCGACAACCTCAACGACTACTACGCTCCCGCGCTCAAGGAGCACCGGTTGCGCCCGCTCCTCGAGCATCGTGCCTTTGATTTTCATCGAGGCGACATCGAGGATCGGACCACGATCGACGCGCTCTTCGGCCGCCATCGCTTCGATGGCGTGATCAACCTCGCGGCGCGCGCCGGCGTGCGCGCCAGCATCACCGACCCACACGTGTACCTGAGCACGAACACGCTGGGCACGCTCAACCTGCTCGAGGCGATGCGGCAGCACCGGGTGCGCAAGTTCGTGGTGGCCTCCACGAGTTCACTCTACGCCGGCACTACGATGCCGTTCCGCGAGACGACATCCGTCAATCATCCGCTCTCGCCCTACGCCGCCAGCAAACTCGCTGCCGAAGCGATGGCGTACACGTATCATCATCTTCATGACATGGACGTGACGGTGTTGCGCTACTTCACCGTGTACGGCCCGGCGGGACGGCCGGATATGAGCCCCTATCGTTTCCTTCGCTGGATCGATGAGGGCACACCGATCCAGGTTTATGGTGATGGCAGCCAAACCCGGGACTTCACGTACATCGACGACATCGCCCGGGGCACCGTGAGCGCGTTGCGCCCGCTCGGCTACGAGATCGTCAACCTCGGTGGGGGGAACGTCCCCCTCCCCATCAGCCGCATGATCCAGCTGCTCGAACAGCAACTCGGACGCACCGCCGAACTCGTCCACCAGCCGTTTCATGCGGCCGAGATGCGTGATACCCAGGCCGACATCAGCAAGGCCCGCGCGCTGCTCGGCTGGCAACCCACCGTCGCGCCAGAAGAAGGTTTTCGCCGCACCGTCGAGTGGTACCTCGCCCACCGCGACTGGCTGCGCAGCCACGTGCCTCTCTAGGCCGCGCCACCCTGCCGCTGCCGGATCCAATCCAACAACTGGCCCGCGCACGTCGGCACGTCGTCCGCTTCAGTATCCAGAATTCGATCCACTTCGCCCTCCGCCGGCGCATCGAAACCGGAATCTTTGCCGGTAAACTGCTTCACCTCGCCGCTCGCCGCCTTCGCGTAGAGCCCCTTGGGATCCCGAACCGCACACGTTTCGTAGGACGCCTTCACATAGACCAAATGAAGATCCTCCGGCCGAATGGTTTCACGCACCACCTGCCGCAGCCCGGCGCGCGGAGTGATGAAGCTCACGACGGTGATCACCCCGGCTTCGGCGAACAATTTGGCGACCTCGGCCACCCGGCGGATGTTCTCCCGGCGATCTTCGTCGGAGAAACCCAGATTCTTGTTCAAGCCCGTGCGCACGTTGTCGCCATCAAGCACGACCGTGAAGCGGCCGCCGGTGTGCAGCTGCCGTTCGAGTGCCGCCGCGATCGTGGACTTCCCGGAGCCGCTCAGCCCGAACATCCACACCACGCAGCCCCGTTGACCGAGCAACTGCTCCTTTTCCGAACGAGACACCAGGCGATCGAACGTGGGGTGCAGATGAGAGCTCACCCGGCGCAGTACAGCGCTGAAGCTGTTCGGCACAAGGCGGAAGCCACGCTTCTGACGCCGCCAAAACATTCGAACGCTGCGAACCGACCTGATCGGGTCTTTTCTATTGCGCTCCTTTGACTAAAGCTGAATCCTTACTACTCCACGTAACTTACTAATATTTCCTGCGGGAGCCACACGCGTGGCACCGCGCCTTCTCCCATGTCCCTGAGTTACAACGTCGACCACCTGAAGCACCTCGAGAGCGAAGCCATCTACGTGCTTCGCGAGACTGCGGCGCAGTTCCAGCGGCCCGTGCTGCTTTTCAGCGGCGGCAAGGATTCGATTGTCGTGGCGCACCTGGCAAAAAAGGCCTTCTGGCCCGCCCGAATGCCCTTCCCCCTGATGCACGTGGATACCGGCCACAATTTCCCGGAGGCGATCGAGTACCGCGACCGCTTTGTGGCTGATCTCGGCGCGCGTCTCGTCATCGCGAGCGTGCAGGCGTCAATCGACAAAGGTCGCGTGGTCGAGGAAAAGGGCCCGAACGCTTCGCGCAACGGCCTGCAAACGGTGACACTGCTCGACGCCATCGAGGAGCATCAGTTTGACGCGGCGATCGGCGGCGCGCGTCGCGACGAAGAGAAGGCCCGCGCGAAGGAGCGCTTCTTCTCCCACCGCGACGAATTCGGACAATGGGACCCGAAGAACCAACGGCCTGAGCTCTGGAACTTGTTCAACGGGCGGAAGGCGCAGGGTGAACACTTCCGCGTCTTCCCCCTCTCCAACTGGACCGAGATGGACGTGTGGCAGTACATCAAGCAGGAGAAGATCCCACTGCCCTCGATCTACTTCACCCACGAGCGGCAGGTCATTCAGCGCAACGGCGTGTTGCTCGCGGTGACCGACTTCATCGCGCCGTTGCCCAACGAGAAGGTGGAAATCCGGCGCGTGCGGTTCCGCACCGTCGGTGACGCGACCTGCACTGGAGCCGTCGAATCACCGGCCGCGACCTTGGACGAGGTTATCGCTGAAGTGGCCGCCGCTCGACAGACTGAACGCGGCACCCGCGCCGACGACAAACGCAGCGAAACGTCCATGGAGGACCGGAAGAAGGCAGGGTACTTCTAAACCGAGAAGCCGACACGTCACGTCCCTCACTTCCGATCTTACGTTCTATGAATTCCCAACCCACCGAGTTGCTGCGTTTCACCACGGCCGGCAGCGTAGACGACGGGAAGAGCACGCTCATCGGGCGGCTCATGTTTGATACCAAGACCATCTTCGAGGACCAGCTCGCCGCCATCGAGCGCACCAGCAGCCAGCGTGGTGACGGACACCTCGATCTCGCCCTTCTGACCGACGGCCTTCGCGCGGAGCGCGAACAAGGCATCACGATCGACGTTGCGTACCGCTACTTCGCCACGCCGCGTCGCAAGTTCATCATCGCCGACACCCCGGGGCACATCCAGTACACCCGCAACATGGTGACGGGTGCGTCGACCGCCAACCTCGCGATCATCCTCGTCGACGCACGCAAGGGCATCGTTGAGCAGACGTGCCGGCACTCCTTCATCGCGAGCCTGCTTGGCATCAAGCACATCACCCTCGCGGTGAACAAAATGGACCTCGTCGATTGGAGCGAGGAGGTCTTCACGAAGATCGTCAACGCGTACAAGGACTTCGCCAGCCGGCTCGATTTCCCCGAGATCACCTTCATCCCGATCAGCGCGCTGCACGGCGACAACATCGTCGAGAAGTCCAAGCATGCCCCGTGGTATCAAGGCGCCACCCTGCTCTACCATCTCGAGACCGTTTACATCGGCACCGATGCGAACCACGTCGACCCGCGTTTCCCTGTTCAGTGGGTGATTCGTCCGCACTCGGATGAGTGGCACGACTTCCGTGGCTTCGCGGGACGCGTAGCCAGCGGTGTCTTCAAGCCCGGCGACGAAGTGACGGTGCTGCCGAGCGGCTTCAATGCCGTCATCAAGGCCATCCACACGCACGATGGTGAGCTCACGGAAGCGTTTCACCCGCTCTCCGTGGCCATCACGCTCGACCGCGAGATCGACATCAGCCGGGGCGACATGCTGGTGAAGCCGCAGAACCAGCCCAGCGTCGGCCAGGACATCGACGTCATGCTGTGCTGGTTCTCGGAGAAAAAACCGCTGCAGTTGCGCGGCAAATACATCATCCGCCACACCTCGCGCGAATGCCGGGGCGTCGTGCAGGAAGTGCACTACAAGGTGGACGTGAACACGCTGCACAAGGTCGAGGAGGACAAGACGATCACGTTGAACGAAATCGCCCGCGTCCGTCTGCGCACCTCGGCGCCGCTGTTCTACGACAGTTATCGCAACAACCGCATCACCGGCAGCATCATTCTCGTCGACGAATTCAGCAACGAGACTGTAGCAGCCGGGATGATACGCTAAACGGCCTCGGGCCGCGGCCTGATCCGCGGCCTTTTTCGTAGCCCGCGTAACTTGGGGCAGAGCGATCCGTCGTTTGCCGCGGGTTCCGCTCCGCGGCGGCGTTTGCCTTCCGGGCGGTGTCACGGATGTGCGGAACCAGCCCGACTGATGATTCCTGCCCAAGATGCCGCTCGCCCCTCTCTTTGCGCCCACTCGTGGGGTCCCACTTCGTCTCCGGCGATTTGCTTCGCGGCCGGGCGCATGGCATCCATGCGGGAGCGGGCTTCGCGCATGAAATCCTTCACGTGCCAGTTTGCCTCCGGGCTGTTGCCGGGTGTTCTGCTGCTCCTCGTTGTGACAGCGACAGGGTGCAACCGCGCGGCCGATCAGGTCCGCCGCGAAGAAATCGCCGCTCCACCGGTTGAGGCCGTCCAGGCGAGGTTCGGTGCGCTGCCTCTGCAGGAGCGCCTGAGCGGAACCGTCTGGGCCGAGAACCAGATCGACCTGTATCCGGAAATCTCGGGCCGGATCACCGCCGTGCACGTGGAATCCGGCGAATCCGTTGCGCGCAGTCAACCGCTGGTGCAGCTGGCCGACCAGCAATTCCGCGAGCAGCTGCGTCAGGCCGAGGCTGGCCAGCAGATCGCCCGGGCGCGCCTGCGGCAGGCCGAAGCGCGCCTGGCGGAAATGCAGGCGCAGGGGCGACGCACCCAGGCACTCGGGCAGCGCGAGTTGGTGACGGAGCTGGAACTTGAGACCTCAGCCGCTCAACTCGCCTCCGCCCGGGCGGACGTGGAACTCGCCGAAGCACAGCACGAGCAAGCCTCGGCCTTGGTGGCGGAACAGGAGGATCTGCTTCGGCGCACCGTCGTGCGGTCCCCCATCGACGGAGTCGTGGGACGGCGCGACGCCGAAATCGGCATGCAGGCGACGCCGACCACGCGGCTGTTCACCGTGGGCAACCTCGATCACGTCAAAGTGCGCGTGCCCGTCACCGACGTCATGCTGCGCTACGTTCGAGAGGGCCAGCCGGTCCGGATCTACGTGCGCGATACCGGCGCCACGGAAAAGGTGATCACCGCCTCCGTCACGCGGATTTCCCCGTTCATCAGCATCGCCACACGATCGACCGAAGCCGAGATCGAGGTGGAGAACGCGGAGCGACTGCTGCGTCCGGGCATGTTCGTCCCGGTGGACGTGCTGTATGGGCAGAGCCAGCAAGCCACGTTGGTTCCCACCAGCGCGTTGTTCACTGATCCGAACACCGGCCGGATCGGTGTATTCGTCGTGGAAGGACGAGGTCCGGAACGAGACTCCGCGGAGCCCCCTGCGGACGCGGCGTCGGGCCCGGCACTGTCCGCCCCCCGTGGAGTCGAGTTTCGTCCGGTTGCCGTGATCGCCCGCGGAGAGGCCGAAGCCGCGATCACCCCGGTGAAGCACGGAGACTGGGTCGTGACGATTGGGCAGGATCTGTTGTCGGCCGGTCGCACGCAGGCCCGGGTGCGGTTCGTCACATGGGAGGAGGTGATGCGCCTGCAGGGGCTCACGCGTGAGGCCCTGCTGGAGCGAATTCTGCGTCCCGAACAGGCGCCCACCCGCGCGGCCGAATCTTGATCTTTTGCCGATGCCGCTGACTGCGACCGCCGTCAAACGACCCGTGGCCACGATGATGGTCTATCTGATCATCATCACTCTCGGCGCTACTGGGCTGCGTCACCTGCCGATCGACCTTCTGCCGCCGATCGAATTCCCGCAGCTCACCGTGGCGGTGGACTACCCGAACGTCGGACCTGAGGAAATCGAGCAAATCATCACCCAGATGGTCGAAAACGCCGTCTCGGGTGTACCCGGGGTCGAGCAGATTCGATCCAGTTCGCGGGAAGGGCAAAGCCGCGTGACCCTGGACTTCACGCGGGGCACCGATCTCGACGAAGCGGCTAATGATCTGCGCGCCGCCCTGGATCCGATTCGGAACAACCTGCCGCCGGAAGCCGAGCCTCCCCGTGTCTGGAAGTTCGACCCGAACAACGCGCCAATCGTCGTCGTGGGCGCCAGTTCCCCCACCCGGGACCTCCAGGAACTCACGCTGGTGCTCGAGCGCGAGATCGCCAAACGCTTCGAACAGATCCCCGGCGTTGGCACGATCGACGTGTGGGGCGGCGTCTACCGCCAGGTACAGGTGGACCTGCACCGCGACCGGCTGAACGCCAGCCGGCTCTCGTCGGAGGATGTGCGCCAGGCGCTGGTCGGCAGCAGCGTCAACGTGGCCGGTGGCAACGTGACGAGCGGCGTGAAGCAGCTCTACGTGCGCACGCTGGGCGAGTTCACCAGCCTGGAGCAGATCGAGCAGACGGTGGTCGCGACGATTGACGGCCGCACCATTCGCGTCCGCGACGTCGCCGACGTCTCGTTTGGATACCGCGATCTCGACCGGGTCGTGCGCATCAACGGTCGTCCCATGGTGCGGATCGTGATCCGCAAGCAGACCGGCGCCAACACCGTGGCGGTGGCCGAGGCGGTCCGAGCCGAGGTTGAGCGCATCAACGCCGAGCGGCCCGACATCAACTTGTTCGTCGCCTCGGACCAAAGCACGTTCATCCAAGGGTCGATCGACAACGTGCGGCAGTCCGCCCTCTGGGGGGCGCTCCTGGCCGTTCTCGTGCTTTACCTGTTTCTGCGCCGGGCGGCCTCGACGTTCGTCATTGCCGTTTCAATACCGATTTCGATCATCGCAACCTTCGCCCTGCTCTACTTCAGCGGACTGACGCTGAACCAGATGAGCTTCGGTGGGCTTGCCCTCGGGGTGGGCCTGGTGGTCGACAACGCGGTGGTGGTGCTGGAGAACATCAACCGCCTCCGGGACGAGGGGAAGGACCCCCGTGGCAGCGCGCTGATCGGGACCAAGCAGGTCGCCGGCGCGATCATCGCCTCCACCCTGACCACCTGCGTGATCTTTCTGCCGGTCGTCTTCATGCAGACGATTTCCGGCGTGCTTTTCCAGCAGCTCGCCTTGGTAGTGGTCTTTTCGCTCGTTTGTTCGCTGTTCGTCGCCCTGACCTTGGTGCCGATGCTCGCCAGCAAGACGCTCAGCGTGCGCTCCCGGCGCTCGCGCCGCTTCGCGGAACGGCTGGGCGGCGTGCAACGCGTGCTAGCTCGGATGGAAGACCGCTATGGCCGCCTGCTCGGTTATGCCATGCGCCGGAAGCGGCGGGTGGTCATTGTCACGGTCCTGCTGGTGACGGTCACGGCGGCGCTCTCCCCGCTCATTCCCGTCGAGCTGGCCCCGCACACCGATGCGGACGAGATCGATGTGGACCTGCTGATGGGCGACGGGACGAACATCGCGGTGGTTGATCGTTATCTCACTGAACTGGAAGCGATGATCCGGGCGGAGTTGCCCCCCGGCGCGGTGCGTTTCTTCACCACTGAAATCCAAGACGGACGCGGGGAAATCGAGATCACGATGGACCCCGCCAGCCCCATCAAAGCCACCGAATTGGCAGAACGGCTGCACGCGGCCACCGCCGGGCTGCTGCCGGGGGCGGACCTGCGCATCGACGCGCAACCGGGGCTCTGGATTCTGCGCATGATCTTTGGTTCAGGCGGCAATGAGGATGTTTCGCTCCAGTTGCGGGGCTACAGCCTCGAGCAGGCGCAGCGGGTGGCGCAGCAGATCCAGCAGCGGATCGAAACCATCCCGGGCATCGCGGGCGTGCGAGTGGGCCGCCGGGCGGGCCGGCCCGAGGAAAATCTCGTGCTCGATCGCGCCAAACTGGCCGAACTCGGGCTGACGGTGCGCCAGGTCGCGGAGGTGATCCAGACGAACGTGGGCGGCAGCCGCGCCGGCGAGTATCGTATCGGTGGTGACGAGTTCCCGATTACGGTCCGCCTCCGGCCGGAGGATCGCCGCAGCGTGCAGAACCTCGACAACATCTCGGTGCGCGTGCCCGGCGGCGAGGTCATCCCGGTGTCGTCGGTCATTGACAAGCAAGCCTCCCGCGGACCTCCCCAGATCGACCGGGTGGACGGCCAGCGGGTGACCTACATCACCGCGAACCTTTCGCGCGACCTGCCGCTGGGTGACGCGGTGGAGGCAATCCGCGCCCGCATCTCCGACCTTCGCCTGCCCCAAGGGTTCTCGGTGTATTTTGGCGGCCAATACGAGGAGCAGCAGGAGGCGGCGGCGGACTTCCGGCTGTCGCTGCTCATTGCGCTGCTGCTGATCTACATGGTCATGGCGGGCCAGTTCGAGCGATTCCTGGATCCACTCATCGTGCTGTTCTCCGTGCCGCTGGCGATCATCGGCGTCGTGCCGACGCTTCTGCTGACTGGCACCACCATCAATATCCAGAGCCTGATGGGGATCATCATGCTCACCGGCATCGTCGTGAACAACGCGATCGTCCTGGTGGACTACATCAATCTTCTCCGGCGAGAGGGCAGCGAGTCACTGACTGACGCCGTTCAGCACGCCGGTCGGCGCCGCCTGCGCCCGATCCTGATGACGACGCTCACGACGGTGCTGGGACTGCTGCCGCTCGCGCTGGGGATCGGCACCGGTGCCGAGATCCAGGCCTCCCTCGCGCGGGTGGTGCTCGGTGGGCTGATTGCCTCCACCCTGGCCACGCTCGTGTTTATTCCGGTGCTCTACGCCGGCAGCCACGGACTGCTGGAGCGTTGGCGCAACCGGGCGAATGCCGAATCCGCCGCCGGAGTCGGCGCCACTCAGCCGGGCAACGGCTGAGTTCGGGCGGCCGCGCGCGCCTTGCGGCGCCCCAGGTACTCCACCACGTCGTCGCGCGAACGCGTATTCAGGACGTGCTCCTTCTGGAGCCAGCCCTTGCGCGCCGCATTCACCCCGGCGCGTACATGCGAGAGGCTGGCGCCATCGTGCGCATCCGGATTGATCGCACAAAGGAGGCCGCGGTCCGCCGCCTTGCGCCAGTACCGCCAGTCGAGGTCGAGGCGCCACGGGCTGGCGTTGAGTTCGATGATCACCTCGTTGGCGAGCGCCGCATCGATCACCTTGGATACGTTGACCGCGTACCCCTCGCGACGCAGGAGGATGCGCCCGGTGACGTGCCCCAGCATCGTCGTCCACGGATTCTCGACCGCCCGGATGATCCGCGCCGTCATCTCCGCCTCGGACTGCGCGAAGGCGCTGTGCACCGACGCGACCACGTAGTCCAGCTGCGCAAGCACGTCGTCCGAGAAGTCGAGGCGCCCGTCCGGCAGGATGTCGCACTCGATGCCCGCTAACAGGTGCGAACGAAAACGGGTCGACGCGTTAAGCTGGCGAATCTCCTCAATCTGCGCGAGCAGTCGGGCCTCGCTGAGTCCGTTCGCCTGGATACTCGACTTCGAGTGATCCGCGATGCCGAGGTATTCCCACCCCAGCGCATCCGCGGCGGCCGCCATCTCGGAGAGGGTGTTCCGCCCATCACTCGCCACCGTATGGTTGTGAAATGCGCCTCGCAGGTCGTGCAGCTCGAGCAGGCGCGGCAGCGGTCCCTGCTCCGCCGCTTCGATCTCGCCGAGGCCTTCGCGCAGGGCCGGCGGGATCTCGTTGAGCCCCAACACGCGAAAGAGCTCCGCCTCCGTTTCGATGCGCCCGGCCGCTTCCCGCGCCTGCCGCGCCGCCGCTTTCACCTTCACCGTCCCCTCGCCTTCCGACGGCTCGAGTCCCCACTCTGAGAGACTCAGGCCGCGCGCCAAAGCCCGCTGCCGCATCTGGACGTTGTGGTCCTTCGATCCGGTGAAGTGATGCAGGGCAAACGCGAACTGCTCCGCCGGCACGATCCGCAGGTCCGCCTGCAGTCCCGACGAGAAGCGCACGCTGGCCTTGGTTTCTCCCTTCGCCGTCACCTCCTTGACGTCGGGCAGCGATGTGAACCACTCGACCACCGGCCCGACCTCAGTCGCGGCGACAATGAAGTCGAGGTCGCCCACCGTCTCCATGCCGCGCCGTAAGCTGCCCGCCGCCTCGGCCCGTTGCACCTGGGGCAATCCGCGCAGGCCATCCACGATCGGTTGCGCAACCGCCGCGGCCTCCCACCAAACGTGACGGCGCCCGTACGCTTCGCGATTGCGGATGCCTTCCAGGATTTTCTGCTGAGATTTCGGCCCGAAACCCGGTAGCTCCGCGACCCGATCCTGCTCACAGGCCGCCGCGAGCTCGGCGATGTTGGTCACTCCCAACTTCTCCCTCAGCACCTTGATCTTGCGCGCCCCCAAGCCCGGCACTTCGAGCAACTCCACCAAACCCGGCTCAACGGTCGCCTTCAGCTTCTCGTGAAAATCGAGGCGACCTGTCCGGTGCAGCTCGGTGATTTTTTGGGCGAGCGCGTCGCCGATGCCTTTCACCGTCAGCAACTCGCCACCCTCCACCAGTTGCGCCAGCTGCTCCTCCTCCAGCCCCTCCACCGCCCGGGCGCCAGCCGTGTAGGCGCGGATCTTGAACGGATTCTCCCCCTTCAACTCGAGGAGCACGGCGATTTCGTCGAGCACGTCTGCGATCTGGGTCTTCGTCAGCAACGCCATGCCTCCAGAAAGCGCAGATCGCTGCAAAAGGGAAGTCACGGTCCGCATGGGCGTTTTCGAGTCGAAATGAGGACGCGGAGGCCCTCAACTTCCCGCCGTGCCGTTCAGTTATCGCCGAGTGATCCACTTTCCGGATACGGATGCGGCGGGCGTGGTCTTCTTCGCCCGCTATCTTTCGATCTGCCACGAAGCCTACGAGGAGTCGCTCGCGGCGGCTGGGGTGTCGTTACAGGACTTCTTCGGTGAGCATGGCGTCGTCATTCCGATCTCCCGCAGCGAGGCCACGTACCTGCGTCCGTTGTCCTGTGGTGACCGCATTCGCGTGGAGGTCACGCCGACCCGATTGAGCGAAAATTCGTTCGCGCTCGATTACACGCTGTGGAAGCAGGTCTCCACGACCGAGAAACGAGCGGCGGTCGTGCGCACGGAACACGTCTGCATCACCACCCGCACGCGCGAACGAGCCGCGTTGCCGCCCGTCCTGCTCGAATGGCTCGGGCGCGACGCCTGAGTCCGCCGGGCGACGCCACTCAGGACGGCCTCGCAACAGCCGCCAGCAGCGCCGACGACGACAATTTCCCCTGCGCCGTCCGAGGCCACGGGTCGACGGTGACATACCGTTTGGGCCACTTGTAACGAGCGAGCGCCCGCAAGGCCTCTTCGACGCGTTGGGAGTCCAAGGGCCCCGGCAGCGGTGGATGGCAGGCGACCACCACCTGCCCCCACTCCGGATCCGAAACGCCAATCACCGCCACGTCCGCGAAGACGCCACTCGCGCGCAACGCGGCTTCCACTCCGGCCGGGTCGATTTTCTCCCCGCCGGAAATGATGATCGCGTCGCGTCGCCCAAGGAGGCGCAGACTTCCGTCTGCCCCCCACTCGCCGCGATCCGACGTCGCCCACTCTCCGGGCTCACGCCAGGCCGGCCAATAACCGCGAAACAACGACGGCCCGTTCACCCATACACCGCCGTCGTCCCCGATCCGCACCTGCGCGTGAGGCAATGGCCGTCCACTGCCTCGTTGCCCGGCGAGAAACTCTTCCGGCCGCAGCGCCGTGACCATCGCGGCTGTTTCCGTCATGCCGTACGAAAACGCGAGCGGCAGACCCGCCGCGGCCCCACGCTCGACCAACACCGGCCAGCTGGGTCCGCCGCCGATGAAGACCGCGCGAAACCGCCGCAACCAATCGACGGCATCCGCCTGCCCCAGCAAGCGCTCCAGCTGTGTTGGCACCAGCGAAAGAAACCAGTTCTCCCCACGAATGGTTGGTCGGTCGCCACGTTCGATCCGCTTCCAATCCCATGGCTGATATTCGCCGCCCGTGAGCGCACAACGCATCCACGCCATGAAGCCGCTGACGTGATGCAGCGGCAGCAGTCCGATGGCATTCACCGCTCCGACGCGGAAATGCTGCGCGAAGCCCTGCACCGCTGAGCTGATCGTCACCTCGTCGTGACGCGCGACCTTGATCGCACCCGAGGTGCCACCCGTCGGGATCCCCAACCAGCCCAAGTCTGCCGGCCCCGCCGTCCGAGCCACCGCGAGCGCCTGCAGCTGCGCGTGTTCACCCGCACCCCAACTTGGATCCGTCAGGATAATCCGGTCGCCGGTCGCGACGGCCTCGGCGAAAGCCTGCTGAAAGGCGGCCGGATCACGTTCCGCGAGCACCCGGACCGCGCCCGGCCGGCGCTTCTCCGGAGCCGGCAGCCGAAAACGCTCAATGAAGGCGGAAGGATCAGACAGCATGGACCTCAACCCAACGTTTCCCAGAGCTCCGTCGGATCAAACCGAAGGTCGCCCGCCCGAATGAACGGCGCCCGCGCCGGTCCGTTGAAACGGCCATCCTGAAACAGCGGCCAGACGCCGTACCCGAGCGCCCGGACGTTGCCTGTCCAATGAAACGCCGCCTGAAGCGTCGCCGCCGCGCCCAGCCCTGTCTCGAGCGCCGATGAGAACATGACGTCCGCCTGGGCTTTCGCCAGTTTGGCCAAAACCTCATCCGCGGCGCCGAGCACCGACAGCTTGACGACCCACACGCCCGGCCAGCCATGACCGAGCCAGCGGTCCAGATCCCCGGCCGTCACCAGCGACTCATCGAGTGCGATCGGCGTGGGATAATCGGACGCCAAACCCAGCAACAGATCCTCCGCGCCGCGGCCTTGGGCGGAGACCGGTTGCTCCAGAAATTCAATCGGTCGCTCCGCGCAGCGCTCAAGCCAGCGTTCCGCCTGTCGGCGTTCCCACGCGCCATTTGCGTCGAGCCGCAGCCGGGCACCGGTCGGCAGCTGCCCCAAAACGTCATCCAGCAGCCCCCACTCGTCCGCGGCGTCGCCGACGCCCACCTTCCACTTGAACGTGCGGAAACCCGTCTCGAGCAAGGGCGGCAACGCCCTTAGCACCTCGCGGCCGGCGGGCAACAAGGCCGCGACCGGCCAGTAGTCGCGAACGGGAGCGGACACCTCCTGAAACGCAGCTTCCGCGGCCGCCAGACCCGCCCGCACGCTGCCATCCAGTTCGGCTCTCTCTCGCCAGGCCCCTCCGCGGAAAGCCGTTCCAAGCGAGCCCAACTGTTTCTCGATCTCGTCCGCCGTCGCCGAGCCAAACTGCGGCAGCGGCGCGATTTCGCCGTACCCAGGGCGTCCATCGTCCCGCTCCAGCCGCACCCAAAAGCCGTCCCGTTCCTCCCAAAGCCCGTGGGCCGTGCGCACCGGCCGCCGAAACGGCAGCCGATACCGGCGCCAGCTGAGTCGCAAGGAGTTGGGCTCATCCATTCCGCTCTCAACTTCGCCGTGAATCCCGGCGCGTCGAGCCCGGAGCGCCCGTTGTCCGGGATCGAACGGGACTTTTCCGTTGCTCGAATCGGTGCACCGCCTACTACGTTCCCGGCAACTCATGAGCAAGGTTGCCACGTTCAACGGCCCGACGGACGACGCCCTCGAGGCCACGGCGATCACGGACGCCGACTTCTATCAAACCGCCGACACGTTCTTCCGCGCCAACCGGCCGGTCGCGCTCACGTTCGACGACGTTTCCCTCGCGACACTCTATTCGGACATTCTGCCGAAAGACGCGGACACGTCGGCCGTGATCTCCGACACGCTGCGGCTCTCCATCCCGATCATCTCGTCGGACATGGACACCGTCACCGAGTCAAAGATGGCGATCGCCATGGCCCTCAACGGCGGGCTCGGGCTCATTCATTACAACATGCCGCCGCGCGACCAGGTGAAGGAGGTCGCCCGAGTGAAGCGCCATATCCACGGCCTGATCCAGGATCCCATCACGGTGCGGCCGGACCAGACGGTCGGCGACGTCCTGCAGCTGATCGAGCTGAAGAACTACGATTTCCGCACCTTCCCGGTCCTCGACGAGTCCGGCCGACTGGTTGGCCTCCTGCCCGGCGCAACCGTGCGGGAACGCTACCGCGTGAAATCCGTCGCCGACGCAATGACCCCTCGCCGGGACATTCACACGGTCCACGAACGGCAGCTCCAGCCTGACCCGATCCGGGCTGCGGATACGTTCTTCACCGAACACGTCGGCATCCACAAGATGCTGGTGGTCGACGACAATGACCGTCTCCGCGGTTTGGTGACGTTCTCCGACGTCGATCGCATCACCGCCGAGGCCAACGCCCGGCGCCGCCCCGCGCGCGACAACGCGTTCCGCCTGGTCGTCGGCGCGGCCGTTGCTCCCGTTCGCACGCCCGACGGGGCGCTTGATCGCGACCGCATGGTCGACCACGTGGGCCACTTGGTCGACGAAGCGATCGACTGCATCGCCGTCTCGACCGCCCACGGCCACACCGCGGGCGTGGGTGACATGGTCAAGATGATCCGCGCGACGTTCCCGTCGTTGACGATCATTGCGGGCAACGTGACCAGCGCGGCCGGCGTGGAATATCTCGCCGAGTGCGGCGCCAGCGCGATCAAGGTCGGCCAGGGCCCGGGCTCGATTTGCACGACCCGCATCGTCGCCGGCGTGGGCATCCCCCAGTTGACGGCGTTGTATGTCGCCTCGCGCGCCGCGGCCCGTGCGGGCGTCCGCATCATCGCCGACGGCGGCATCACCAAGAGCGGTGACATCGTTAAGGCGCTCACCCTCGCCGACTCCGTCATCCTCGGTGGCCTGCTGGCTGGGTGCCGCGAGGCGCCGGGCGAGATCATGGAGATCAATGGCAAGCTCTACAAACAGTACCGCGGCATGGGGTCTTTGTCGGCGATGAAGGCCGGCAGCGCCGCCCGTTACGGCCACGACAAATCCGACCGGACCCGAAAGTTGACCGCCGAGGGCATCGAAGCCCTCAAGGAGGTCAGCGGCTCCGCCAGCGACGTCCTCGCCGGCTTGATCGGCGGTCTGCAGAGCGGCATGGGTTATCTCGGCGCCAAGGACCTGCCGACCCTCCGGCAGCGCGCCCGGTATATCCGCGTAAGCCCGGCCGGCCAGAAGGAAGCCGCGCCGCACGACGTCATCGAAATCAAGACGCAGCCGAAGAGCTGATCTTCCTCGGCTGGGGCGCCGTTTCCCTGAGCGGAACGGCGCCACGGTCGTCACCACGGCCGGGTTGGCAATCCCCGCGCCAACGCCGCCGGACGCTCGACGGTGACCGGTGGTGGTCGCCCGAAGGGGGCCGCGGTGAGTCGCGGAACGCTCAACTTGAGCGTTGAGCGCGCGGATTTGTGTGTTGAGCCTAGCAGGCTGCGTTCAAACCTCGCTGCCTCCATGCCGCTTCTCCCGTTCTCCAGCCAGCTGATTGCCGACGTCGGAATTTCCCTTGGTGACGAAGGGAAAGGCCGGCTCATTCCGGAGATCGCCGAAGAACTCGCTGGCACCCCGGCCGCCGTGTCGACGGTGCTGAAGGTCAACGGCGGCGCGAACTCAGGCCACACCGCCGCCGGCGTGAAGCTCAACCTCCTCCCCTGCGGCGTCGTGGAGAAAGCCATTCCGCACCTGGTGCTGGGCAGCGGTGTCGTTGCCGATCCGCGCAAGATCTGGTGGGAAGCCACGCCGCTGGAGCACAAGGGCTACGCCGTCACGTCACGCCTGCTGATCGATGAGCGCACGCTCGTCAGCGACCTGACGCACCGGTTGCTCGACCTGGCGTGGGAAGATTACCGGGTGAACATCCTTGAGGAGGAGCCGCGCGGCTCCACCGGCCGTGGCATCACTCCGGCCTACGCCGACGAGGTGTCCCAGTGGCAGATCTGGTACTCGGATTTCCTCGCCGGCCCGAACTACTTCGCCCGCAAGCTCGCCCAGCGCGTCGATCGCGCGTTGCGGACGATCCAGCATGTCTGCCGCGTGAGCGAGGCGACCTGGAACAGCTTTTTCGAAAAGCTCACGGTAGCCGAGCAGCGCGCGAACGAAGAAGCGATCGCGCTGAAGCTCTTCGGGGCCGAAGAGTTCGACTTCACCCGTTTTAAGGGCAGCGCGCCCTTCACGTTGAACCTCGACCTGTTGACGGAGGTTTATTGGGACGCTGGCACGCGCCTCGCCGCCAACATCGGCGAAGTGCGTGAACTCGTTCGCCGCGAAATGGCCGCCGGTCGGACCATCATCGGCGAATTCGGCCAGGCGTACTGGCTCGACAAGCGCCACGGTTTCTCGCCCAACGTTACCGCATCGCACACCTTCACGCCGGAGTTCTTCGAAAGCGCCGGCATTCCCGTGCAGGCCATCCACACTTTCGGCGTGGCCAAGGCGTACGACACCAAGGTCGGCACGCACACCTTCATCACGCAGATGGACGACACCCATCCGTTGAGCGTGAAGTTGAAGAAACTCGAGTTCGGCACGTCCACCGGGCGCCAACGCATGGTCGGCTGGTTCGACGCCGTGGAAAAGGGCGACGCCCTGCGTTACGGCGGCTTCCAGGACCTCATGATCAACAAGGCCGACGCGCTCAGCCACAGCGGCGACTGGAACGGCGACCTGCTCATCTGTATTGCCTACGAGGATACGGAAGGCCGGCGCTACGCGCACGTGCCGCGCAACGAGGCGGTCCGCAGGACGCTGCGGCCCGTCTACACGCGCCATCCGGGTTGGGCCGAAGACATCTCGGGCGTCCGTCACTTCGCTGATCTGCCGGTCAACGCGCAGCGCTACGTCGCCGCCATGATGCGCTCGATCGTCGAGGTCGCCTACGAAGGCGGCACTCGTCCGCCGGCCAGCCAGTTGCCCAACCTCCGGTATCTCGGCGTTGGCCCCGCGCCTTCGCAGATCATCCGCGACGTGCCCGCGACGGCCGACCTGATCGCGCTCTGATCAGAAGTCCTGCAGGCGCCCTTCGCCCGGACCACGCTCCGGCTGCAGTCGCGCCAGCACCTCGCCGACGAGATAAATCGAGCCGGTCACCACCACGGTGTTCTCCGGCCCACCGGCCGCACAGACGCCGGCGGACGGAAACAGCTCCGCCACCGTCGAATGATAGATCGGGCCGGCGAACGTCGCCGGAACGAGCGCCGCGAGTTCCTCCTGCGTGCACGCGCGCGCCTGCTGCGGCACCACCAGATGGAGGGCGGCGGCGTGACGCGCGACGGTCTGTAGCAGAGGCGCGGCGCGCGCGGCGCCGAGCGCGCCCACAATGATGACCGGACGTCGGCCGTTCTCGCCTTCGAGAGTGCTGAGGTTTGTCTCCAACACCTGCGCGCCCTCCTGGTTGTGCGATGCGTCCAGAATGAGGGTTCGTCCCTGCAGATCGAGACGCTGCCAGCGCCCGGGCCAGCTGGCGTGGTCGAGGCCTCGACAGATCGCGGCATCATCGATGCCCCAGGCCTGGGGCAGGCAGCGCGCCACCAGAGTCGCTGTCGCAGCGTTCCAGCGCTGGTAATCGCCTTCCAAGCTGGTGTGCGGATACGCGTCCAGATCGTCGCCAAACACATCGCGCACCGAATGCAGCGGGCAACCCAGCATCAGCGCCCGCTGCCGGACCACCGCCTCCGCCTCCGCCGGCAGACGGCCGATCACGACGGGCCGGCCGGGTTTCAGGATGCCGGCTTTCTCGGACGCGATCTTCGCGTGCGTGTCCCCCAGCAGCTCACAGTGATCGAGGCCGATCGACGTGATGACGGAAACCTCCGGCTGCACGACATTGGTCGCGTCCAAGCGTCCACCGAGTCCCACCTCCACGATCGCAACATCACACGCATGGCGGGCGAACTGAAGGAACGCCATCGCCGTCATGAACTCAAAAAAACTCGGGCGCTCGTCCGGATCTTGTCGGCCCAACAACTCGGACACCGGACCCAACTCGGCCACGTACGCGACGATCTCCGCCTCGGTGAGCAGCCGCCGGTCGACTTGGACCCGTTCGCCCAATCGGACGAGGTGCGGCGACGTGTACAAACCCACCCGTTTGCCGGCAGCGCGCAGAATCGCGTCGAGCATCGCCGCGGTTGAACCCTTGCCGTTCGTCCCGGCGAGATGAATCACCGGTTGCGCGCGTTCCGGATGTCCCAACGCAGCGGTCAGCGCGCGCATCCGATCGATGCCGAACTTCACCCCGTGCGCCTTCAGCCCGAACAGGTAGTCCTGCACCCGGGCGTACTCGAGCGTCGTTGAGGTCATGCGACAGAGGACACCGTTCAGCGGGGTCGAATCCCACTCCCGCCTTGGGTTGCGCGCGATGGATCGGTGCTCAAGCGGCCGACGTCGCCGTGGCTGCCGCTGCCTTTACTTCCGGCAGTCGCTTGGCGAACAGCGCCAGCAGCAGATCGCGCAGCCGCTCACGCATCTCGAGACGGCTGACAATCTGGTCGATGAGGCCCTTTTGCAGGAGAAACTCAGCCGTTTGGAAACCAGGGGGCAGCGTTTGTTTGGTCGTCTCCTTGATCACGCGGGCCCCGGCAAATCCAATCACGGCGCCGGGCTCGGCCAGGTTGACGTCGCCCAGAACCGCAAAGCTGGCCGTAACGCCACCCATTGTCGGGTGCGTCAGGATCGAAATGTACGGCAAGCCGGCGTCGGCCAGTCGGCCGAGCGCCGCGCTCGTCTTCGCCATCTGCATGAGCGAGAAAATGCCCTCTTGCATCCGGGCGCCGCCCGACGCGCTGAAAATGAGGCATGGGATCTTCTCGTCGATCGCCTGCTCAATCGTGCGGGTGATCTTCTCGCCCGCGGCCGATCCCATCGCGCCACCGCAAAACCGGAAATCCATCACTGCCACGGCCACCGGGATTCCGTAGATGCGACCGGTGCCGCTGATGACGGCCTCCGGCAGTCCGCTCTCCCGTTCGTACTTTTTGATTCGTTCGGGATAAGGCTGCGAATCCACGAACTGGAGTGGATCCGCCGAGCGCACGTCCGTGTTGCTCTCCACGAAGCTCCGTGGATCCAGCAAGGCATTGAGTCGTTCCCGCGCCCCGATCGGAAAATGGTAGCCGCTCTTCGGCACCACCATCTGGTTCGCCTCCAACTCCTTGTTGAAGACGATTTCCCCGGAGATCGGGCACTTCGTCCAAAGGCCCTTGGGGATGTCCTTCTTTTTGACGACAACGGTCGAGTACTTCGGCTTGCTGAAAAGCGACATGGCGGGCGACGTGCGGTGGTTAACCGTGTCCGAACGTGAGGACGTCGAGGTTCAGGCAACCCGCACGACGAAGCGTGCGCGCGCAGGCGTTAAGCGTGGAACCCGTGGTGAAGACGTCATCAACCAGAATGTAGCGATGTCCCGGCGTTATGCCCGCCCGGGGGTGCGGTGCAAAGGCATTTTTCATCCGCTCCCGGCGCGCCTTCCGATCGAAAGACGTTTGCGTCTGCGTATCCTCCACCCGCCGCAGCAGGTGTGCGATCTCCACCGCACCGCCGGCCGCTCGCGCAAAGCATTGCGCCAGCAACACGCTCTGGTTGTACCCGCGCTCCCTTTCCTTGCGTGGGTGCAGCGGCACCGGCACGAGCGTGGCTCCACGAACAAAGGCTTCAAATCCGATCGTTTCGCGCGCGAGCCGCTCCATGTCGGTGAGGACATACCGCGCCTGATGATACTTCAATGCGATCACGAGATCACGAGCCGGCCCTTTCAACAGGGTGAGTGTACGCGCCTCGCGGTACGCTGGTTGCAGTCCTTCACAGTGCGGACATAGCCGCTCACCTTCCACCGCGCCAAAAAACGGATGCCCGCAGGTCGAGCAACAGGGCGCGCCCACGCGGACGATCATCGGGTCACAACGGCGACAGACGTGAGCAAACCGGCTGTCCTCGCACAGTCCATGGCAGTGCACACACACCGGCGGAAACACCAGGTCGCGCAGGGTGGCCAGGCTGGGCGCCAGCCACGTCATCCGTAGAACACCTTTTCCAAAAACAGGCCCTGCGGCGGCGCCGTCTGCACCTCCGCGGTCCGACGACGCTCCTGGAGCAGTTCATCGATCCGGCTGAGCGGGAGCTTCCCCTCGCCTACCGACACCAGGGCACCTGCCAAGCTGCGCACCATCTTGTACAGAAAACCGTCGGCCTCGAAGATCAGCTGCACGCGCCGACCGGAGCGACGGATCTCCGCGCGGTGCAACGTGCGGACCGGGTCCTCCTGCTCGTTGCCGTTGAACGCCGCGAACGCGCTAAAGTCGTGCTGCCCCTGCAGTCGCTCACAGGCCCGCGCCATTTCGTCGAGCTGTAGGGGCTGCGGGCGCTCAACCGCCCAGGTGTAAGGGCGCTCAAACGGCTCCGGGTCGCCCAAGTAGAGGTGATAGATGTACCGTTTGCCCGTGGCCGAGAACCGCGCGTGAAAGTCGGCTGCAGCGGGGCGCACTGTTTTGATCTGCAAGGCCAGCGGCAATCCGACCCGCAATGCCGCGCGCAGCCGCTCCGGGCCATGGCGCCACGCCGCATCAAAATGAAACACCTGGCCTCGCGCATGCACACCCGCATCCGTGCGACCGCTCGCATGGATGCGGCAGGGCTGCCCAAGGATCTGCTGCAGCCGCGCCTCGATCACATCCTGAATACCGGTGCCCCCCGGCTGGCTCTGCCAGCCCGCGAAGGTTGTGCCGTCGTAGGCACAGAGGCATTTCCAACGCTTCAGTGCAGGTTCAGGCATGGCAGTGGCAAAACGACAGGAAAGGAGCGGCTCCGAAAGCGTCTCCGTACCTCATAACGAGCGAAGCCTCGCGCTTTCTGCGCAATTCTTCTCTGCCTCCGTGGAACAACGCGCGACGCATCCAAGGTAACGAGCGTTTACTCGAATTCCGGCAGAGTCGGTGGGAAACGTTGATTCAAGAAATCCTGCAGGATGAGCGCTGCGGCCCGGGAATCGATGACTCCGCTCTGGCGCACCGCCCGGCGTTCGGTGGCGGTGAAACCCGATTCCGCTTCATGCGAAGTCAGCCGCTCGTCGACCAGATGCACCGGCAGGTTGAACTCCCGGCGCAGCCGCTCTGCGAGTGCTTCGGCTTCCCGCGCCTTGGGGCCAACCGAATCATCCATGTTCAATGGATAACCAAGGACCAAGTCGGTGATGCGTCGTTGCTGGATGATCGCGGTCAGCGCGGCCCAACGTTGTTGCGGGGTGGCTTGCGTGAGAGCCGGCAGTGGCGTGGCCAGCCCCAGCTCATCTCCGTACGCGAGACCGATCCGGCGTGTTCCCGGATCGATCCCAAGCGCCCGCAGGCGAACCGGAGCTGAGCCGCCCGCGTCCATCAACGCACGTCAGAGGAAACGCTTCGCGTCCTTCTCCTGTTCCACGCGCTTGAGCAGCGCCTTGATCTCCTGCGCCCGCTCCTTCGGGCAGACGAGCGTCGCCTCCGGCGTGTGCACGACAATCAGGTTGTCGGCGCCCACCACCGTGACGAGGTGTCCACCCTCGGAGAAAACGATGTTGTTGCGGCCCTGCTCGACCAGCGCACGCCCCCGGGTGACGTTGCCCAGCGTATCCGGTTGATAATGACGCGCGACCGCCGGCCACGCCCCCACGTCGTCCCAGTCGAACGAGGCCGGCAGCACCACCACGTTCTCCGATTTTTCGAGCAGCGCGTAATCGACCGAGATCTTCTGGAGTTTCGGATACACCCGCCGCAGCACCGGGGCGAGCGGGCGGCCGGCCGCGAGTGCCGCCCGGACCGGCTTCAGGCCCGCGTCCAGCTCCGGCGCGTACCGCGCGAGCGCCTGCTCCACCACCGGCACGCTCCACACGAACATGCCGGCGTTCCAATAGTATTCACCGGACGCAAGGTACTTCTGCGCCACCTTGAGCTCCGGTTTCTCCACGAAACGACGCACGCGGTGAAACGCCTTGCGAGCGACCCGGCGCCACGGCTCCGCGCGTTGCACATAACCAAAGCCGGTGGCCGGTTCCGTCGGCTTGACTCCGATCGTAACCATCACCGGCTCAGCCGCCGCCGCTTGGAGCGCCGCCGCCAGATCGGCGCGGTACTTGTCGGTCGCATGAATCACATGATCGGCGGGCAGGACCGCGAAAACGCCTTCCGGATCGCGCGCTCCGACCAACGCCGCGGCCAGTCCAACCGCGGGCGCGGTGTCCCGCCCCACCGGCTCGGCCACGATGTTCTCAGCCGGAACACCGCGGCACGCCTGCCGCACCCCGGCTTCCTGCACCTGGCTCGTGATCACGAAGATGTTGCGCGCCGGCACGAGCGGCTTCACCCGATCGAGCGTCTGCGTCAGCAGCGGCTTGTCGCCCACCACCGGGAGCAGGTGCTTGGGGCGGGCGGCGCGGCTTTGCGGCCAGAACCGCTCACCGCGGCCTCCGGCAATGATGACAAGAAACGGTTGGCCCATGACCGCCGATCCAACCCACCCGGACGGGGCCTGCAATTATCATTTGCGACGCCGGGTCCTTCCGTTCTCGTACGCGCATGGGTTCACTCACGCCGGCGGAGCTGGCGCGCTACAGTCGCCACGTCATCCTGCCCGAACTCGGCCGCGAGGGACAGGAACGGCTGCGCGCGGGCCGAGTGCTCATGATCGGCGCGGGCGGCCTCGGCAGCCCCGCCGCCCTCTATCTGGCCGCCGCTGGCGTCGGCACGCTGGGCATCGTGGACTTCGATGAAGTCGAACAGCACAACCTGCAGCGACAAATCCTGCACGACGAGGCTTCGATCGGCCGCAAGAAGGTCGATTCGGCCCTCGAGCGGTTGGCCCGCCTCAACCCGCATGTGCACCTGCGCGCCCACCGCGAGCCGGTCACCACCGAGAACGCAATCGAGCTGTTTCAGCAGTACGACGTCATCGTCGATGGCACCGACAACTTCGGGGTGCGCTACCTCAACAATGACGCCGCCGTGCTGGCGCGCCGGCCCCTCGTCTACGGCAGCGTATTCAAGTTTTCCGGACAGGTGGCGGTCTGGGCGCCCCACCTGGGCTGTGCCTGCCATCGGTGCCTTTTCCCCGAGCCGCCCCCGCCGGGCAGCGTGCCGGGTTGTGGCGAAGCCGGCGTGATGGGCGCCTTGTGCGGCGTCATCGGCAGCCTGCAGGCGCTGGAGGCGCTCAAGCTCCTGGCCGGTTTTGGCGAGCCGCTGCTCGGCCGGCTGCTCACCTATGACGCGCTGTCGTCTTCCCTCACGACGCTCCGGGTCCCGCGTGATCCCGGCTGCCCGGTTTGCGGCGAACACGCACGAACGACGTTGCTCGACGCGGCCGACTACCAGCGCATGTGCGAAGCAGTTTCCCTCTCCATGGATTCGACCACCGAACACCCGCTTGAGATCAGTGTAACAGAGGCCCAGCTGCTCTTGGAACGTGAGCCCGGCCGGGTCCGGCTGATCGACGTTCGCGAACCGTTTGAACGGGAAATCTGCCAGATTGCTGGCGCCGACGCGGTCCCGATGGGCCAGATCCCGGCAAAGCTCGACAGCCTGCCGCGTGACCAGCACCTCCTCGTCTTGTGCCACCACGGTGGTCGCAGCCGCCGGGTCACGGAATACCTGCGCGCGCAGGGTTTCACAGCCGTGAGCAACGTGGCCGGCGGGATCGATGCTTGGGCGGTCGAAATCGATCCGACCCTGCGCCGCTACTGATCAGGCGCGGCGTTCCGGGTGCGCCTCGGCATATGCCCGAGCATAGTCGGCAAAGGCCTGTTTAAGCCGCGCGGTCGCCGTCCCAGGCCCCACGCGATAAGCAACCGCGTCGATCTGCCGCACCGGCTGCACATCCTTCGTCGTCGCGAGCAGGAAGCACTCGTCAAAGGCGCTGATCTCATCCGCCGGGATGCGCCGTTCCACCCAACGCAATCCAGCCCCGGCAGCCACCTCCCGACCGACGAGACCGCGTGTAATGCCTTCCAGAATACCGGAATCCAGCGAGGGGGTGTGAATTTCGCCACCCCGTACAAACGCGAGGTTGCACACCGCCGCCTCCGTCAGATCGCCGGCCAAATTGAGCATCACCACTTCGTCCGCTCCGCGGGCGCGAGCCTCACGCAGCGCCAACAGGTTGTTGAGATAATTGCCCGTCTTCCAAGCCGGATTGAGCGCGAAGGCCGGGTTGCGACGCAGTCCGGTCGCAATACTCAAACGCAGTCCATTTCGCTGCGCCTCTTCGCTGAGTTGCGGCACCGGCTGAACCAGCAGAACAAAGAGCGGCTGATCCGCCAGCGCCGTATCAAGACCGATCGCCCCCGCGCCCCGGGTGAACTGCAAACGGATATAAAGATCGCCACCATATCCCGTCGCCGCGCGAAAAGCGGCCGTCGTACGCTGCACTTCAGGCCAAAACTGTTCGGCGGTCCAAGGCAGCGCGAGGTGAAGCGCGCGCGCGGAACGTTCGAGCCGCGCCCAGTGCTCCAGCCAGGCAAAGACCGCGCCATGGTACGTGCGCCACACCTCATAGATGGCGTCGCCATAGAGAAAACTCCGATTGAGCGGAGACAGCGACGGCTCGCGGGCGTCATGGAGCCGGCCATTGGTGTTGGCTTGAACGTAACGGGAAGTCTGCACGTGCGCTCAACCAACCAACCCGCCTCCAGAGTGCAAAAAAAGAAACGCCGCTGGTGCGAACCAGCGGCGTTTCAGCAGAATAAGTAAAATTTACTATTACGATTGTGAACCGCGCGCCTTCACCAGGCCGAGTTCCTTTTTGATATTCTGAACGCTGGGCAGCGAGATCCCCAGCTCCTTGGCAATCTGCGCGCCCGTCTTGCCCGCCTGAACGCCCGCCTTCACCTGCTCCTTTGTCTCCGCGGTGATCTTGGCGCGCGACCGTTTCTTCCCGGTCGACTTCGCGGCTGTCTTGGCAGCGCGTCCGCGCCCACCACGACGCCCCCGGCCAGAGCGACGCCCCGCGGCCTCGCGCAGAGCCCGGACGAACGCTTCCAGCGACTCGAAGCCGTAACGCTCCGGCAACGAGGCAAGCTCCTGCGTCCGTTCGGACTCAATGGATTCCTGGAGCTCTTTGGCTTTCGCCTGCAGCGCCTGGAGTTGTTTGATCTTTTCGGTCACCATAACGAAGCATATAGAGCACGCACAAACAGGGCAGGCAAGTGGTTTATATATTTTAACTGAAGATCAGAGTGATACTTGCAGGACCCTCTACCTGCATGTTGTCTGCAATCAATGCGTGAACACCACCTGTCCGCCGTTCCCCTTGTGCATCGCTGGAATAATGCACAACCGCCCCGCCTGACGATCGATCCGGGGGATCGGGTGACGTTGGAAATGGCCGATTCGAGCGGCTATCAAGTTCAGCCTGATTGGACCTCCACCGATTTTGCGCACCGGTTCGACGCGTCGCTGGTGCATGCCCTGACCGGCCCCATCGCCGTAGCCGGCGCCGAGCCCGGCGATGCCCTGGAGATCCACATTGAGCGCTATGAACATCGCGGATGGGCCTGGACGAGCATCATTCCGGGCTTGGGCTTGCTGCCGGAGGATTTTCCGAACGCGCACCTCTTCCTCTGGAAACTCGACGGCCGGCAGACGCGTAGTTTTCCGGGTGTGACACTCGACCTGCACCCGTTTGCCGGTGTCATTGGCGTGCAGCGGGAGCAGACCGGTGAGTTCCGGACCCGCGCGCCTGGCCCCTTTGGCGGCAATATGGACGTGCGTCACCTCACGGCCGGCAGCACCTTGTATCTACCCGTGATGACGCCGGGAGGACAGCTGCTGGCCGGCGACGGGCATGCCGCGCAAGGCGATGGGGAGGTGTGTATCAACGGAATGGAGGCGCCGATGAGCATGACCCTTCGCATCAACCTGCTCAAACGGCACCCACTCGCCGGCCCGGCCGCCACCTTCACCGGCAGCCTGCATCCACCGCGATACAGCGCCAAACCCTGGCACCTGTTCATCGAGTCCGATGAGCAGCCGCGACTCGCCTGCCAACGCGTGGTGCTCCGCGCGATCGAGTTCATCACCCGGCGTCTGTTGGTGACACCTGAACTCGCCTACACGTTGTGCAGCGTCGTGCTGGATCTGAAAATCAGTCAGCTCGTCAACGTGCCGATGACCACGGTCACCGGTTACTTGCCGGAAGCGATTTTCGACTAGCCGCCCAAGCGGGCGGGTCGCGCCATTAAATCGTCATGGCGTGATACCCGCCATCGACGACCAGCTCCGCGCCCGTAATGAAACCGCCCGCGGCATCGCTCGCCAGCAACAGCGTGGCGCCCACGAGTTCACGCGCCTCACCGAACCGCTTCATCGGCGTGTGGCCCATGATCGAGGCGACGCGGTCGGGTGTGAGCACTTTGCGATTTTGCTCCGCCGGGAAAAAGCCGGGCACGATCAGGTTGACGCGCACACGCTGCGGCGCCCATTCCCGCGCCAGGTTCTTCGACAGGTTGTGCACGGCCGCCTTCGTCGCCGAGTAGGTAAACACGCGCGACAACGGCACGAGGCCCGACATCGACCCGAGATTGATGATCGACCCACCCTCGCCCCGCTCGACCAGGTAGCGACCAAAGACCTGGCAGCCGAGGAACACACCCTTCACGTTGATATCAACGATCCGCTGAAATTCCTCTTCGGTGATATCAAGAAACGGTGTGGCGGAGTTGATGCCCGCTCCGTTCACCACGATGTCCACCTTGCCGGAACGCTGCAGCACCGTTTGCAACAGGCCTTCCAGCGCCGAACGGCTCGAGGCTTCGGCGGACGCAAACCACGCCTTGCCACCGGCGGCCGCGATGCGCTCGAGACGCGCCTTCGCCTTCTCTTCATTGCGCCCAACCAGCACAACCTCCGCTCCCGCGCCGGCGAGGCCTTCCGCCATCGCGCCGCACAGTTCTCCCGTCCCGCCAATGACAACGGCGACTTTGCCAGTGAGATCGAAGATCGAAGCCAGGTACTCGGGAGCGTTCATGAAAAGAGAGCAAGCGTTGGAAAGAAAGCCGGCGTGACGCGAGGGAGGAGCAACTCAATGTTAACACTACAAGGCGAGCTTGTGCCGAACCCGGTTCGTGCTAGCCTCCTTTCGCACGGAAAACCCCCAAGCCAAGGAGGCGTTATGTTCGCGATCAAAATTCACCTCGATCCGGCCGAACACGCTGCCCTCAGCCGCTATGCTTCTGTCCTCCACGTTCGCCTGGAGGATGTCGCCTACGCGGCCCTGGACTGCCTAATGAAGAAGGCCAACGAAACCGAGATCCGGCAATGCATCACCGAGACTGCGTTGTGGCGAAAAGAAAACCTGCCCGTATGGGCCGACACGGAACGCTCAGTTCACGCGTACGAAGGATCAGCGGACGACCAGCCCGAAGAGCGGGTCCAGTTTTGATCCGCCTCTGCTAAGGGGCTTCTGACAACGCCCCGCCCGGGAGCGCATGGCGCCCCCGGGGCGGAGCTTGCGGTCATTTGCCAATGCCGAAGGCCGTAAACCCGATTTCGCGCAGCTTGGGCAGGTCCAGGATATTGCGCCCGTCGAAGACGAACGCGGGCTTCGGCATGCCGGCGAAGATCTTCGCGAAATCCACCGTCTTGAACTCGTCCCACTCGGTGATGACCGCGATCGCGTGGGCACCCGCAGCCGCCTCCTCGGCGGAGTGAGCGATCTTCAGACGTTGATTACTGCAGCCCTTGCCGAGCACATCCTGAATGATCTGTTCGGCCGGGACCTTGGGATCATAAACAACGACCTCCGCGTGCTCCTCCAGCAGGTCGCGACAGATGTTGATGGCGGCCGACTCGCGGGTGTCATTCGTGTCCTTCTTGAAGGCAAAGCCCCAGATCGCGATGCGTTTGCGAGCAACGGTATTGAACAGGGTCCGAACAATGCGCGCGGCAAAGCGACTCTTTTGCCAGTCGTTCATCTTCACCACGCTCTCCCAATAGGCCGCGACCTCGGGCAGGCCGAAGTGCTGGCAGAGATAAACGAGGTTCAGAATGTCCTTCTGAAAACAGGAGCCCCCGAATCCTACGGAAGCTTTGAGGAATTTTGGTCCGATCCGGCTGTCCCGCCCGATCGCACGCGCGACTTCATCCACATCGGCCCCGGTCGCCTCGCACAGCGCGGAGATCGAGTTGATCGACGAGATGCGTTGCGCCAGGAACGCGTTGGCCACGAGCTTGGAGAGCTCTGAGGACCAAAGGTTGGTCATGATGATCCGATCGCGCGGAACCCAGTGCGCGTACACATCGGCCAACGTCTGGATCGCCTTCTCGCCTTCCGGCGTACGCTCGCCGCCAATCAGGACGCGATCCGGATTGTGCAGGTCCGGAATCGCCGTGCCCTCCGCGAGAAACTCCGGATTGGACAGCACCTGAAACTGCACCCCGCGCGTATTCGCGTTGAGGATGGTTTTGATCGCTTCGGCCGTTTTGACGGGAATCGTCGACTTTTCGACAATGATCTTGGGCCGGTCAGCGACCTCCGCGATCGTTCGCGCCACAGATTCGATATAACTCAGATCAGCCGCCCGCCCGGCGCCAACGCCATACGTTTTCGTCGGCGTATTCACCGCCACGAAGATGATGTCGGCCTCCTTGATCCCCTGCACCACATTCGTGGAGAAGAAGAGGTTTCGGCCACGGCACTCCCGCACCACCTCATCCAGGCCCGGTTCATAAACCGGCAACGCGTCGCCGTTCCACGCGGCGATCCGCGATTCGTTCATGTCTACTACCGTGACCGTGATGGAGGGCGCTTTTTGCGCGATGACCGCCATCGTCGGACCACCCACGTAGCCGGCGCCAATACAGCAGATTTTCATTGGAGATGAGAGCGCGTAACGTGCTTTACGACCTTGGCAAATCCAAGGTCGTTTTTCCCGGGAGGGTCAGTCGGGCCTTCCCCGAGTTGGGTTCCCTACTTTGCGAAGCTCGCGGCCACCTGTGCAAACCGTCGGCCAGCCTCCTGTAGTTGCTCCTCCGCCAACACGCCAAAACTGAGGCGAATGTACCGGTCGGGGATGTGGTCGCCGAAACAAAGTGCACCGGGAACGTACAGCACGCCGGCGTCCACACACGCGCGACAAAACGCGGACGTCAGCCCCGTATCGATGCCCTCCGGAGCCTGCAGCCAAAGATACAACCCGCCCCGCGGCTGCTCCCACTGCCAGCCGAGCTCGCGCAAACCGCCCGCCCGCAAGCTGGCGTCCAGCGCGCGCATCTTTCGTTCGTAGCTCGGCCGAAGCACCTGCAGGTGCGCGTCCAGTCCGCCTCGGGCCAGCACCCGCTCGAAGATGGCTTGATTGAAGTTCGCGGTGCCGAAGTCGTGATGGCCTTTCACATACAACATCCGCGCCAGCCATTCCGGATGTGAACACACGCCGTAGCCAACCTTCAATCCCGTCGCGAACGGCTTGGTCAGCGTCGAAAGGTACAGGCGCGGAAACTCCTGCCACGCGGCCAAGGAAAAGACGCTGCTCGCTGGCTCCGGCTCTCGGAAATAAAGCTCCCGATACGCCGCATCCTCCAGCACTGGTACGCACAACCCACACTTCTGCAGTTCAACGGCAAGGGTGACCTTCTCGGCTTCCGACAAGCTCCGCCCGGACGGATTCGAGTAGTAACTAACAAAATACACCGCCTTCACGCAGTGCTGTTCGCCGCGCTCCTGCAGGTCGCGTAGAAGCCGACGCAACCCCGGACCATCCACGCCTCCGTCATCTGTGGTCGGGATCGACACCGCCCGCACTCCCAGCCCCGTCAGCATCTCCAGAAAGACGAAGTAACTCGGGCGATCGACGAGCACGATGTCGCCCGGATCGCACAGAACCTGAACGGCCAGATATAGCGCCTGCTGCGAGCCGTTGGTGATGAACAACGTTTTCTCCAACTCGGCCGTATCGAAGCCGGCTTCTTGCTGCGCCAGGCGTTCGGCAATCAATCGGCGCAGCCCCGCCCGCCCGGTGTTGGTCCCGTATTGCAGCGCCTCGCGGTCAACACCTTCACGCGTCACCTCCGCGACCGCGGACGCCACCATGCCCGTCGGCAATGTGGCGCTATCCGTAAACCCAGCGGCGAGCGACAGGAGAGTCGGATTCTCCACCGCCAAGGCCATGAGTCGAGCGATGGTCGGCGGATGCACGCGGCGGCCCAACGCGGACCACGACGTCAGGGCGGGTTGGGCGGCTGACTCCATGAAGTGCCCGGTCTACGCCTGCCACGTCTTCACGCCAAAACAAAAAGCCCGGTCGCTCCTTGGGCGACCGGGCGATAAACCCATCCGAGGCGTCAGGCCGGCGACGGCGCCGGTGCCCCGCCCAAACCACCCTCGGGCACATCCTTCTCCACCGGCTTCTTGCTCGGTGGAAGCTCGGGCGGACGGGGCGTCGGGACCTCGCGGTGCACGGGGGAACGGATCTCACCGTGCTCGATGATCTCCATCACGTGCTTGCCTTCGATGGTTTCGAATTCGAGCAGCGCCGTCGCGATCTTTTCCAGCGCATCCCGCTTCTGCGTGATGATCTCGTAGGCGCGCTGGTACTGCTCATCGATGATCTTCTGCACCTCCTGGTCAATCCGGCGCGCGGTCTCCTGGGAGTAGCTTTCCGTGCGCGAGATCTCGCGGCCGAGAAACACCGTGTCGTGATTCTCTCCATACGCGATCGGACCGAGCGGGCTCATGCCCCAATCGCAGACCATGTGGCGCGCCAGCTTCGTCGCCTGCTGGATGTCCCCGGAGGCGCCACTGGTGATGTCGCCGAGCACAAGTTCCTCCGCGATCCGGCCACCAAAGAGCGTCGCCAGCCGTGCCAGCATCCGCCGCTTGGCGTAGTTGTACGTGTCCTTCTTCGGGATGTACATCGTGCTGCCGAGCGACCGGCCGCGCGGAATGATCGTGACCTTGTGAACCGGGAAAATGCCGTCGTCGACCACCGCGCCAACGAGTGCGTGTCCCGCTTCATGGTACGCGACGATCTTCTTGTCCTCGTCGTCCATGATCCGGCGGCGTTCGCGGCCGAACTGCACCTTCTCGCGCGCATCGTCGATATCATGCATATCGACCTTCTTCTTGTTGCGCCGCGCGGCGAGCAGCGCGCCTTCGTTGAGCAGGTTGGCCAGTTCGGCACCAGACAGGCCCGGCGTGCCCCGCGCGATCAGCGACAGGTCAACATCGTCGGCCAGCGCGATCTTGCGCGCATGAACGCGCAGGATCTGCTCGCGACCGAGCAAGTCCGGCAGGTCGACGTAGATTTGGCGGTCAAAACGTCCCGGGCGCAGCAGCGCGTTGTCGAGCACGTCCTGACGATTGGTCGCTGCCATGATGATGACGCCTTCGGTCGTGTCGAAGCCGTCCATCTCCACCAACAGCGAGTTCAGCGTTTGTTCACGCTCGTCATTGCCACCGCCGAGGCCCGCGCCGCGCTGGCGACCGACCGCGTCGATTTCATCGATGAAGATGATGCAAGGGGCATTCTTGCGCCCTTGCTCGAACATGTCGCGCACGCGGCTGGCGCCCACGCCCACGAACATCTCGACGAAGTCAGAACCGGATACGCTGAAGAACGGCACCTCGGCCTCGCCGGCGACCGCCTTGGCGAGCAGCGTCTTGCCCGTACCTGGAGGGCCGACGAGCAGAATGCCCTTTGGAATCCGGCCACCCATCCGCTGAAACTTCTTCGGGTCCTTCAAGAACTCGACGACCTCCGCGATTTCCTCCTTCGCCTCGTCGCAGCCCGCCACGTCCTTGAACGTCACTTTCTCGCGGTCACGCTGCAGCATCTTGGCGCGGCTCTTGCCGAAGCTCAGCGCGCCCCGACCGGCCTGACGCAGCTGGCGGACAAAAAGGAAGTAGAGCAGGCCGATGATGATGATGAACGGGATGATCTGTCCCAGGATGTTCATCAGCATGTTCGTCGCCGGAACCTCCTCGAACTTCTGCGACGCCTGCAGCTTCTCGAGGTTGGAATCCGTCAGCCGGCCCACCGCGCGAAACTTGGTCGTGCGCCCTTGGTCGCCCACCAATTCGGGGCCACCCGCGCTCTGCGGGATCACTTCACCTGAGATGACCGACCAGTCGCGGCCACCGGTACTGTCGAGACGGATATAGCCTTTGGCGATCTGACCCTGGTCGGCGTATTCAACCACCTGGCTGATGTTCAGCGAGGCCGGACCGGCAACCTTGCCGGGATTAAACGCCCAGAGCGCGACAACCGCGCCCACGATGATCACCCAAATGAGCAGTACCTTGGGCATTTGAAACCGATCGGGAGACGGGCTGCGGAGCGGTCGACGCTTCTTGTCGTTCTTGGGTTCAGGCATTAAAGCAGTTGGGACTAAGTTAAAACGGTGGAGGTTCCTCGGGGCTAAGTCAACGGAGGCGGCGGTCTCAAAACGTGTACCACCCACCGCGCAGTTACTCAAACACCAGCCGGCCGGAACGGATGCAGGCGAAACCACGCGACCCGAGGCTGAAACGCGTGGCTGCTCCCGCGAGCGTTTTCGACAGCAGTTCCTCAAACCCGTGCCGGGAAAGATCGCTGCCGTGCGGGTTCCGCAAGAGCCACTGGTGCAACGCCCGGCGCCAGAGCGCCCGGGGTTTGCCAGCCAAGGTGGCAAGCACCAAGGCGCCCGACTCATCAAACGGACGGAGCTCCACCAGCCATTGCTCGAGCGCCTCATCATCCTCCTCCAAGCGATCCCGACTCAACGCCGCACCAGCGCAGGCGTCGCGGCCCGCCGCCCGCCGCCATGCCGGCAGAACGTTGCGCCGCAATCGGTTACGGAAGTACTGATCCGTTGCATTGCTGTCGTCCTCACGCCAAACAGCGCCCGCTCCTGCCAAGAGCGACAAAAGCTCGGACTTCGGCACGCTCAAGAATGGCCGCAACGCCGTGACGCCATCCGGCCGCACTTGAACAGGGCGTGGTGCCGCCAGCCCGCCCGTCGCGCTGCCCCGCGCCAGCCGCATGAGGATGGTCTCCGCGACGTCGTCCTGCTGGTGTCCCAACCAGAGTGCCCGGGCCCGCAACGCGCGAGTTTGCTCCGTGAAGAAGCTCTGACGGGCGCTGCGCGCCTGCGCCTCGCTCGCTTGCTTCGGAGCCGCAGCCCACTCCCCCGAGCGGATCTCCAGGCCAAGCGCAGCGGCGACTTTGACGCAGAACCGTGCATCGGCCGCCGCGGCGCGCCCGCGCAATCGGTGATTAAAGTGCAACACGACCAAACGGGAACGCCGGGCCGGCCAGTGCGCCCAAACCCACAACAGGAGCGCCAACGAGTCGGCCCCGCCCGAACAGGCGATCGTCCACCGGGCCCGGCTGCGTTCCTGCCCCGCCAGCCAGGCGCGGACGCGAGGATGCGCCCGCCCGAGCGGCAGCTGCTCAGCGAATCGCTGGGCCACCGCAGGCCAGTCGATTCTCCGGCGCGCCATGGATGCGGAGCAGCCCGCCGATTTAGAAGCGGAACGTGTCGCGGCCGAAGTACGGCACCAACGCGTCCGGAATCTTCACGGTCCCGTCAGCCTGCAGATTGTTCTCCAACAGGGCCGCCAACACCCGCGGCACGGCCAGGCCGGAGCCATTCAGAGTGTGTACCAACTCCGGTTTGCCTTCCGCCGACCGGAACCGGATCTGGGCCCGGCGCGCCTGGAAGGTTTCGAAGTTCGAGCAGCTCGAGACCTCCAGCCAGCGCTTCTGCCCGGCCGACCAGACCTCGAGATCGTATTTTTTCGCCTGGGCGAAACCGAGATCACCGCCGCACATCAGCAGCACACGGTACGGCAGTCCGAGCTTCTGCAGCAGCCGCTCCGCATCGCCGCGCAGCCGCTCGAGTTCGTCGTAGCTGGTGCTGGGATGCACCCACTTGAGCAGCTCAACCTTGTCGAATTGGTGCAGCCGATTGAGCCCGCGCACGTCCTTGCCATAGCTGCCCGCCTCGCGCCGGAAACACGGGGTGTAGGCACAACGGTAGATCGGCAGCGCGCTTTCCTCGACGATCTCGTCGCGGAAGAAGTTTGTCAGCGGCACCTCAGCCGTCGGCACAGCGTAGAGCGCGTCATTCACCGTCTCATACATCTGCCCTTCCTTGTCCGGCAGCTGACCTGTCGCCGTGGCGCTGGCTGCATTGACGAAGATCGGCGGGTTGACCTCCACGTATCCGGCCTGCCCGGCCTCCTCGAGGAAGAAGTGCAGCAACGCCCGGACCAGCCGCGCGCCGTCACCGATGTAGAACGGGAAGCCCGCGCCAGTCACCTTTGCTCCCCGCACAAAATCGAACGCTCGCTCGAAACCGGGAATCTCCCAATGCGGCCGCGCGTGCGCCGAAACCGCCTCAACCGAACCGTGCGTGGCGTGCACGACATTCTCCTCCGGTGTGCGGCCGTCCGGTACCGACGCATGCGGCAGGTTGGGCAACGTCAGCATCGCCTGCTGCCACTTGGCTTCGGTTTCCTTCAGCGCCGCCTCCTTCTCCTTCACCTGGGCCGACAGCCCCTTCATCTCGCCCACCTTCGCCAAAAACTCCGGCGTACCCTTCGGAAGCTTGGCCATGTCCGAGTTCGCCGCCTTTTGCCGCGCGCGCAGGGTCTCGACCTCCTGCAGTTGCGCCCGCCACGCGCTGTCGAGCGCGAGAATGGCGTCGAGATCGACGTCGAGATGTTTGCGAGCGATGGCGTTGCGCACCACGTCCGGCGTCTCGCGAATGAGCTTGGGATCGAGCATGAGCGGACCAACAAACGGGTTTACGCGCCGGAATCAGCACCAAAGTGGCCGGTTGCCGCGCCGAGTCGGGAGAAGGCGCGTCCGATGGCCCGGATCGAGCCCTCTCCGACCGCTCTCCTCAGCGGTCCTCCCCGGTCTCCGCTAGGGTATCCAGGAGCGCCTCACTCACCGCGTGGACGCTCAACTGCGTGAGGTCTCCGCCCGGCGCCCGCAGGACTGCCCGACCGGGCGTGCCCGGTGGGTACGGCCCATACTGCCGGGGATCCGTGGGGCCAAACAACGCCAACACCGGCACTCCCAACGCTGCGGCCAGGTGCAGCGGCCCGCTGTCATTGCCAACCACCAAGCGCGCGCGCTGCAACAGCTCCGGCAGCTCCTCGAGTTTCGTCTGTCCGGTCAGGTTTACGAACCGCTCCGCCGGCCAACCCGAGTCCACCACCACGGGTTCGCTGCCCGCCCATACCACGGGCGGTCGCGCTGGGTCAGCCAGCCAAGCCGTCGTCAGTTCACGGAAGGCCGGCCAGTTCTTCTCCGGTCGGCGGCTTTCGGGGAAAAAAAGCACCGGACGCTGCCGCAATGTAGCCAGCGACGCGAACGTTGCCCCGCGGTTTGAGGTGAAGGCGACCTGCCCGCGCAACTCTGCCTCGGCACCGAGCACGGGGGCAAACTGCAGCAGGATCTCGAGCGCGTGGCTGCGGGCGCCACCTGGCGGCAGCGGCACGGTTTCGCCATAAAACAGACGCGCCCCCTCTCGGGCGTCCGAGCGGCCGACCTTACGTCGGACGCGAGCCGAGGCGGTCATGAGTCCACTGCGAAACAAGCCCTGCAGATCAAACGCCACATCGTAACGGGTCGATCGCAGCTGGCGGAGCAGTTGGAAGAAGGCCCGCAGGCCGCCCCGGCGCGCGAAAACATGGACGCGATCAATTCCACGCGCCCGTTGGACGAGCGGGGCAAAGATTTCCCGCGCCACCCAATCGACGCGCCAGCCAGGCTGCTGCGCCTGTAGCGACGCCACGAACTGCAACCCGTGCACGATGTCGCCCAACGAGGAAGGCTTGATGATCAGCAGTCGCGGCATCGACCTGCCGAGTTTCGGCTTTGCAAGGGTTCTGTCTAGTTGTGAATTCCAGCGGTCCTTGCTCACGACGTTGCTCAAGTTCTGCGGTTGGACGGTCGCTCACACGCCTGAGGGGCTGTGGCGCGTCGTCAGCCGGGGCCTCGGTGATGCCATCCTGGTGGCGCTGCCGAAGCGACGGCGCATCCTCGACGCAAATCTCCACCACGCCTTTCCCGAACGACCGCAGGAATGGCGGCGCCGGATGGCCCGCGAATCGAGCCGGCGCATGGTCGAAACGGGTCTGCTCTCACTCGCGTCGCCCTACTTCAGCGAGGAACGCATCCTCCGTTCCGCCACGCTGGCGCCCGCTTTCCACGACTACGTGCGCGAACGGCTGGAGCACGAGCGGCCGGCGGTCTACGCAACCGTGCATGCGGCGTACTGGGAAACGCAGGTCTGGCTCCCGCTGCTGGCGGGGCGCCCGGTGGGTCCGATCGGCGTCTTCTACCGTCCACTCAAGCAGCCGGCGGTCGACGCGTACGTGAAACGGACGCGTGAGCGTTTTGGCATGACGTTACTCTCGCGGCGCGCCGGCTTTCAGGGCGCACTGCGTTTCCTGCGCGACAAAGGCGCGATCGCGCTGCTGTTTGACCAGAACGCGGGCGACGAAGGTTCGCTCACACTCCTGCTCGATCGCGTCTGCGCCACCAGCGATCTGGCCGGCGTCTTCGCAAGCAAGTTCGGCGCGGACGTGCGGGCCGTGTACACGCGTCGCACGGGGTTCTGGCGGATGCAGCTGCAGATCGAACCGATCGCGCACGACGGCACCGCGGCCGACGTCACCCTCGCGCTCAACGCGTGGCTCGAGCGCACCCTGCGCACGGACGAGGAGTTTTGCGCCTCGTGGCTCTGGATGCACGAGCGTTGGCGCACACAGGACCGACCGGAGCGCCGCCTGCGCCTGCAGCAGAAGCGGGATCTGCTCGCCGACGACCTGCGGCGGCGCGGTCAGACTTCCCTGCCCCGCCGCACGCGAATTTTCATCCGGCTGCCCAACTGGCTCGGGGACGTTGTCATGGCTTTGCCGCTCCTGCGTGCCGTGCGAACGAGCCGTCCGGACGCCGAACTGACCCTGATCGGCAAAGCCGCCTTCGCGCCGCTGGTGAACCAGGCTGGCGTGGCCGACCGATTCCTGCCGCTGCCGCCGCGCGGGCGCGGCTACTTCCGCTTCTTCCGCGGCCTGCGTCATGAGCATCCGGATACGTACGTGCTCTTCACGCAATCCGTGCGTGGTGACTTCGAGGCGTGGCTGACCGGCTGCGCGCAACGGTTTGGCCTGGTCCGCGGCGGTCGGAAACGTCCGCTCCTGACCCATCGTTATGCGCCTCCGCCCGGATACGATGAACGCCAGCACCATCAACTGGAGTTGTGGACGGAGTTCCTGCGCCATTTCGGGCTGCAAACGGAGGCCGACCGTACGCCGCTGCGTACGCCCGCTTCGTCCGCACGCGCCCCGCTGGGGTTGATCGCGGGTTCGGAGAACACGCCGGCGAAACGTTGGCCGGTGGAGTATTGGCGCCAGCTGATCGAATCCTGCCCCAGCGAACGCTTTGTCCTGTTCGGAACCAGGAACGATCAGCCGATCACGGCCGCCATCGCCTCCGGCTTTGCGGCCGATCGAGTCGAAAACCTGGCCGGCCGGACCGATTTGACGACGTACATGGACCGGTTGGCGGCCTGCGAGCTGCTGGTCACCAACGACACGGGCGGCATGCACCTCGCCAACGCGCTCGGCGTGCCGCTGATCGGCCTCTTCGGCCCCACCAATCCGATCCGCACGGGCCCGGTGTTTTCCGCGCCCTTCCTCATCCTCCAACCGCCCGGCTGTCCGCCGACCGGTGGTGGCGATTTGCAGCAACTGACGCCCGAAGCGGTCGTGGCCGGAATGGAGCAACTGCGGGGCCAGCTTGCCGAGCGATGACCTCTCCTCGTTCACGTCGCCTCCTCCCGATACACCAACGGCTGATTGGCCTTGCGCGGTCGCTGTCACTTTCCACCGTGCCCGAACGTCTCCCTTGCCTGTGCCGCTGCTGACCGTTTCCGATCTCCGCACCTATTTTCACACCCGCAACGGGGTGACGCGCGCGGTCGACGGAGTGAGCTTCTCCCTGGAGCGCGGTGAGACGCTCGGCATCGTCGGCGAGTCCGGTTCCGGCAAATCGGTCACCTGTTATTCGATCATGGGGCTGATCCCGCAGCCGCCCGGGCGGATTGAGAGCGGCACCGCCCTGTTTGATGGCGTCGACCTGCTGCACTGCACCGCGAGCCAGGCGCGGGCGATCCGGGGCAAACGGATCAGCATGATCTTTCAGGACCCGATGACGTCGTTGAATCCGTACATGCGGATCAGTGACCAGCTCATCGAGCCGCTCCGGATTCACGAAGACATTTCCAAGGCCGACGCGTTGAAGCGCGCACTGCAGATGCTCGAGGCGGTGGGCATCAACGACGCCGCCAACCGGATTCATCATTATCCGCACGAGTTCTCCGGCGGCATGCGACAGCGTGTCATGATCGCGATGGCGTTGATCACGCACCCGGAACTCCTGATTGCGGACGAGCCGACCACCGCGCTCGACGTGACGGTGCAGGCCCAGATCCTCGAGCTGATCAAGCGGATGCAACGCGACCTCGGGATGGCGGTGATCTTCATCACGCACGACCTCGGCGTCGTGTCCGGCCTTTGTGACCGCGTGCAGGTGATGTACGGCGGACGCATCGTCGAAACCGCCGATACGCGGACCTTGTTCTACGAGCCGCGTCATCCCTACACGCGGGCGTTGCAGCGTTCGATTCCCTCGATGCAGGCCAAGGGCGCGGAGCTCTATACGATTCGCGGTTTACCCCCGGACCTGTCGAAGCCGTTGCCCGGCTGTCCGTTTGCCCCGCGGTGCGACTTCGCCGTTGAGCGTTGTTCGAAGGAGCCAGTGCGGCTGACGACCGAGAACTCGAGCCATCCTCAAGCGTGCCTGCGCGTGCAGGCAGGCGAACTCTGAACCGCCATGGACGCTCCGATTCTCGAGCTGAAGGACGTCAAGACGCACTTCCCGGTGCAGCGAGGCTTCCTCTTCAAACACACGGTGGGAACCGTCAAGGCGGTCGACGGCGTGACGCTGTCGATTCAGGAAGGCGAAGTGCTGGGACTGGTGGGCGAGTCCGGCTGTGGAAAGTCCACCCTCGCGCGGACGATCATGCAGCTGGTTCCGACCACCGGCGGCACGGTCGTGCTGGAAGGTCGCAACCTGACCGCGAGTTCGACCGCCGAGGTAAAGTCGATCCGCCGCGATTTGCAGATGGTGTTCCAGGACCCGTATGCGTCCTTGAACCCGCGCATGACGGTGTATGCCACGCTGGCCGAGCCGCTGATCGCGCATCGCGTCTGTCCGGCCTCTGAGGTTCCGGCGCGCGTGGCCGAGCTGATGCGAACGGTCGGTCTGGCGCCGCGGTTCATGCAGAAATACCCGCATGAATTTTCCGGCGGACAACGTCAGCGCATTGCGATTGCACGCGCGCTGGCGCTCCGGCCGAAGGTGGTCGTGGCAGACGAACCCGTGTCGGCCCTGGACGTTTCCATCCAGGCCCAGATCCTCAATCTGCTGGCGCAACTGGTCCGGCAGATGCGGCTGAGCCTGATCTTCATCGCGCACGACCTCTCGGTGGTGAAACACATCTCCGATCGCGTCGCGGTGATGTACCTCGGAAAGATCGTCGAGCTCGGGCGGGCCACCGACGTGATTGAGCGTCCGGTTCACCCGTACACGCGCGCGCTCGTCAGCGCGATCCCCACGCCGAACCCGGATGCCGAACGTTCGCGCCAGCGCATCGTGCTGCCGGGGGATCCGCCCTCGCCGATCAACCCGCCCGTCGGCTGCACGTTTCACCCACGCTGTCCGTACGCGCAGGAACGCTGCAAGGCGGCGATGCCGCCGCTGTTCCCGTTTGCGCAGCGCGAGGTCGCCTGTATCCGCGCTGGCGAGATCTAGTGGCCCGGCCGCGGGCAGCTGCGGCGGCGACTAGAATCCGATTTGTCGCAGCGCCTCGTAGGCGGCGATCCCGGCCGCCGTGCTCAGGTTGAGTGAGCGCAGGTCGGGGTTGCGGTGCGGAATCGTCACGCGCGCCGCGTCACCGAGTTCCTGGTGCAGCCACTCCGGCGCGCCGTGGCCCTCGTTGCCAAACACGAGCCCGTCATCGGCCTCGTAGTGAACATCCCAATACGACCGGGTGGTCTTGGTCGTGAACAGCCAGAGCCGCCGCGGCCCCAGCGGACTGGCCCGGAACGCCGCCCAGTCGGCGTGGTGATGCACGTCGAGCGCGTGCCAGTAATCCATGCCGGCGCGCTTCAGGTGCCGGTCTGTAATTTCGAAACCCAGCGGATGAATCAGGTGCAGCCGGGAACGCGTCAAAGCGCACATGCGGCCGATGTTCCCCGTGTTCTGCGGGATCTCGGGCTGAAACAACACGACGTGGATCATACCAAGCCTCCACGCCGACGCCCAACGCGATCCGGCTCAATCCAAATGATGCTCCGCCCCCTGCTTCCGCCAGGGACCTGGGGGTGAACGCCCAGCCGGCGCTGTAACCAAAGTCTCCTTACACCGGGCAGCCTCAGGCGGCCTAGGGAGTTGTGACAGTCGCGGATGGGACGATGCCCCCGGCCGGCCGCTGTTTCACAAGTCGTTGACGTTGCGTTTCTCAGCTCCGTGCCGCATAAAGCGGTGTCCGCTGCCGTGATCGCCACCGCCTCACCCGCCCTTGTGCTCGTCGACGACGAGAAGGCCTACACAGACGTGCTCTCCGAAACGTTGAGCGCGCTGCTGGAGGCGCCCATCGTCGTGTTCAGCCGGCCGGAAGCGGCGTTGCAAGCCCTGCCCCAGCTGGAGGTGGCGATGATCGTCACCGACTACTTCATGCCGCAGATGAACGGGCTCGATTTCCTGCGGCGCGCGCTGCAGCTCAAGCCAAGCATCCCCTGTCTGATGATCACCGGCCACACGGATGCGTTGGGCGAGGCGGGCCTGCCGGAGCTGCCGGAATTAAAGCAGGTCCTGGCAAAACCGTTTCCGACGCGGCAACTCGCCGACGCGGTTCAACGGTACTGGCCGGCCGAGCGAACCGGCAGTTAAGCGCGTCCGCTCACGGGCTCGGCGACTTCCACCTTCAGCCCGGTATTGTCCGCGGACAGCAGCCGAATCTGGCTCGCGATTCCTTCGACATTAAAGGCGGCCTGCATGGCCTCGGCGGCTTTTCGGGCGTGTGCCGCGTCGCTGACGCAGAGCACGCTGGAACCGCTGCCACTCAACCAGCCCGTCCAGGCACCGGCGGCGACTCCGGCTTTGATCGCCGCCTGTCCGCCCGGAATCCGCGGCAGCCGGTACGGCTCGTGCAGATAATCCTGCACCGCCTGTCGCAGCTTCTGAAACTCACCCGTCGCGAACGCCGCCGTCAGGTAAACGGCGCTGTTCACACTCTTCACCGCGTCGAAAAACGGCAGATGGGCCGGCAAGGCCCCACGCGACTCCTTCGTTGCGATCTCGTGTGCCGGCGAGACGACCGCGAAAACCACTTCCCCCGGAATCGCCACCCGGACCGTGTCCACGTACCGGCCCGATGCGGGATCGCAGCGCGCCACGCAGAAGCCGCCCAGAATGCCCGCTGAGGCGTTGTCTGGATGCCCTTCCAGCGCCGTGACGAGTGCCACCAAGTCGTGGCGTGAGAGCGGTTCGCCGGCCAATGCGTTCAACGCGCCCGCCACTCCTGCCAGCACCGTGACGCTGGACCCAAGGCCCCGCGCCACCGGCACGTCACCCTCGATGCGGTATTCGAAGCCCATTGCCGCCCCGCCAGCCGCCGTTCGGAACGCTTCCGCCGCTTCCCGGACCATCGCATGGGCCCGGCCGTCGCTGTCGCGGGCCGGTTGGATGACGCCGTCGTCCCGACGCGTGACCGTCACCCGGTTGTGAAGATTCAACGCCAATCCGAGGCTGTCGAACCCGGATCCGCAATTCGACGTGCTCGCCGGAACGCTGACGGTGACGGTGGAAACTGGAGACATTACCGCCGGGTTTTGAGCGCCCGGTCGACTTCACGCAACGCCGTCTTCTTCCGCAGATCTTCGCGTTTGTCGTACGTCTTCTTGCCGGTGCACAGCGCCACCTCCACCTTCACCAGCGCTTCCTTGAAGTACATTCGCAGCGGAATCAGGGAACGTCCGCCGACATCCATTGCTTGGATGATCTTCCGCAACTCGGCTTTGTGCAGCAGCAGCTTTCGATCACGACGGGTCGGGTGGTTCAGGTAGCTGCCGAACATGTACTCGTCGATGTGCGTGTTGATCAGCCACAGTTCGCCGTTCTTCACACGGCCGAACGCATCGTTGATCTGGGCCCGGCCGGCCCGGATCGACTTCACCTCGGTCCCGCGCAGCGCAATGCCCGCCTCGAAGCGTTGCTCGACGACGTAGTCGCGCAAGGCCTTGGCATTGCGAATCTCGGAATAGCGGGGCGAACCGGACGATGAGGCCATGGCAGGAACACCTTACAAAACAGGCGGCGCCGCTGCGAGCGGGGCCGCCTGGAATCAAAACGAAAAAGGAGGGATCAGACGACCGCGGCGGCGGTTTCCGCCGTCTCGTATACGATCTTGCCCTCAATGACTTCGCGCAGCGCGATGTCTTCGGGCGCGAGTTTCTCCAGCGACTCCACCAACGGACGGCTGCCGCGCTTGAGCTGCTTCACGCGGCGGGAGACCACGTTGATCAGGAGGTTGGGGTCGGGAACGACCTTGAGCGCTTCTTTGATGTAATCGTCACGCATGAGTGAAGGAAGTGGCGGTAGAAACCGGCTAGAGCATGACGCTCCGGAAGGAGCGTCAAGTGGTTTTTCCCGTTGCCCCCGCCCGTTTACCGCAAAAAGCTGGCGGGGTGCTGATTGGCTGGACCACCGTCTCCACTCGCGAACAAGCGGATCAACTTGCCACCGGCCTGGTTGCCGAGCGACTGGCCGCCTGCGTGCAGATCGACGGGCCCATCCGATCCCATTATCGCTGGGAAGGACAGCCGGAAGTCAGCGAGGAGTACCGGCTGACGATCAAGTTCACGCCCATGCGGCAGGTCGAGTTGGAGGCCTGGCTTTTTGCGCGGCACCCGTACGAGACGCCGCAATGGCTGGTGGTACGGGTCGAACACACGGCGGAAAAATACTTGTCATGGGTACAGGCCAACTGTACTCCCCTGCCCCTTTAACTCGTCACTCAGCTCCCTTTTTTGCCATGTCGCAGCATAACAGTCTCCAAGGTTCGCGCGGTATCGTCGTGAAGCGCAATGTGTTGAAGCGTTTCGAGCGCGTCGCGCTCCTCAAGAAGCGTGGCGCCTGGAAAGAGGGCGACCGCGTCGTCGGTCTCCGCAAGACGCTGCCGGAAGTCTGATCCGTCAGTATCCTCCACCCTTTTAAGCAGGCCTTCGGGCCTGCTTTTTTTGCGCCTGCCCCCTCGCTCGTTTCTCTCCATGCGACTGCTCGATCATCTCCGCCTCTCGTTCATCGGCTTCATCATGGGTTGTGCCGACGTCATTCCCGGAGTCTCCGGTGGCACGATCGCCTTCATCTGCGGCATCTACGACCGGTTGCTCGAAGGCATCAAAACCTTCGACCTGACCACGCTGCGCCTCGCCCTAAAGTTCGACCTTAAGGCCGTGTTCGCCCGCGTCCCGGTCCTCTTCTTCGTGTTTCTCGGAGCAGGGCTGCTCACCGCGGTGTTCACCATGTCCAAGCTGCTGGCGCACCTGATGGAAGCGTATCCGTCGGCCTTGTGGGCATTTTTCTTCGGCCTAGTGCTGGGCTCGATCGTGCTGCTGGCGCACCAGACCTGGCGCTGGCGAGCCCAGGATTTCGCCGTCTTCCTCTTGTTCACCGTCGCCACCTACTGGCTGGTCGGGCTCGAAACCTTTCAGACTCCGGCCACGTTGCCCTTCACTTTCCTGGCCGGTGCCATCGCCATCTGCGCAATGATTCTTCCGGGCATCTCCGGTTCGTACCTGCTCGTGATCATGGGCAAGTATCAGCAGATCCTCGACGCCGTGAATCAGCGGGACTTCGTGACGCTGGCGGTCTTCTGCGCCGGCATCGCGGCGGGAATCCTCTCGTTTGTTCGGATCGTCAGCTGGCTGCTGCGCACCTACCGCCACACCACGTTGATCGCCCTGACCGGCGTCATGGCGGGAGCCCTACGCACGATCTGGCCTTGGAAGGAGACCTTGGCCACCCGCATCAACAGCAAGGGCGTGGAAGTGCCGGTGAGCCAGGCCAACGTCCTGCCCACTGAACTCAACCAGGTGTGGATTGCGCTGCTTCTGGCCGCGATCGGCGGCGCCGCGGTGATCGTGATCAGCCGCATTGCCGACGCGGAACAGCGCGCCGCTGGCGTAAAGAACGCCTGAGGTGGCGACGAGGGCCCTCGCAGAGAATGCGGGGGCTTTTCATTTGTTAGACGGAAGCGGGTAAACGTCTCGCAGCACCGGGACTGGACGTGCGCCCACAAGCGCGGCACGTTGCGGCCAACCATGCTGAAGCTCCACCCCACGGCTGATGGTTTGCTGATCGAATCCGGCGGCCGCTTCCACCGTCCCTTGCGTCCGTTGCACTGGGACGACGTTTTCACCGAGGCCAATCCCGCCTCCTTCCTTCGCTCCTGTGTCGAAGGCTCGGAGGTCGTCGACGCCGGACCCGACTCACCTGCCTCCCTCGTGCAATCGCAGGAAGTGTGGGCCGCCGGTGTCACGTACTGGCGCAGCCGCACCGCGCGCATGACCGAGGCCAAGGATGCGGGCGGTGGCACCTTCTACGACAAGGTGTACTCGGCCGAGCGTCCCGAGCTCTTCTTCAAGTCGACCGCGCATCGTGTCGTCGCGCCCGGCGGGGCAGTCCGCATTCGCGCGGATTCCCGTTGGAATGTGCCCGAACCGGAACTGACGCTCGCGATCAACGCGGCGGGGAAAATCTTCGGCTACACGGTCGGCAACGATATGAGCTCGCGCGACATCGAGGGCGAGAATCCGCTCTATCTGCCGCAGGCCAAGGTGTACGACGGATCCGCGGCCTTGGGGCCCTGCGTGCTCGTGGCCGAGACGCCTCTGGCCGGCGAAACGGCCATCGAGTTGGAAATATCGCGGGACGGCGCGGCGGTTTTCACCGGCTCGACGATGCTGCACCAGATCAAACGCCCGCTCGAATCGCTTGTGCAGTACCTCTTCCGCGACCAGTCGTATCCAAAGGGCTGTTACCTGATGACCGGCACCGGCATCGTGCCGCCCGATGACTTCACCCTCCGCTCGGGCGACCGGATCGCGATCACCATCGCGCCGATTGGCACCCTCGTAAACACCGTCGCCTGATCATGCCCTTGCACGGACAACACCTGATCGCCGGCCGTCCCACTGCCGCGGCGGCGTCCTCCTTCCACGGTATCAATGCCGCAAACCAGGCGGTGCTGGATCCCGGCTTCTCCGAAGCGACTTCCTCGGAGATCGACGCCGCGGTGCAGGCCGCGTTTTCCGCCTTCGCCGAATTTCGTCCATCGACTGGCGAGCAGCGCGCCGCCTTGCTCGAGGCGATCGCCACGGAAATCGAGGCGTTGGGTGACGAGTTGCTCCAGCGCGCCCATGCCGAAACCGGGTTGCCGCTGGCCCGGTTGACCGGTGAACGTGCGCGCACCTGCGCCCAGTTGCGCCTGTTTGCAGGCGTGGTCCGCGAAGGCTCCTGGGTCGACGCGCGAATCGACCCCGCTCTGCCGGAGCGCAAGCCCCTGCCACGTCCGGACGTCCGCCGCCTGTTGCAGCCGATCGGCGTCGTCGCCGTGTTCGGCGCGAGCAACTTCCCCTTGGCTTTCTCTGTCGCGGGGGGGGACACCGCGTCCGCCCTTGCCACGGGCAACGCGGTGGTCGTTAAAGGCCACCCGGCGCATCCCGGAACCTCCGAGATGGTCGCGACCGCCATCGCGCGGGCCGTCTCCACGACGGGAGCACCCGCCGGGATTTTCTCGCTGCTCCACGGGCGCCAGCCCGCAACAAGCCTTGAGCTCGTCCGCCATCCCCGGCTTGCCGCCGTCGGATTCACCGGCTCGCACACCGCCGGTCGCGCCTTGATGGACGTCGCCGCGGCACGGCCGCACCCGATCCCGGTGTTTGCGGAGATGAGCAGCCTCAATCCCGTGGTTCTACTCCCGCAGGCGTTGCGCGAACGCACGACACCGCTCGCCCAAGGTCTCACGGGATCGTTCACACTGGGTGTCGGCCAGTTCTGCACCAAACCTGGCCTGGTCTTCGGCCTCGCCTCGGCCGAGTGGGAAAAGTTCGCGCGTGAAGTCGCGACGGCCGCGAGCGCGGTGCCCGCTGGCGTGATGCTGCACGCGGGCATCTCCCGGGCGTTTCAGGCCTCCCTTGATGGTTTGAAGGACGTCGAATGGCTCACCCGCGGCCCCGCCTCGATCGCGAGAGTGACGGCCGCGCAATTCCGTCAACGTCCCGAACTGGCGCGCGAGTGTTTCGGTCCGTTCACCCTGCTGATCACTGTCGAAAGGCGCGAGGAACTGCTGGAAACGCTCCAGGGAATCGACGGCCAACTCACCGCCTGTGTCCACGGAACCGCGTCCGACCTCGCCGAGGCTGCGCCGCTGCTGGCCGTGCTGGCCGATCGCGCCGGCCGCGTGCTCATCAACGGTTGGCCCACGGGAGTGGAGGTCTGCCCGGCGATGAACCACGGCGGTCCGTATCCGTCGTGTAGTGACGTCCGGTTCACCTCCGTCGGCACGGCCGCGCTGCAGCGTTTCGTGCGACCGCTGTGTTACCAGGATTTCCCGGCGCACCTGCTGCCGCCCGCCTTGCACGACGAAAATCCCCTCGGACTGCTCCGCCTGGTCGACGGGCGTCCGACGCGCGAACCTCTCGCTCCGACGGCGCGATAGCCCCTCCCCGCGTCTTCTGCGTCAGCCGTGCCTTCAGCCGGCTCAGCACGCCTTCTCCCCGTGTCTCACCCGGCCTTCCTCGATTCCACCGATCCATCGATCTACTTGCTGCGGACGACTGCTCCGGGTCCAACCGGTCGCCTGCCGATCTCCGCGGACGCCCTGCGGCAGGCACCGAGCGGTAACGTTTTTGGACTGACCCAGAACGCCGGCATGGGCTGGAACCCGGCCCGACTGCTCGGGCCCGAGTTTCTCATCCTCAGCACGCAAGGAGGCATCCGCGCGCCGGACGGGCAGCCGGTCGCCCTGGGGTATCACACCGGCCACTGGGAAGTGGGGCTGTTGATGGAGGAGGCGGCGCGCACGTTCGCGGCCGGCGGCGCGATTCCGTTTGCCGCCTACTGCAGCGATCCTTGCGACGGACGGACCAACGGCACCCGCGGCATGCTCGACAGCCTGCCCTACCGCAACGACGCCGCCGTCGTATTCCGCCGGCTGATACGTTCACTGCCGACTGCGCGCGGGGTGCTTGGGGTGGCCACCTGCGACAAGGGTCTGCCCGCCATGCTCATGGCGCTGGCCGGCACGTCCAACCTGCCCACCGTGCTGGTCCCTGGCGGTGTGACCTTGCTGGCCGAGGAGGCGGAAGACACGGCCAAGGTCCAGACCATCGCAGCCCGCTTTGCCCATGGCGAGATCTCCTACGAACAGGCCGTGGAGATGGGTTGCAAGGCCTGCGGCTCTCCCGGCGGTGGCTGCCAATTTCTCGGCACCGCCGCTTCCACTCAGGTTGTGGCCGAGGCGCTCGGGTTGACGCTGCCGCACGGTGCCCTCAGTCCGTCGGGCGCCTACATCTGGCGCGACCTCGCCCGGCGCTCCGCGCAAGCCTTGATGGCCCTGTCGAAAGAGGGCGTGACGACGCACGCGCTGCTGAACGAGGACTCGTTGCACAACGCGATGGTGGTGCATGCCGCCTTCGGTGGATCGACCAACCTGATCCTGCACGTGCCGGCGATCGCCCACGCGGCCGGACTCACGCGTCCCACGGTCGAGGACTGGGCGCGCATCAATCGTCAGGTCCCGCGTTTGGTGGACGTGCTGCCGAATGGCCCGACGCACTACGCCACCGTCCAGGTCTTCCTCGCCGGTGGAGTGCCCGAGGTGATGCTTCACCTGCGTGAACTCGGGCTGCTCCGGCTCGGCGCGCGGACGGTCAGTGGTCGCTCGCTCGGCGAAAACCTTGAGTGGTGGGAACGCTCCGAACGGCGCCGACGCCTGAAAGACAAACTTCGTGAGCTGGACCGCATCGACCCCGACCGCGTCATCCTCAGCCCCACGCGCGCCCGTGCTACCGGCCTGACGAGCACCGTTACTTTTCTGACCGGCAACCTCGCGCCCGACGGCGCGCTGGTGAAAAGCACGGCCATCAATCCCGCCCTGCTCGACGCCGACGGCGTCTTCCTGCATGAAGGCCCGGCGCGTGTGTTTGGATCGGAAGACGCCGCCATCGCCGCGGTGAAATCAAACGGCCCGGACGCCATCCGCGCAGGCGATGTCATGGTGCTCGCCGGCATCGGCCCGCGTATCGGCATGCCGGAGACGTATCAGGTCACCTCCGCATTGAAGTACCTCTCCTCCGGTCATCAGGTAGTGCTGCTCACCGATGGCCGTTTTTCGGGTGTTTCGACAGGCGCCTGCATCGGACACGTCAGCCCCGAAGCGTGGGCGGGCGGACCGATTGGAAAGATTCGCGAGGGCGATCGCATCCGCATCCGGATTGATACGCGCAAGCTCGAAGGCCGCATTGATGTGATCTCCGTGACCGGGGAAGAACTGGCGGCCCGTCCCTTGGGCGAGCACCTGGTGCGCCATCCCCATGTGCCGGACGACACCCGGTTATGGGCGGCGCTTCAGGAGGCCTCCGGCGGCAGCTGGGCCGGTTGCGTGTACGATGTCGATCGCATCGCCGAGTTGCTGGCGAAGGGTTTGGCCGCCGAACGCGCCGCTGCGTCCGTGTAGTGCTGGCGAACTACGGCGCCGGTGCCACCTGGCGCCGTGAAGCCGGCGCGGCTGGCGCCCGTCGCTCCAGGGCGCGCATCCAGACCGCGATCAAGGCGAGGCCGGCGAGGAGGTACACGGTGCCCGCCGGCACCCACATGACGGCGCCGCCTAGTTGTTGATCCTCCAGCGGCGTCAGCGACCAATCCGGCGCGGTCGCCGCGTACGATGGGTACAACAGCGTGTGCGCAAACGTGATCAACGCTCCCAGTAGCCCGCTGTGGATCATCGTGGTGAAAACATACAACGTCGCGACGCCGTAGTGCCGCCGGCCAGTTCGAGTGTGCACCAACGTCCACCAGAACAACAACGCCGTGCCGAAGAAACAGACGTGCTGCAGGTGATGCAGTATTTCATTGCGCAGCGTTGCCTCATAAAAAGGCGGAACGTGCCACACCCACAGCGCCGCGGCGTGAAGGATCCACGCCACCAGCGGCTGCGCCAGCACGTGCCACAGTCGTGCGAGCCAGCTCTGGCGAAACATGGAGGCGAGTTGACGCGCATCCGCCCGTCGCAACGCGAAGAGCAACGCCACCACGGGGCGCCCTAACACCAGTAGCGGCGCCGCGATGACCATCAGAAGCTCGTGCTGCGTCATGTGCGCGGTGAACAGCACCTGTCCCCACGCATGCAGCGGCGAGATCAACGCGATCACCACGCTCACCCAGCCCAGCCAAAAACAGACCTGCTCCCATGGCCGCAGCCCCCACCCCGGTCGCACGTAGCGGGAGAGCTGTCGGCTTCCGCGCAGATAACCCCAGGCCGTCAACCCGAGCAGGCACAATAACAACGGGTCCAGCGACCAGGCCCGGGCGAGTTCATCCCACGTCCGCGGAACATCGCCACCGGCTACATCGGCGAGCCATACTCCCGTTCCCTGGTGGAGTGTACGGAACATCAGCAACGAACCGTTTCTCGCGCAAAACTCGCGGGAATGCTCAGCATGGTGTCCAAAGACCCCGCCATCTTGCTGTTCCAGGTCGAGCCCGCCCGCGGTTGTGCATTGCGGTCGAGGGGATGAGACGGAGCGACGTTCACCCGCTCTCGACCGCCACGGTTCACAAACGTTGCGCGGGGCTCGCCCGAAGCTTTTGGCGCCGTCGCGACATCGTGCCGCCAACGCCCGCTTCCGGCGCATGCCTTGACCCTCCTCACACGGCCGCTAAACCGACCCGCACTCCCGCGATGCGACAATTCCTCTGGATCGGGCTCGGCAGTGCGTTCGGCGGCATGGCGCGTTACGGCGTCGGCCTCGCGTGTGCCCGCTTCCATGGTGAGTCGTTCCCGTGGAGTACGTGGCTCGTGAATATCTCCGGATCGCTGCTGATCGGTCTGCTCGCTGGCCTGGAACACGCGGACGGACGTGCGCTCCTGGACGCACCGATGCGTCAGTTCCTGCTCGTCGGCGTCCTCGGCGGTTTCACGACGTTTTCCTCATTCAGCCTGCAAACGCTCGAACTCGCCCGCGGTGGCGATGTCGTGCGCGCCGGCGCCAATGTCGTGGGCACCGTCACCTTGTGCCTGCTGGCCGTCGCGCTGGGGCACGGGTTGGCGCAGCTGGCCAACCACGCCCGCGCAGCCTGAGCGCGCACTCCACCGATGACGTGAGACGCCGCGCTTTTGCGCCGCCTCAAATGTCCGGTCCGCCGATCGAGAGTCGTGGCAACTCGGCCAAAATCGCGAGCAAAGCCCGGTGCGCGGCTTCCGCCTGCTCCTCCACCGGACGGCCCCCGGGAGTCTCCAGAATGATTTCGAACGGCGGGGGAGATTGGTCAGGCGAGGGTGAAAGCACGCCGGGATAACAATCGCGAATGACTCCGTGTTCGGCGTCAAAACCGTCGATGATCCGATCGGTATTGCGCGGCAGGATACCTTCGGCCGCCTGCAACGCCGGGGCGAGCAGCTCCTCCGAGGTCACCGCACCGCGCGCGAACGCGTAGAGCCCCGAGCTGTCGCAATCTGCGTGCAGCGAAACCAGCCCGTCGAACCGGCGCAGGCGCAACTCCGCCTCGAGTGCCTGCACCTCCGGCTGGGCCGAATTTCGCCAGAACTCGCGGTTAAGGTCGAGGCCCGCGGCATTCGTCCGTGAACCCGCCTCGAAGCCGGTCGGATTGCACACCGGGTAACAAAACAACTCCACCCCGCGCAGGAGTTCAGGTTCGCGCAGCGTCGTCGCGAGCAGACGCTGGATCGCCTCCCCGCCCGCCGGCTCATCGCCATGCACCAACGCAAAAACCGCCAGCCGGAGAAAACTGAAGCCCGGCGAAACCGCCCCGCGCTGGATGTAACACGGGATCGGCAGCGCCTCGCCGTGCCTCGTGGGCACCGTCCCCACCGTTCGCACTTCCAATCGCGCCTTTGGTGCGCGCAATGCGTCCAAGGCTCCCAGCAGCTCGGCGGTCCGGCTTGGCATGAGCGTCGGACGAAAATCAGCCCCGCTCACCTTCGCGCCGCCATTTCCCCGGCGCCTGCCGTCGATGAACCGCCGGCTCAACGAGCCGGCCATCGAACAGCATCACTGAGACGGCCGCCCCATCAGACGGGACGGCAGGGGCATGGGACAAAACCGTGGGCACTGGACGAATCAGAAGGTGAGTTGCAGCCGCGTCAGCAGCGCATCCTCGCCTTCCTGCAACAGAAGACTCGTCGGGGCAAGAGCGGTGTCGAAGGTTGCGTGGAAGTAGTTGACCGTCGCGCGAACCGAACGGTTGAGGTACCAGTTGAGTCCGACGCCCGCCGACGTGATCTTGTCCGCGCTCACCGCCGGGTTGGCGAAAAGCGGGAACGTCTTCTCGTCGATATCCACTTGGCTGATACGCGCAACCACTTCGAACGCACCCCAGCCGTCGCCGCCCGGCGAAAAGTTGCGGTCCGGTTTTACGCCGCCGTACGACGCGTCCTCGCCAGTCAGGACATAACCCGCGCTGGCCTGCCAGCCCACGTGCTGCAGCTCCGCGCGATTCGTGCCGGCGCGCACGTTAACGGTGGATCGCACGTACTCGGCCATCATCCCGAACGGACCGGAATACAAGTAGGCCTGCGGCGCCAGCCGCCAGGTGTCACCGTCCGCCACGGTGCCGTCCGTGTAAGTGAAGAACCGCTGTTGCCCGTCCGTGCGGTAGCCCGACGTGAGCGCTGACGCCGTTTCCGAGCCCGGCGCATAACTGGCGGCAAAACCGATGCCCAATCCGGAGAGCAGATGCTCCTCCTGGCCTTTGAAGGGTTGCGCGAAGAGCCGCACGACGAAGTCCTTGTCGTCGTCGAAGTCCGCGTTGTTCGAGCTGCTGCTGCCGTCGGCCACACCGTTCAGGACGGCCAGACTGTAGTTCAACTTTCCGTCGAGCACATCGCCGCCCACCTGCACGCCGATGTCACGATTGGGGACGAGTCCGCTGACCATGCTGCGCTCGATGAAGTACGCCCAGGAATCGGACTGCAGCTGTTCCAGGCCCACGGGCGACTTGAATTTGCCCACCTTCACCTGCAGCTCCGGTCGGAGGGCCAGCGTCACGTTCGCGTCCAGCAGCGTTGTGCTGCCACCACCAAACTCGGGCACGATCTGGAACTGGAGCCAACGATGAAAGGTGCCTTCAAAAATCATCCGCGCCCGCCGCAGGATGAACGCATCGTTGTTGGGGATCCCTCCGTCGTTAAAAAACCACCGGGAATCCGCCTGCACCAAGGCCTTCAACCGAAACGCGTGTGCCTCATCGGCGGATGAGAGCGCAACGCTGCGATCGTTCACCGCTACCTTGCTGGCAGGTGCGGTCGGGGTCGACGCCGTTTCGCGAGAGGTCGCCCGCTGGCGTTCGAGTTCCTGCAGGCGCTGGTCGAGCAGCCGAATCTGTTCACGCAAGGCCGCGATTTCCGCATCCGCTGGCTGGGCGGTGAGGATCGCCAGGCCACTGGCGCAAAAACAGGCGGCGAGCTGAAGGCCGCGGGCGAAGGTAGAGTGCAGGTTCATAACGAAAATGAAGGAAGGAGCGCCGTAGCCGCCCGCGGGCCTCTCGCCGCCTCGTCGTTTTGCACAAGAGCCGTAAAGTCGGTCCGCCGTATCGCCTCGGCAGCAACATAGTACCGGGTTCCCCAACCCCTGAGGATAGGAGAATAGCCCCATTCGTTGACGGATCCGCCGAACTGACCCGTTTCCCACCCAGTCATCGCTGATCGAATCGTTCGCAAAACCGTTGCCGCTGCTGACGCCGCGCACAGATCAGCCGGACGATTCGACGTCGACAAGCCTGCGCTCGTGCCGCAGCAACGCCTGCAACGCACTCCGCCCATGTCTGACGTCGTTCTTCTTTCCGGCAGCCCCTCCCAACGTTCCCGTCCGTCCGCGATCCTGCGCTACAGTGCCGAACGCCTGCAAGCGGCCAAGGTGGGATCCGTGGGCTTCGCCGTGCAGGACTTTCCGGCGGAGGACCTGATCCTGGGGCGCTACGACAGCCCGTCCTTTGCGGGCCTGCACGCCGCAGTGGCGGGGGCCCGCGCCCTGATCGTCAGCACGCCGGTTTACAAGGCGTCGTATTCGGGCGTGTTGAAGACGATCCTCGACATGCTTCCGCAAGCCGCGCTGCGCGGAAAGACGGTGCTGCCGCTCGTCGCCGGCGGCTCGCCCGCGCACCAACTGGTGATCGACTACGCCCTGAAGCCGGTGCTCTCGGCGCTGGGCGCCACCGACCTGTTGCAAGGCGTATATTTCGTCGACGCGCAGTATCAGGTAAACACCGACGGCACGCTGAGCCTGCCCGCTGAATTGCAGGAGCGGCTGGACCGCTCCGTCGATCACGTCGTCGCTGCCGTGCGCGGACGGGCGGCCACCTCGGTCTGAGCGGTACGCGCCCGGAAGACGGGCGCTCGCCGCGGCTGCAAAGCCGCTCGCTCTTCTCGGACTCGGCCGTTTCCCGGCGTCTTTTGCGGGAACCGAGGGAGCTCTGGCCGCTCAAGTTGCAGTCATGGCTCGACTGCCCTCTCGGCTTCCGCTCGCGATGTGGAGTGTGGCGGCCGGGCTATGCAGCGGCTGTTCCGGGCCCCAATCTGCGCTCGCGCCCGCCGGTGAAGAAGCGGCAACGCTGGCGCGGCTGTTCTGGTGGATGTTCTGGGGCAGCCTGCTCGTCTGGGCCGGCGTCGTGCTGCTGGCCTGGTGGGCCGCGCGGATCCGGCCGGAGAAACTCGGGGCAACGCGCGCCCGCCAGTTGATCATCGGCGGCGGCGTGTTGCTGCCGACCTTCGTGCTGACTGCCCTGCTCGCGCACGGACTTTCGGGCCTGCCGCCCCTGCTCGCTCCCGCTCCCGAAGGTGCGTTGCGCATCGCGGTGAGCGGCGAACAGTGGTGGTGGCGAATTGAATACCGACCCGCAAACGGCGAGCCGGTGATCTCGGCCAACGAGGTACGCTTGCCGGTCGGCCAGCCGGTGCAGTTCGAACTCGTCAGCCCCGACGTCATTCACTCGTTCTGGATTCCGTCACTCGGGGGCAAAATCGACATGATCCCGGGCCGGAAAACGCGGCTCAAACTCGTGCCGACGCAGACCGGCACCTTCCGCGGCGTCTGCGCGGAATACTGCGGCGCTTCGCATGCGTTGATGGCGTTTCCGGTGGTGGTGATGGAGCCGGCCGGCTTCGAGCAATGGCTGGAAGACCGTCGCCGCGACGCAAACCTCGCGCGCGCTGGCGGCGAGGCGGATGCGTTGATCGAGCGCGGGCAGGAGCTGTTTCTCGCGAACGGTTGCGGCGCCTGTCACGCGATCCGCGGCACGATCGCGGACGGCAGCGTCGGCCCGGACCTCACCCACGTGGGCAGCCGATTGACTCTCGGCGCAAGCACCCTCGGCAATGAACGAGCAGACTTCGTCCGCTGGCTCGCGGAAACCGACCGCGTGAAACCGGGCGTGTTGATGCCGCATTTCGGCATGTTGCCGCCCGACGATCTTGAAGCGATGGCCGCCTATCTCGACGCCCTGCAATGAGCCGCCTCCCTCGCGATCCCGATCCCCTGCGCGACGAACCGCCGCTCGAGTTGCAGCGCGCGCAGGCGAAGCGCCTGGAGAAAGTCTGGGAAACGCCGTCCGGCTGGCGCTACTGGTCGTCCGTCAACAATAGCGATGTGGGCGTCTGGTACACGGGGATGTCGTTCATCTTCTTCCTGTTCGCCGGACTGCTGGCGCTGTTGATGCGGCTGCAACTCGCCGTTCCGAACAACGACCTGATCAGCGCCGAGTTCTACAACCAGGCCTTCACCGTGCACGGCTCGGTGATGATGTTCCTGTTCGCGCTGCCGGTGTTCGAGGCGATCGCAGTATTGCTGCTGCCGCAAATGCTCGGCGCGCGCGACCTGCCGTTCCCGAAGCTCTCCGCCTTCGGTTTCTGGTGTTTCCTCATCGGCGGTTTGTTCCTGTCGGGCTCGATCTTCTTCAACGCCGCTCCACGCGGAGGCTGGTTCATGTATCCACCGCTCACCTCGGTGAACTACCAGCCGGGCATCGGCGCGGATATCTGGCTGCTCGGCTTTTCGTTCATCGAAGTGGCGGCGATCGCCGCCGCGTGTGAACTCATCGTCGGCGTGCTCAAGTGCCGGCCGCCCGGGATGCGCATCAACCTCATCCCGATGTACTGCTGGTACGTGTTGGTGGCAGCGACAATGATCCTGTTCGCGTTTCCGCCACTCATCGCCGGCAGCATGATGATGGAAGTTGAACGGGCCTTCCACTGGCCGTTCTTCACCCCGGAGCGCGGCGGAGACCCGGTGCTGTGGCAGCATCTCTTCTGGCTCTTTGGACATCCGGAGGTGTACATCATCTTCCTGCCGTCGGTCGCCCTGATCGCGATGATCGTGCCGACCTTCGCCCGCCGTCCAATTGTTGGATACGGCTGGATCGTGCTGGCGGCGATCGGCACGGGCTTCATCAGCTTCGGCCTGTGGGTGCATCACATGTACACCACCGGCCTGCCCGGCATATCGCTTGGCCTGTTCTCCGCCGCCTCCGAGGCCGTTGCGATTCCCACCGGGGTGCAGATCTTCTGCTTCATCGCCACGATGGCGGCCGGACGGATGACGCACTCCGTCCCGATGCTCTTCACCTACGGGGGCATCGGCTCGTTCATCTTCGGCGGCCTGACGGGCGTGATGGTCGCCCTCGCCTCGTTCGACATGCAGGCGCACGATACGTTTTTCGTCGTGGGCCACCTGCACTTCGTGCTGATCGGAGGTGCCGTTTTCCCGATTCTCGCCGGGCTCTACTACTTCTTCCCGTTGGTGAACGGCCGGCGGCTGTCGGACCGCCTCGGGCGAATCGCCTTCTGGCTCACGTTGGTCGGCTTTCACCTCGCCTTTGTGCCGATGCATTTCACCGGCCTGCGCGGCATGCCGCGGCGGGTCTTAACCTATCCCGAGGGTCTTGGCTTCGACCTGCTGAACCTGGTCTCGACGATCGGCGCTTTCATTCTCGGAGCGGGCGTGGCGGTCGTGCTGTGGGATGTCGTGCGGCCGAAAAAGAAGCTGTCCGAACGGAATCCCTGGAAGGCCGGCACATTGGAGTGGTTGCAGGAGATGCCCGGCAAGAACTGGGGGGTGCGCTGCATCCCCGAAATCGACAGCCGGTATCCATTGTGGGAACAGCCGAACTTCGAGCGTGACGTCGACCAGGGGCGCTTCTACCTGCCGGACGCCGAGGAGGGCTGGCGTGAGACCATCGTGACGAGTGTCATTGATGCCAAACCGCAGCAGGTGCTGCGGCTCCCCACGTCCAGTTTCCTGCCGTTGTTTGCCGCCATCACCACCGGCGGGTTCTTCGTCTTCGGCACCTATCACCTTTGGTGGCCGGCATTGCTCAGCGCGGTCGTGGCAGTGTTCGTCATCTGCACGTGGCTCTGGAAAGGCACCGCCGTCATTCCCGAAAAAACGGAGAAGGACGTGGGGCTCGGCCTCAAGCTGCCGCTCTACGTCTCCGGTCCCAGTTCGGTGGGTTGGTGGGCCATGTGCATCATGATGCTGGCGGACCTGAGCGCGTTTGTGTCGCTTGTTTTTGGATACTTCTTCTATTGGACAATCCATGCCGAGTTTCCGCCGGAGGGTGCACCCGGGCCCGGACTGCTCGGACCGATCACCGCCAGTCTGTCCGTCCTCGCCGCGTGGGGGTTGATGCTCCTCGTCCGTCGCTGGAATCGGCAGGAGCGGGCGCGGTTCACCTGTGCCGGGCTGCTGCTCAGTCCGGCGCTGGCGCTGGTCGGTGGAGCTGCGCTCGCTTACGGGCCCTGGAGCAACGGCATGAGTCCCACGACTCACGTCTATCCAGCGACGGTGTGGCTGCTCGTGATCTGGTGCGGTTTCCACCTCGTGGTCGGTGTGATCATGCAACTCTACTGCCTCGTCCGGCGGCTGGCGGGGCGGATCACCCCGCAGCACGACATCGATTTGGCGAACGTGTCGCTCTACTGGCATTTTGTGATGGCCATGGTGGTCGTCACTGTCGCGGTCATCGCCGGGTTCCCGCTCGTCACCTGAGTTCCGATGACGACGCTGTCTGAACAACGGGAAAACCTCTGGCGGCTGATCGTGTCGCCGATCCTCTGGGCCGTGCACTTTCTCGGCTGCTACATCGGTGCCGCCGTGTACTGCGCCAAGGTCGCCGGACCGCTCGTTTCTCTCGGCGCCGTCCGCCTCGGCATCGTCGGGCTGACGCTCGTCGCGGCGACCGGAATTGTACTCAACGGCTGGGGCGGGTGGAAACGGTATCGTTATGGTGCGGAGCCCGTGCCCTTCGATTCCGACACGCCCGAGGACCGACACCGCTTCCTCGGGTTTGCAACCGTCCTGCTCGCGGGACTGAGCCTGGTGGCGACGCTCTTCAGTGGCAGCGTGGCTCTCTTCTTCGAGGACTGCCGATGATGAAGTCCGCGGTTCACAGCGAGTCCGGGACAACAACCCCTGGACAGATGAAGGTGGCACTCATCCAATGAAACGGCGGGTTCGTACGATCGCTTTGATTGTCGCTGTGCTGGCGCTCGCCGGCTTCCTGGTCTCTGCATCCGGGATCATCTCGATCAAGGCGAGTTCGCGGCATTGGCCGGTGACGCGATGGGTATTGGAATTCTCAATGCGCCGGTCGGTGGCCACGCACAGCCTCGGCATCCATACGCCCGAGGATCTCGACCGGCCCGAACTGGTGCGGAAAGGTGCCGGCCCGTACGCAATCTCCTGCGCGCCCTGTCACGGCAGTCCCGACGCGCCCAACCCCCGCGTGGCGGCTCACATGACGCCTCACCCACCCCACCTCGCGTTGACCGTCGAGACGTGGAAGCCGAAGGAACTCTTCACGATTGTGAAGCACGGCGTGAAGTTCACCGGCATGCCGGCGTGGCCGGCGCAGGAGCGTGACGACGAAATCTGGGCGCTCGTCGCGTTTCTCCGAGCCCTGCCACGCCTCGATGCCGTGGCGTATGAGCAGCTCGCCTACGGGACCTCGCGAGATGAAGCGGCGGGGGGCACCGCGCCCGAGGAAGACCTGATCAGTTCCCAGAGCACACCGCCCCCGGCCGCGGCAAGCTGCGCGCGCTGCCACGCGGACGACGGAAACGGCCGCGGGCAGGCCCAATTTCCAAGGCTGGCCGGACAACGCCGCGATTACCTGCTCGCGTCCCTGGACGCGTATGCGCGCGGACAGCGCCATAGCGGCATCATGGAGCCGGTCGCCTACGGCTTGGATGCGGAGACGAAACAACAGCTGGCGGAGTTCTACGCAAAGCGGCAGCCGGCTCCACCCGCCGGCCGCAACGCCGATCCGGCCGCGGTGGCGCGGGGAGAACAGCTGGCCCACGAAGGCGATCGCCCGCATCGCATCCCCTCCTGTGTCGACTGCCACGGTCCTGAGGCACAACAACCGCGGCGGGAGGCGTACCCGATCATCGCCGGCCAACCGGCCGATTACCTCAAGTTGCAGTTGGAGCTTTTCCAAAAGGAACAACGCGGCGGGTCCGAGAACGCCCACCTGATGCACCACGTCTCCCGCCGGCTCACCAGCCAGCAACTCGACGATCTTGCCGCCTACTTCTCGAGCCTCAGCCCGTAACACTCCAGGGCGGCTCAATCATCCGAGCCGCAAGGGGTGCGGTCGGGTATGGGTTCCGTTGATACAGAACGTCCTTCAATACGCGGCACGTAGGCCTCGTGATAAAGGAAGTGCAAAACCGCGAACATCGGCGGCGCGGCAAAAACACCCGCAACGCCGAAGCCAGCTCCCATCATCAAGGTGAAAATGATCAGCTGCGCCTCGGGCAGGCGTATCCGCTGCTTCATCACGAGCGGCAGGGTGACATCGGTCTCCACCTGCTGGATCAGGATGAACGCCAGCAGGACCCACCACACCTTGTCCGGGTCCGTCCCGAGCGACAGCAGCACGGCAATCGCGCCCGTCAGCAAGGCGCCGAGCAACGGGACAAAGTCGAGGACGATCGTCAGCACGGCGATCAGCAGCCAGAAATCGATCCCCATCATCCCGAAAATGAGGGCGGAAAGAGCGCCGCTAATCAGGACCACGATCAGTTGCGACCAGAACCATCGACGCACCACCGCGGCGGAACCGTGGGCCAGGCGCTCCACCTCGGCTCGACGCGCGGGTTTGAAGAGCGTCAAGAGACCTCTTAGGTAGTCGTCGGAGTTGGCGCCCACGAAAATGGCGATCGCCAGCACCACGATGACGGCGGCTGCGACTTCCAAGCCGGTTTTGGCGCCGAACAGCAAACCCTTGAGCGTTTGCTGAGCGACCGTGCCCCACTCCACCTGCTCGTTGACCTCGCTCACGTTCACGAAGCGGGAGACCAACGGCTCCACCGTATTGCGGATCGATTCCACGATCCCGGGACCTTGTTCAAATAGCCGATGAATCTGCTGCGCGAACAGCGAGCCCACGCCGTAGCCGAGTCCGCCGATTGCGCCGAGGACCAGCAAGGCCGCCAGCAGGACACTCAGGCCGTGCGGAAGCCGTGCCCGCTTCTGCAGCCAACAGACCAACGGGGCGAAGAGCACACCGCCAATCACACCGATCACGGCGGCCAGCAGAATAAAACGGAAGTGGATCGCCGCTGCTGCCAGCAACACGAGGCCCACCCCCGCCGCCGCCGTCCGCAGGCCCGAGCGATTTCCCGTTTGCGACAGGCCTCCCATGATGCAACCGGCAGACTGCCAGCCAGCTCTGCAGTTCCGCACCACGAATCCCGCGCTCGCATGGCCGCCTCGTGCGCCGCACAAGTTTTGCAACATCGCATCGACTCCCTAGGGGAAATCCCTCAAGCTTGAGGCCTAGCTTCAATACCCCGGATGACAGCTGTTTACCTGACGTATCTTCTCAATGAGGCCGACATCCCCCTCGAGCAGACCACGCTGGACGACCGGCTGGTGATTCGCCGAGAGCGGACGTTTGAGGAAGGAAAACCCGAGAGCCGCGGCCGGCTCTCGCTCATCATCGACGCGACGGCCCGCGTCTCCTGGCGCGGAGATAACTTTCGGCACCACGTCCGCCACGAACTCGACGGCGATGTCGGCTACGAACTGCAGTCCATCATCGAGGCCATCGCCGAATCGCGGGAGGACTGTGTCGCCCGCGGTGAAGCAGGGCCAGACGACCTGACGATTTCGGCCAAGGTCCAGTGCATCACCGTGCGCCGCCGCGTGCGCACGAAAGGCGACCGCTACCTGATCGAGATCGACAGCGAGTACGGTCCCCTGCAGCTCGAGCTTCGGCGCAGCGACGGCTACTCGCTTTTTGCTCAGGCGCTGCTCTGACACGTTTGCGCGAGCGCGCTGCAGCGAGCGTACGTCCTCTTCCCGGCCACCGTCGGCTGACACAAATGTCATTCACGGTTGCTGACACGCCGCGCACCGACGATTGATCCCGTGGCGGTCACGGCCTTTGCTCGCCTGGTCATGGGGCCTGCTCTGCCAACTCCGGTTCGCGCACTCGTGGTCGATGATGAGGACAAAATGCGCACGTCCATCGCCGAGGGGTTCACCCTCGAAGGCTGGGGCGTGCAAACCGCGGTCGATGGCGAACAGGCGCTGAACCTGGCCGCATCTCAACCGTTTGATCTCATCGTCCTCGACTGGATGCTGCCGGGACACGACGGATTGGAGGTGCTCCGCCAGCTGCGCGCAGCCGGCAATGCGACGCCTGTATTGATGCTGACCGTACGCGACTCGGTGCGCGACCGCGTCACCGGACTCAACAGCGGGGCGGACGATTATCTGAGCAAGCCATTCGCGTTCGCCGAACTGCTCGCCCGCTCGAAGGCTTTGATCCGCCGTTCCGCCCAACAGGCCGGGCACATCCTCAGCTGCGATGGGTTGACGTTGGATACCCGCACGCGCGTCGCCTGGCGAGACGGTCGCGAGATTCCGCTGACACCGCGCGAAGTCGATCTGCTCGACTACCTGCTGCGTTACCAGGGACAGATCGTGACGCGCGAGATGTTGGAACGGGATGTCTGGAAACAAACGCGGCGCTTCACCTCGCTCAATAACGTCATCGACGTCCAGTTCATGCGGCTGCGCCGCAAGATCGATCAACCCGGCGCGCCGCGGCTGCTGCACACCTTGCGCGGCGTCGGCTACCGCCTCAGCGTCGAGTCCGAGTGAGACGCTGGTGGCAACGTCGGACGCTGCGTTTTCGCCTCGCGCTCTGGTATGCGCTCGGAGGCAGCCTGCTGCTGGCGGCCTTCAGCGCCACGGTGTATTGGTTTGTCTCCGACCGGCTGGCCCGTCCGTTGGATCACCAGTTGCGCCAGGATTTCGAGACCGTTCGGCGGCACCTGACGATCGATGCGGCAGGGAATCCGAGGTGGGACGACGTTCCGTTGCAGTCGTCCATGCCCTGGCCGGCGGGGCACCCGTGGTTTGAGCTCTGGCGGCCGACTGGCGAGGTCGCCGTGCGCATGTGGCCATTTGAAGACCGGCAGCTCGAGCGACTCCCGGTCGCACCGGCGCTCGGGCGTGAAACGATTTCGGTCTTTGCGCTCGGACCCGACGTCCGCCTGCGCGTGCTTTCGGTGCCCTTCTCCGCGCCGGAACTCGAGGAGGGATGGATGGTGCGCGTCATGGGTATCCACGAGCCGAGTATGAACGCGTTGCGGGCGCTTCTGCTGATCCTGTGTACCGCCCTACCCGTGGTCGTCATTCTCCTCGTCCTGGGTGGATACGCCATTACGCGGCGCTGGCTCAAACCGCTCGACCGGATGGTTGCCGAAGCCCAGCTGATCACCGCGCACGACCTCAGCCGCCGGCTGCCGGTCACAAATCCGAATGACGAACTCGGCCGGTTGGCGTCCGTCTTCAACAAGACGCTGGGCCGGCTGGAGGATTCCTTTTCCACGCTCGACCGCTTCGTGGCCGACGCGGCGCACGAACTTCTCACGCCGCTGACCAACCTTCGTTCCGTCGGCGAGGTCAGTCTGCGCGGCCCTCGCACTCCCGAGAACTATCGTGAGATCATCGGCAGCATGCTCGAGGAGAGCCAGCGCCTGCAGTTGCTCGTGGAGAAACTGCTCCAACTCGCCCGCGCCGAGGGCGGCGCGCGGATTGCCGAACCCATGCACGTGCGCCTGGAAGAACTGCTTCAGGCATGCTGTGACGACGCGCAGGTGCTCGCGGAGGAGAATGAGCAAACACTCACCGTCAGCGCGGAGGCCTGCGAGGTCTCGACCGACCCGCTGTTGCTCCGCCAAGCTGTGCAGAACCTGCTCGATAACGCCATGAAGTACTGCCCGCGCGGCGCCACGATCGAGGTGACCGCTCGGCGCACGCCAAGGGGCTGTGACATTGCGGTGAGGGACGACGGCCCAGGAATTCCGCCGGAGTTCCGAGCCCGGGTGACAGAGCGCTTCTTCCGCCTGCAGGACTCCCGCCACCGCGGCAGTGGCGGCTCGGGGCTGGGCCTCGCCATCACCAAAGCCTACATCGGTGCGCTCGGCGGAACGTTGCGGTATGAGCCACGGCCCGGCGGCGGCAGCATCTTCCACCTTTTTGTGCCGCACACGCCCCAAGACGCGGTTCAGGGGTGACCCTCCGGGCCCCCCTGATCGCGTTTATGGCAAGGTGCTTCGCGAGAACGCGAGCGTCAGCACGCTTTCGCCGGCTGCGGAGCCTCGGGTTCCACGTCGACGGGCGTATTGTCCAGCGTCATCCGCAAGAAATCGCGCGCGATACCGGACCAGGTGAAGAGCCGGCGGGCTCGCGCGGCGCCAGCCCGGGCCACCCGCTGCCGCAACTCCGGGTAACGGAAGGCCTGCCACATTGTCAGCCCAAGTTCCTCGCGATCCATCGGATCGGCGAAGAAGGCGTGCTGCGCGCAGGAAAGCGACCGATGCAGACCGCCGTGCACCGTCACCACGGTCGCGGTGCCAGCTGCCATCGACTCGATGGCCGTCATGCCAAACGGCTCGTACCGGCTGCACAGGACGAACAAGTCCGCCGCGCGGTAGGTGTCCGCCAGGTCCTCGGTCTTCACAAACGAACGGAAGTGTATCCGTTCGGCGAATCCGGTCTTGTCCGCCAACGCCCGGAGTTCCGCCAGCAGCGTCTCTTCGTGCGGCATCAGTTGCTCGCCACCAATCGCGAGATAGAGCTGCGCTTCCGGATCCCGGGTGGCCAGGACCGCAAACGCCTCGATCAACAGGTCGTAGCCCTTGTTGCGGGCCAACCGACCCAGTGCGAGCACCGCGTGCCCGGTGAATCCGAGCCGTTCACGAAGGCGCCGCCGGACGGACGCAGAGGCGGGACGGAACCGAACCTCGTCATAACCCGCCGGCACCATGCAGATGCGCTCCGGATCCAGATTGTAGGCCTCGGCCAGATACTCGGCCTGCACCGGCGTCGTGGCGACCACCTGCGCACAGGACGCATACAGGCGCTGCTCTTCGCGAATACGAACCGCGAAGTTGTAACGGCGCTCCATCTGCTCGGCCCCGTGCGGGAAGTCTGTCTTCATCTGCTGCTCCTTCCAGCGGCCGAGCGAGTGCGGTGTATGCACATGCGGCGCATCCACGCCGCGCGCAAAGCCCTCCCCGGCCACACCGGCGTCCCAGTAGTGGCTGTTCACCAGGAGGTATTCGAGCTGATGCCGCCGAACAAATTCGAGGGCACCGTCGACCCATTCTCCCAAGGACTCGTAGAGGTACTCCTTCGGGATGAAATTAGGCCCGCCACACGGAATGCGGATGATGCGCACGCCGTCGCTCACGGGTTCAATCTCCGGTTGCTCCTCAAAACGACGGGTCCACACGTCGACCTGATACCCCAAGCGAGCTAAGCTTTTGGCCAGCTCGAGCACGTACACGACCTGTCCGCCCGTATCCGCCGCTCCGAGCGGCGGTTGGGCCGCAACATAGCCATGAGTCGAAATCATCGCGATCCGAGCCGCGTTGCTCTCGCGGCCCAAGACGTGAAACCGACGTTCCGGCGGTTGTCCCAGTGCTCGCATGGGGCGCTCGCTGCCGTGCAGCAGCCCCTTAAAACTACCTTTGCTAATCATAAGATAGAGTTTTTGGGCAGCTGAAGGTATCAGCCAGTGCAGGTGCCTGACATTTGCGTCAGCGAACTGGACCTAGCTTCGCGGCTCATTGGAGGAACCGACCTCGGTCTCGTTGTTTCTGAGCGGCATGGCCTCCATTACGCTGCAGATTTCGGGCCTCGGAACGACCGCGGCCACCGCGCACATCGAAAAAGCGCTCGAATCCGTGCCCCGCGTCCGATCCGTCCGCGTCCAATCCGGCGAAGGCTACGCCGTGGTTGAGCACGACGGAGCCAGTCCGGAGCAACTCGTTAATGCCTTACGTTCAGTTGGCTACGACCAGGTCAAAGTCTTCAGCGGACGCTGATCGCGCCGGTGACAGTTAAGCCCGTCAGAGAGCCGGAGCGTCTGCCGGGACAGCCGGACGGAGCAAGCGCAGGTCAAAAATGGTGCCGGAGCGCCGGCCGGCGTGGGCCCGCACGGTGATGGTGGCGGATTGACCCGCTGCAGTTGCGGCTGGAAGTGCAAACTCCACGTCGACAAAGCGATCGGGAGACTGCCCGGCCAGCTTCACCGTCCCGACAACCTGGTCGTTGACCAAAACATCAAAGCCGCGATCGCGTTCACCGCCATCGTACGTCAGCCGCAGGCGCAGATTCGGATTACTTTCCGTCCGAAGACGATAGCTGAACCAAGCGCCCGTCTCACGCCAGGAGCGTCCCAGATGCGTGCCGGTGCGCGAATCTTCGCCGGCATAGTCATGCTCCACCTCGGGCTGCTGCTCACCGGGCGTGATCTGATCGACCGTCCGTGCAGCCAAGTCCATCGTTTCGCGTTCCGCCGCCGCGAGTTCGTCGACGACCTGAGCCCGCTCCCCCGGTGTGGCCACTCGCCAGTACGTCATGTAACGGGCGTCGTGCACCCGGAAAAAAGGAATCAGTTCCAGATCGCGGCTCCCGGCGGGCTCGATGATTTCCGCCGCCGAGAATCGCAGCGTCTCCCCGGGCAGGCGTCGCACGTGCTCGGCGAGTCTCGGCAGATCGCCCACCAGCATCGGCGCCTCGGCCAGCGGAAGGTACGGACCCGGGGCGATGTGCCCAAACCGCGTGTCACCGGCGATGAGACCGTCGCCGTTCTCCGTGCCCGTCTTCGCCGCGAGCACGATCGGACCGTGCACCAACGCCGCGTAAGTCGTGTCACCGGGCAGCGGCTCCAGTGCCGTCCGCATCGGAAGATCGAGTCCGAGTTGATCTCCATCGCGCCATTCGCGCTCGATCGACACGTAACCATCCGGTTCGACAACGGCCGCAATGGACTGACCGTTCACAGTGACGCCCAACTTTCCTTCGGCGACCCAACCCGGCTGCCGCACCCGGATCGGAAAACGCTGCGGCGTGCGTAGTGAAAAACGGACGACGCTCCGAGGCTCGTCGGGAAATCGGGTCACCTGCTCGACCCGAACGCCACGCTCCGACCAGTCGAGTGTCGACGCGACGAAAAGGTTGATCCGCAGATCCGCGCCGTCGTGGCTGTAGATGAAGCGTCCATACTTGCCGTGGCTCTCCATGCCCGAGCCGACGCAGCACCAGAAACAGACCTCCGGCTGGGAATAGACGCGGTAGTGCCGCGGTCGGATCGGCGTGAAGTAAACCAATCCGCCATGCTCCGGATGCTGCGACGACAGGATGTGATTAAAAAGAGCCCGCTCGTAATAGTCGGCATACCGGCGGTCCGGCGTTTGACGAAACAGCTGCTCGGTCAGACGCAGCATGTTGTAGGTGTTGCACGTTTCCGGGCCCTCTCGCGATTCAAGCATCGAACTGAAGTCGCCGAGCGCGTTGAAATGCTCGCGTACGCTGTTGCCGCCAAACGCGACCGACCGGCGCTCAACGACCGTCGTCCAAAAGAAATGCGCCGCGCCCCTGCCGCGCCCATCGCCGCCGAGTTCCGCAATCCGACCGTAGCCTATGACCTTGGGTATCTGGGTATTGGCGTGCAGCCCGTTCAGCCGGTCCTCGCCGCGCACGAGCGGGTCCAGCACGGCGCGGTGGCAAAAACGCTCGGCCAGTCGCAGGTAGCGCTCGTCGCCGGTGATCGCCGCGACATCCGCCAGCACCTCGTTCATCCCGCCGTGCTCGGCCCGCAACATCTCCTGCATCTGCTCATCACCGAGTCCGGACAGAAGCCCCTCACACCAGTCCGCGAGACGGATCAACATGTCCTTCGCCGCCGTGCGATTTGCGATCAACCATGCGTCGCGCAGACCCGCAAACGTCTTGTGCAGGTTGTACCAAGGCACCCAGGCACCGTTGACGGAGAAAGGCTCGACCTTCAGCCGGCCCGCAGCGATGTCATCCCACCAATTCGGTCCATCGCCGATCGCGCCCACGTAGCCCGTGCCATGCGCCTCCTGGCACCGCGCTAGCTCGGACAACGTGTAGTCCAATTTCCGTGACGCTTCCTCGTCGCCAAGAGCGGCCAGCTGCGCCAACGCCGTCAGGAAATGGCCGGCGCTGTGCCCGGCCAACCCTTGGCTTTCCCAGTTCGGATAGTTCTCCGCCTTCGCGGCTAACCCGGCCGCCCGCAGGAACGGCGCCAACAGGCGATCCGGGTCGTGCGCCAGCACGTAACGACGATTGAGTTCCTGCGCGTGCGCGAACGGGCCCGAGGTGACCTTGACCTGCCCGAGCGGAAAAAACTCGGACACCGGCGGCGTGGGCTCAGCTGCCCGGGCGCACCACAAAACAGATCCGACCGACACACTCAGAACCGAAAGCGAACGCAGCAACAGGCGAGGCAACATCGCGGTGCATGCTCAGCCGCCGTTTCCCGCAACGCAAGCGGCCGCGTACGCCGCGCTCACCGGCGGTACAGACACGTTGGCATGGCCGCGCGCTGAGCGTTCAGCGCGCCTGTTGTCCGGGCCACTGGACGCGTCCGACGATGATTTCGCGGCTGCCTCGCGCCAGCATGTACAAGATCCCCGGATCGCGCGGATCCCAGCCAAACGCCTGCCCCTCGCCCGCCACGGACAGCGTCGTGACCCATCGCAGGGCCGTCCCTTGGCGCGGAAACTCCAAAATGTAGAGTTCCGGATGATCGTGCCCGGTGACATAGAGGTACCCACCGGGGCCAATCGCTCCGCCGGAAATGCTGTATCCGCGCTCGCCGACGCGGGCGATCAGTTCAGCGGGAAACGTCCAACCGCCGAGGCGACGCCCCTCGTCGTCGAATTCAACGAGATGCGTCCATTCCGGCCCGCGCCCGGGCTCGCCGCCCCTCCGTCCGTAGTGCACGAAACAGGCGATCCACCGGTTGTTGCGGCGGTCGATCCAAGTCAGGGATCCGTCGGTCCGACCGAGGCTGCGGCTGCCAACGTGTTCCATGGTTTCGGTGTCCCAGATCTCGATCGAGCTCTGCATCGGCACCCCGGGGAAATTCGAATGCGCGCAAATCAGGCGACCGTCGCGCACGATGCCCGCGTTGAGATGAATGATCGGTCCGCCTGCCTCCCCAGCCCAACGACCCACCCGCTGCCCATCCGACAACCGATAGCGGCCAATCTCGTAGTTGTTGATCGCATACACATGATCTCCGTCGGAAGCCACACCCTGCCGCGCTTCCTCCGCCGGGAGCCGACGCAACTCCTCGTACCGCCAGCCCTCGCCGGTGGTCAGGGCGTCCTGCGCCTGGACGGAGGCGCAGATTAGCCAACCCAAAGAAAAGAGCGCAGCGAGGAGGCGTTTCATGTGGAAATCGTCGGAGAGATGCGAGGGGGATGCTCCAGCACACGCGCCACCGCCGCGGTGAGATTCCCCGCCGTGCGAGCCAGCGCGTCGGGAAGCGCCAGACCTGCGGGCGTGATGCCGTGAAACTGCACGCCTGCAGGCGGTGATTGAAGCGCAATCTGGCCGGCGAGAACGTGCACGGGTCGGCCCAGTTGCAGCGCACGACGAACGACCGTGCCGGGCCCCTTGCCGGCCAGCGAGCTCTCATCAAAGCGTCCTTCGCCGGTCAGAATCACGTCCGCTTCCCGGATCCGTTGCTCAAGGTCAAACCAGGCCACCACCAGTTCGAAGCCCGCCACCAGTTGCGCGTCGAGCCCACACAGGAGCCCGAACGCCGTCCCGCCCGCCGCCCCGGCACCCGGCACTTCGTGCAACTCCGCCGGGCGCCCTGCCGCTTGCGCCAGCATCTCGGCCATGCGCGCCGTCGCGCGTTCAAGGTCCGCGTAATCGCCCGCGCGCAACCCTTTCTGCGGTGCGTAGACTGCTGCGGCGCCCCGCGGCCCGAGCAGCGGATTATCGACGTCACACGCGATCCGCAGCAACGGACGCGACCCGTCACGCGGCGACTCGATGCGCATGATCTCGTCCCAGTTCGCCGGCACCGGATTCGGGCAAGGTTGGCCTTGCTGATCCACGAAGGTCCAGCCCAGCGCCGCCAACGCGCCCAAGGCCAAATCGTGCGTCGCGCTGCCGCCGAGACCGAGCAGCACCGCGTCCACGCCCGTTTCAACTGCCGCACGCAGGAGTTCACCGGTGCCGCGAGTACTTGTGCACCAGGGATCACGCTCCGCGGCCGGGAGCAGCGCGAGGCCGCTGGCCTGGGCCAACTCGACCACGGCCAGTCGGGCGCCCGCTCCCAAACTGGGCAGGCGCAGTAGCTCCAGCGCCGCTGGCGGTATACGATCGACCAATACCATGCCCCAGCCCGCCTCAACTCGGGCACCGCGTGGACCGCTTACCACCGCCCGGTGCCATTCGCCCCCCGCCGCGAGGGTCAGGATCTCGGCGAACCCTTCACCACCGTCTGTCAGTGGGCATCGATCGATCGACCAGGCAGCTCCGCCAGGAACGCCAGCGGCTGCCGCCGCCACGGCTGCGGGCGCGGACAGCGCATCCTTGAACTTGTCGAACGCAAGGAGAACACGCATCGGCAAAGGACTCGAAGAACTGCGCGGTCCCGGGCTTAAAGCACGATCAGGCCGAGCAGAAAGACCGTGAGAATAGCCGTCAGCCCGGCGATGCCCGAGGCGACCGTCACGAGCCGATACCCCTGCGCCACCGTCAGCTTCGACATCTGAGTGATCACCCAGAAGTAGCTGTCGTTCACATGCGACACCATCATGGCGCCGCTGGCGACGGCCAGCGTGGCCAGCGCCGGCCCCGCCCCCGTGGCCAGCCCCATGGTGGGCAGCAGCGGTGCGACGAGCGACGCGGTCGTAATCATCGCCACGGTGGAAGACCCGATCGACGTCTTCAGTCCCGCTGCGACGATGAAGGGCAGGAACAGGCTGAACCGGCCCAGTCGCATCGATCCCAACGCCTCGCCCACCAAAGTGGCCAATGGTGTCTCCCGCAACACTGCGCCCAATGCGCCTCCAGCACCCGTGATCAGAATGATGGTGCCCGCATCCCTGAGTCCTTCGCTGCACCAGCCACTGAAGGTGCCGAGTCCGTGTCGCCGCGCGACCCACGCGGCCAGGCCGACGCCGATCAACAAGGCTGCGTTGGGATCCCCGAGTAATCGCACCGCCCCGACAAAAGGCCCTTCGCCTAAGGGACGGCCGGGAAGATCTGCCACTGATTTCAGCGCGATCAGGAGCACCGGCACCACGATCGGCACAAACGCCTGCAAGCGCCGCGGCGCCGGCTGGCTCAAGGATCCCTCGTCATCGGCCGCTGTCGCCGGCCCCGTCTCAATCACCACGCGTCGCCCGATGTAACGAGCATACGCATACGTCGCCACGATCACGGGCACGGAGACGACGATTCCGAGAAGAATCACGGTGCCGATCTCGGCCCGCATCTCACCTGCCGCGGCGATCGGACCGGGTGTCGGCGGAACGAGGCAGTGCGTGGCATACAAGCCCATGCTGAGCGCCACCGCGAAGGCAGCCATCGACTCACGGGTGCGGCGCGCAAGCGAACGCGCCAACGGTGACAGGATCACGTATCCTGAATCGCAGAACACGGGAATCGACACGATCGCGCCGGTGCACGACATCGCGAGGACCGATCGGGTGCGGCCGATCCAGCCCACCACCGTGTTGGCCATGACGAGTGCCGCTCCGCTCTTCTCCAGCACAATGCCGATGATGCATCCACACGCGATGACGATTCCGATGTAACCGATGGTACGCCCGAAGCCACCCGTTAATGCGGTGATCGTCTGCGCCGGGCTCACCCCCGATGCGAGACCCATGCCGTATCCGGCCAACAGGAGCGCGAGAAAGGGGTGCAGCTTGAAGCGCGTGGTCGCCACTACGACGAAAGCAATTGCCAGGACGAGCAGCAGGAAAAGGACGGGGCCGGAGAGCATGAAAGAAAGGGAGAGTCAGCGCGCCACCGCGATCGGCAGCTGGAATTCGAAGGCGCACGCGGGCTCGGATGACGTTTGGTCGAGCAACGGCGAATAGTCTCTCACCTGCACGGTCCCCTCCGCGCCAAACTGGAGCAGCCGCAACCAGCCATCGCCGCCGTTTGGTGCGTCCTGATAGTCCACGAGAATCTGATGCACTTCATTGCCGTGCTCGCCCACGCTGACGAGATGCGCGCTCGTGCAAACATGCCCGCAGAGCACCATCACAAAGTTGGGATGGCGACTCACCAGCTTTTGCCAGAGCTCCTCACAGTCGTTAAATCCATCGGGTGCCTGGCTCAACCCGTAACGCTCCAGACCCCGGTCGCGGCCGCGCGG
>JAEWIY010000100.1 GCA_023386835.1 Verrucomicrobiota bacterium
CTGCCCGCGGATGTCGACGTCCGCCGCGGGCGCGTCGGCGAATTCGAAGCGTCTCCAGAAGTTCGACCACCACTCGCGGAACCATCCATCGATGTCGGCCGGTTGCAGACGACCGGAGAGCAGGAAACGAAAGCGACGCGAGGCGATGTCCATCTCGTAACGCCCGCGCGCCTCACTGCTCGGAGTGGTCAGGACGATGTCCTCCGCGCGAGCGGTCGTCCCATCCCAATGCAACTCGCCGCCCGCTCGTGCGAGATCCACGCCGCGCGCCCAGACCGGTCCGCTGCTGACCACGGCGCGCGCGCTTCGCGGGCGGCCTCCTTCCGCCAGCACAACGTCCGCGCGCAGCCGGGGTGCTTCCTCGTAGCGGAGCCACTGCGTCAGATCGCGACTCACACGCTCGCTGGCGTGTTGCAGCAGGGACGGGTGCAAACGCCCGGCGAGCGAGACCTCGCCAGCCCGGCTTTTGGCATGGAGCCGGCCCGACACCTCCCACGATGTATCAAATGCGCGGAGTCCGAGGCGGCCCTGCACGTTGGGCCATTGATCCAGTTGCACCTCGCCGAAGGGCGCGGCGGCCCGGATGCCTTGGGCTTGAGCCGCGGCCGCAGTGACCTGCGCCGCTTGGAAACGCACATCAGAAATCTGCGAGCCGGCGCTGCCTTGCACACCAAGGTGCAGGTGCTCGGCTTGCACGCGGCCGGCCCAATCGGCTGCGCCGGACGTCACGCGAAGCTGGAAAGGCGTACGTTGCGCGCCACGGTCCTCGGGCCAGCGTGCCTCGACGCGCAGGCCCAGATTTTCGAGGCGGAGCCCCTCCAGCCACACGCCGCCGGTGCTGCTGGTCGTGAGCAATTCGGCCGTGATCAGGCTGGCCTGCTCGTCGGGCAAAGGTTGCAGCTGCACGTCGAGCCGGGAATCCGGGGCGAGCGGCAAACGCGCGATTTCTTCGGCTACCCGTCGGCTCATGCGCGGATATTGGGTGGCGATGTGTTCGAGCCAATCATCCAGGCTTCGCCGGCGGGAGCCCTCCCGCGGTTTCAGCCAGGCGCCCTGCACATGCACTTGCAACGGACCAATGCGCGCCGCGAGGTGCGGAACCTCGAAGCCACGGGATTGCGACGCGGGGCGCAGAAGCGTGTGGAAGTCGCGCACGAGCGCCTCGCTCTGCCCGCTGGGCGACAGCATCGCCGGGACGCGAAGTTCCGCGCCCGCGAGTTCGAGCGCCCGCACCCGCACCTCGCGGATCAGCAGCAGCCACGGGTCGATCTCGAGGTACACGCTGCCGGCGGTCAGCACCGGCTCCTGTAGGCTTCGGATGGAGACACGAACATCGCGCACCAGGACGTGTCCGCCGGGATCGAAGGTCGCGGCCCCGAATGTCGCCTGCAGACCGGCTTGCGCCAGCCGTTGCTCAATCCGCCGCAGCGCCCATTGCGGCACCACCAATTCGCGGGCCAGGGCGACGACCAGCAGGGCGACGAGGGAAACCGATAACGCCAGCCAGCTGGTCCACAGCAGGAGCGTGCCCACGACCGAAAAACCGGCGCGTGTCCCGGTGCCGCAAAGCTTGAGCCAGCGCGGCAGGCGCATCGCGGTTCAGCGATTCCGGACCGGCGTAAAGGCGGGTCCGGAAGAATATCGAGCGTTCCGCGAATTCACGGTTGGGGCGGCGGGGCCTCGGCCGTCGATTCGGCGCCCGGGGACGGTTCCGTCGGGTCCGCGGACGAATTCGCTTGGTCGTCCGATGTGTCCGGCGTCGGCGCGGGAGGCAGTGCCGCGGGCCCGGGATCACGCGGGCCATAGGTCAGTGCCCACAACGCATCGAGCAGCGGTTGTTCCGCCTCAAAGATGACGTCGAACTCCGGTGAGCCAACCAACTGCGTGCCGCCGCCCGTGCGCGGCGCGAAGAAAAGTTGCGACGTGGTCAGCTGTTCCGTGGGCCCGCCCGTCAGGCCAAGCGTCACTTCCAAGCGATACGCCCAAGCCCGGTTCTCTCCCTGGACCAGCACGGTTTCGGTGAAGTGATCCGAGACGAAGCGCTGCGCCCGCAACGTCCGTATTTGGGAGCGCAGTGCGGTGAGCGCGGCCGCGCGCTCCGGGGGCTCCTGGCTGAAGACCTGTTCCCACGTTTCACCGTCGCCCAGCGTGCGCTGGTAAATGACGTTGCCGGAGGCGAGCTCAGTCAGGTTCAGGCCGGCAATCCTCGTGCCCGACGACAGATCGCGCAGCAGTCGATCACGAAAGACCCACGGCACCACGGGCGTGCGCCGCAGGATTTCCGAGCTGATCACGTAAACGAAGGATTGGTTGGCCAGCTTGGCGTAAACGCTCGAAAGATCGTTGTTGCTGTTCACCCCGATCAAGAGCGTCAGCGTGGAGGGCGCGGTACTCGTGGAATCCGGTTCGAGCGTAAGCGTCAGGGTGCGCTGCGGCCGGCTGTGCAGACCCCAGTCCTCGAGTTCGGCGTCGCTGGGCACGTCCCGCTCGAACTTCTCCGCGGTCAGGTAACCGAGAAACTGCAGGAGATTCCGCACGATTTCGCCGTCTGCCGGCATCGTCTGCGGTCCGGGACCGGCGGAGCGGACGATCTGCCAGCTCGCGGGAGTGGCGGACGCGGCCTGCGCACGGGTGGGCGGCTCAAGGCGTTGCAGCGTCAACGGCGGGCGGCCCGGGGCCGCGATCGTGATCGACGTCACCTCGCGCCCGTCCAGCGGCAGGATGCGACGGTCGCGCAGTTCCTCCTGGGCGTTGCGCAGGTCGTTCAACAGCTCGGTGGGTATCGCGACGGTGAATACGGCATCACGATCTTCCATTTGCGCGTGGAAGACCTGTTCGTCCTCGGCCGGCGCCGGACCGGACGCGGCGACCGTGTTGGGATCGACCGGATTTCCCAGCAGCAGCGTCTCCCGGCGATTGTTGCCCTCGAGCGTGATGCGCAGGCTCGGATTGGTCGTGCCGGCCTGCACGGCCAGCTCCGGATGAGCCCGGGCGGAACCGAGGAACTGTCGCGTCTGGAGCGCGTTGAGGTCGTTGATGGCCATCTCCGTCTGGGTCTTGTCGGCCCGGGCGACGATGGGGGCTTCGAACGACCACCGGTTGCCCTCGCGGCGGAGGCGCACCCGCACGTTGGCCGGTCCGGCCGTTTGGTGCAGGTTGAGCGAACGGACTTCAAACGTGTGGATGGTGAAGCAGGTCAGGGCCCGCAGTGCGTCGAGGCTCACGCGCAGGCTGTCGGCCAGACTGCGTTGCACGACGTGCACGCGCGTCTGGTCGGGAGAAAGCACATACAGCCGGTTGCCCACCGCGGTCTCGGCGCCGATGGCGAGCACGACCGGTGTGGGCGTGGCTGAAGCTTCCCCGGAGGGTGACGCGGGGGTGAGCGTCACCGTCAGGGCAGGATTCTCCAATCCATAGTCGGCCAAGGTTTGCCCGGCGGCGGCGAGGTCCTGCACCGCAAAGCTGGTTTCGTGATAAAGAAACTGCAGCTCGTTCATGATCCGGTTCACCGCGTAGGTGTTGGCCGGCCATTCGAAGGGCGACGTCAACAACCAGCCGTCCGTCGTGCGGCGCAGCATCACGGGTTCGGCGAGGTTGGGGCCACTGATCTGGATCTGCTGGATGTTCGCGATCTCGGAGCCCAGCACGAGCCGCCGGGCCTGCAGCGCGGCCTTCTCCACCCGCCATTCGCGCTCGAATCCGAAGATGAAAAAGAAGAGCGCGACGTTCAGGAAAAGCAGAACGAGTGTGACTTTCGTGCGCACGGGATCAGGACGTCACGGCCAGGGCCGGGGAGAGAGGGGGAACGGACGTGGAAAAGTGAATACGCAAAGGAGAAGCGGGTCAGGTGCGTCGGGCCCAATAAACGAGCAGGCCCAGCACGGCGGCCGCGCCCGGCAGGACGAGGAGCAGACTGTAACGCAGCCGGATGATTTCCTGCTGGCTGAGATTGAGCTGGTAGCGCTCGATTGGGCGCGGAGGCGTTTTTAGCCGCGCATCGCGGTAGATGCACCAGTCGATCGCGCTGAGCAGGATGGCGAGATGGCCGGGGGTGGCGATGCGATGGTTCGAGGCAAAGTCGGCGCTGCCGAACGCCACGAGTCGTCCGCTGGGCACACTCAGCGGCAGGTTCTTGGGCGACACCCGTTCGGAGGCGACCGCCACCGCGAGGCGGTTCGCAGGCTCGAGGTGTGGTTGCCCTTTTAGGTCCACCGCCGGATCGTACTCTGGCGTTCGCTGCAGGCGCAGGTCCCGTTCGCCCCAGGCGGTGGGCGCGGTCGCGGCCAGCACGGTGACGCGCAGATTTTCGTCGAGCGGGCGGCCCGGATCGGGGCGGACCACTCGGGTGCCGCCGAGGGCAAGCGATGTTTCGTAATCGAACAGGACCTCGGTAATCTGGTGGCGCTCGTAGGGCGGGATCAGCAGGTAGTTGGTTTCGGTGACGTTGGCGCGGTCCGTGTCGAAGACGATCACGTCGTCGGCCACGACACCCCAGTCGTACAGCAGATCGTCGACACCCGGATTGGTCAGCGGCGGCAGGAGCAGGATGATGCGGCCGGCCTGCTCACGCATGTACACGCGCAACCGCTCCACTTCCGAGGGGTGCAGCCGGCCCTGCGACGGCGCGGCGATGAACAGCAGGGCGGCGTCCTCGGGGACGCGGGGCTCGTTGGCCAGGTTGAGCAGGGCCAGCTCGTAGTTTCGCAGGCGTAGTTCGTCTGCCAATACGGAGAGGCCGCGCCGGCCGTCAACGTCCTCCGGGCTCATCTCGCCGTGCCCGGTCAGGAAATAGATGCGCTGCCGATTGGGGTTGGCCACGTCGAGGATCGCGGCGGTGAGAGCCTGCTCGCCGGCAAAGGCCTGCGTCTCCCGGTCTCGGACGATGTAGAGCTCCTGGGGGAGGATGGCGCGGCGCCGGCTGCCATCGGCCGAGAGCGCCAGGACGGTATTCGGTTCATCGATGCCGAGGCGCTCGGCTTCCCGACGCTGCTGGTAAACGTCGAGGTACTGCACGGTGATGCGGCCGGTGGGCTTCGCGGCCGTCGCGTGCACGTACTCACGCAACAGCCCTTGCACGTCACGATAGGCTTGGGCGACGTAGTCGTTGTCGGAGTTCCGCTCGAGCGTGACGACCAGCGTCACCGATTCCTCCAGGGCGGCGAGGTGGGCAAGGGTTTCGGGCGAGAGCGAAAAGCGGCGGGCGGCGGTGAGGTCGAAACGCCAGGAATGCGTCAGCGCGAGGTAGTTGAGGCCGCCGACCAGCGTCAGAAAGAGCAGGGCCTGCAGGATCAGGTTGAACGTGCGCATCCATCGCGCGGCGCCGAAGCTTTGCAGGCGGGGCATGGCTCAGCTGTGGAGGAGTTTGGCCTCGATGCCGAGGATGCTGAAGATCAACGCCAGCACCGTGCCGCTGACGTAGAAGAGCAACTGTCGCGTGTCGATGATCCCGCGCGTGAAATCCTGGAGGTGCGTGAAGACCTGCGCGTACTCGACGATGGAGCGGACCGGCGCGAGCACTTCGGCGCGCAGCGCCACGGTCGTGCTCAGGAAGAACGGGCCGATGATGAGCGCGCAGAGCAGGACAAACGCGAGGATGCCGGCCACCGCCTGGTTGCGGGAGAGCGAACTGGCCAGCACGCCGATCGCGATGAACAGCAGACCGGAGACGGCAATGAAGACGTATCCACCGATCAATGGCCCGGGATCGAGGAAGTGCCCGTCGCGGGCGAAGCGGTGCAGGATATAGAAGAACCCGCCGGTGGATCCCCAGAGCAGCAGGTAGAAGAAGTAGGCGGCGCCGTATTTGCCGAGCACCACCTCGGTCGTCGTGACCGGGGTGGTCAGCAGTGTCTCCAAGGTTCCATGACGCCGCTCCTCCGAGATCGATTTCATGGTCAGCAGCGGCACCATGCAGAGCACGGGCACCACAAACCATTCGAAGAAGGTGACCGCGGGTGAAGTGTCGCGGGCCTCACCGCTGTAGGTCTCGAGAATGCCGGCAAAGATCGCGCCCATGAACAGCAGGAACAGCACCGCTGCGATGTAGGTGCTGGGGCTGACCAGCAGCATCCGGATTTCGTGTCCGAGAATGGTGAAAAAGTGGCGCATCGTCAGGACGAGCTGCTGGCCAGCGGGTAGTTCATGCCGCGTTTGGGCTGATCAATCACGTCCCAGCTCCGCCGCGTTGCGGCGAGGAACACATCCTCGAGGGTGGGGTGGGCCCGCGTCAGAGCACGCAACCGTAAAGCGGGCGTTTGGGCCATCACGCGGAACAACGCTTCGCCGATATCGTCGTCGCGCGTCGTGGTCAGCGTCACCACGCGAAAGTCATCGGCGCCGCGCTGTTCTTCGCTGGAGATCTGGATCGACTCGTCGACACTGGCAAGAGCCGCGGTCAAGGCCGCCGGTTCGCCCGCGACCTCGAGGGTGTAACGCGTCGGGCCGAGCAGGTCGCGTTTCAGCGCCTCCGGTTCGCCCGCGGCCACCACGCGGCCTTGGTTGATGATCAACACCCGATCGCAGGTCATCTCGATCTCCGGCAGGATGTGGGAAGAAATGATGACGGTCATGCGGCCGCGTAGGCGGGCGATGAGGTCGCGCACGATCAGGATCTGGTGCGGATCGAGGCCAATGGTGGGCTCATCCATGATGATGACCGGCGGCTCGGCGAGGATGGCCTCCGCGATGCCGACCCGTTGCCGGTACCCCTTGGAGAGCTTCCCGATGATGCGGTGACGAACCCGCTTCAAATCACACAGTTCCAGCAGCTCATCGATCCGCGGGCCGAGTTGCCGCCGCGGCATTTCCTTCAGCCGGCCCCGGTAATAAAGGTACTCGATCACCCGCATGTCCTCGGGCAGCGGGTTGTTTTCGGGCATGTATCCGATGAAACGCTTCACTTCATCCGCCCGGGTCGCCACCGGAATCCCGCAAACGGTGACGTGTCCCGACGTGGCCGGCAGAAAACCCGTCAGGATTCGCATCGTCGTTGATTTGCCTGCGCCGTTGGGGCCCAGGAACCCGAGGATTTCGCCCTGCGCGACGGTGAAACTGATGTTATTGACCGCAACAACTCCGGCGAACGACTTGACCAGGTGGTCGACAACGATGGCGGGAGAGTCTTGGGACATGCAGCGTTTGAGACGTTATGGCTGCGTTCCGGGTCACACGACAAGGCGCCAATCATCCCGGCCGAAAACACCCGGACACGAACACTTAGGCGGGTGACCGGCCACGCGAGGACTCAGCGGGGCCATCACGAGCTGCTTCCCTCCGATAATGTCCAAGCTTCGGCGAGGCCGCGCAACGTGAGATCGGGCACGTCAATCGTCTGCTGGCGGAGCCGGCCTTGCACCACGGCCGCGGCCCCTCCGGACGTGAGTACCACGGGTTCGGCCTCGCCCCGGCGCGTGAGCTCCTGGATCACTGCATCCAGGCAGGCTTGAATGAGCCCAATAAACCCGAGCAGCGCGCCGATGCGCATGGCCTCGCTCGTGGAGCGGCCGATGACGCTCTCGAGCGGCGTGACGAGATCTTCCACCAGGGGGAGCTGAGCGGTGCGCTCGTGCAGGTAGCGGGTCATCAGCGCCGGGCCCGGCGCGATGATGCCGCCCTCGTATCCACCGTTTCGTGTCACGACGTCGAAAGTGACCGCGGTGCCGAGATCGATCACGATGGCGGGTGAGCCAAACAAGGCCTGCGCGCCGGCGGCATTGGCCAGGCGGTCCTGGCCGATCTCCGCGGGAGTGGGGTAGGTGATGGTCACCCCCAGCCGCGCGGTGTGGGTCAACTGCCAGATGGGCAGGCCGGCCTCGGCCATGGTCCGGCGAAAATGAAGGTTCGCGGCCGGCACGACGCTGCAGAAGGCGACCGCGACCGGCGCGCCGTGGGCGGCGGAGAGTTCACGCAAGCGCGGCAGAAGACCTTCGATCGGATGATCGACGCGTCCGGTCGGAAGTGCCTGCACCGGCGCGACCGCTCCGGCCTCCCGCGTGACCAACGCGAAGTGCGTGTGGGTGTTGCCAATATCAACGCAGAAAAGCACGGGCTTACTCCTTCTCGACTGTGACCTCGCCCGCCCGGAAACGCTCCATCCGTCCATCCGGACGTCGCAACACCAGCGTGCCGTCGGGTTCGATGCCATCGGCGACGCCACTCACGCGCTCGTCACCGTGCAACAACGTCACCGGGCGGTTGCGCAGCGCATCGTAACGCGCCCACAGCGTCTTGAAATGGGCGTGGTGCTCGTTGCGATGAAACGTCTCGTACGCTGTCAGCACCCGGCCGATCAGCGCAGCCGCGAGACGGTTGATGTCCACCGGTGCGCCCGTGGCCTCCGACAAGGAAATCGCGCGACCGCGCAGTTCCGCGGGCCATCCGCCCACGGGCGGGAGAATGTTCAGCCCGAGGCCGATCACGAGATCGCGGATCTGATCGGCGTCGACGCGCGCCTCCGTGAGGATGCCGCCCGCCTTGCGGCCATCGAGCAGGAGGTCGTTGGGCCACTTCAACCGTGGAGCGAGGCGGCAGTAGCTGGCGATCAGCTCGCACAAGTTGGCGCCGATCCAGAGAGTGATCGTCGGCATGCGCTCCGGTGGCAGCAGCGGTCGGAAAGCAAAGCTGATGTAAAGGTTGCCGTTCTTCTCGCTCAACCAGGTGCGCCCGAGCCGTCCGCGCCCCCGCGTTTGCTCGCGGCTGATCACCACAAAGGGCGCCGGCGAACCGGCGGAGAGCCGGCGGGCGGCCTCGTCGTTGGTGCTGTCGACCGTATCCAGAACGTTGAGACCCACGCCGCGGCTGCGTTCGGCGAGTTGCGCCTCGAGCAGCGATGCGTTCAGCCCGAAAGGACGCGCCTTCAGCCGGTATCCACGCGAGCGTTGCGCCTCAAATTCGAAGCCCTGCTCGCGCAGGCGCTCCGTGTGCTGCCAGACGGCGACCCGGCTCATGCCGAGTTGCTCCGCCAGCGCCGCTCCGGAAACGTACTCTTCGCCCGCTTCCAGCAGCGCTCGCAGGATCACGACTTCCGGGGCCGGTGTGCTCATGCGGTCCGCCAGTCGAGCCCGATGTCAACCCACACGCTCTGGTGAACCAAGGCACCCGTGGAAATGAAATCCAACCCGAGGCCCGCCAGGCGCGGCAGCGCCTTCAATGTGATGCCGCCGCTTGCCTCCGTGAAGGCACGTCCACGGATCAGCTCGATCGCCCGGCGCAGACGAGCCGGCGGAAAGTTGTCGAGTAGGATGACGTCAGCCCCCGCGGCGAGCACCGGCGGAATCTGGTCGACCCGGTCGACCTCCACCTCCACCGGCAGGTCCGGCGCGGCCTTCCGGGCGCGTTGCACCGCCTCCTCTAGCCGCGTGTCCTCTTCGCCGCGCTCACTAGCGAAACCGAGCAGGGCGAGGTGGTTGTCCTTCAACATCACGCGGTCGAACAGCCCGAGCCGGTGATTCCAGCCGCCGCCACACGCGACGGCGTACTTTTCCAGCATGCGGTAGCCGGGCGTGGTTTTGCGTGTATCCAACAATCGGGTGCGCCCTTCGCCGAGCGCCTCGACGTAGCGGCGGGTTTCGGTGGCCACGCCGGAGAGCCGTTGGATGAAGTTCAAGACAATCCGCTCCGCCCCGAGCAGGGTGCGCGGGTTGCCGTGCAACGTGGCCAGCACTTCGCCGGCCTCGACCCGCGCGCCATCCCGCTTGCGCGGCTGCATCGTTGCTCCGCCGCCGTAGGCGCGCAGGATCAGCGGGACGAGCGGAAGCCCGCACACCACCAGCGGCCGCCGGGCGACGAGGTCTGCTTCGCTGCTTCGGGGCGAACTCGGCAAACTGCCCGTGGAACGATCGCCGGTCGCCTTCGGGCGGTGACGAAGGCCAAGTCCGGCGAGGTCCTCGTCGCGGGCGATCTCCACGAGCCGCCGCAGGTAGGCCAGATCGAGATCCTCCCACGTGAGGCGTTGCAGCAGTCGGTCAACAGGCGCGGCGCGCATGACGGCAAACCAAGGGCAAACCCGGACCATCGCAAGGGTTTGCCACATTCGCCGGTCGCGTCACTTTGAGCGGCATGACCGTGGACGAATTTAAGGCGTTGTCCGACCCCGCCACGCTTTCCTTGCCGCTACAGGCGCTGTGGCGTGATCTCCAGGGCGATTGGGACGGTGCCCATGATGCGGCGCAGCAGGCAGGGGATCGTGACGGCGCCTGGGTGCATGCCTACCTGCACCGGAAGGAAGGCGATGCGGGCAATGCAGCGTATTGGTACAACCGGGCGCACCGGCCGATGCCGCAGGGAAGTTTGGCCGACGAATGGACGGCGATCGCGCGGGCGTTGCTCAACACGTCCCCGCACCCCGAGGCGGAAGACTGAGTCAAATTCCAACGGTCTCGCGGTCAGTCGCGATTCAGGCTGCTCGGCTGCGGCAGGTAGGGCGACCGGATAAAGGCGTCGTTGGTCGTCTCGCGAAACGCCTGCGCGGCATCGGCGCCTTCGCTGGCCTCGATCAAATTGGCGCGCTCCGTGGCGCGGTTGAGATTACGCAGTCGCTCGTCCTCCGCGTACTGCGCCAAGGCGCGCTGTTCCGGTGATTGACCGAAGAGCGGGATCGTCCAGCGGTTGAGGCCGCGATCGAGTTCGCTGAGGTAGCGATTCATCGCGAGTTCGGCCAACCCCTGCTTCGTGTGCAGTTCACGATCGGTGAAGACCGGCGGGCGGCTTTCCCTCACGACCACCTCTGGCAGGCGGATAATCTGGTTCTTGGGCTGGGCGGCTTCGACCTCCTCCGGCGTCGGTTCACTCGGCGGAGGCGGCGGATTGTACCGCGGCATCCGCTCCGCGAGGCGGGCGTTCAGCTCCGGCGAGAGCGCGCGATCGCGCGACGAGGAGATGCCGGCTCCTGGCGCCGAAGGGGTTCCCGGACGCGTTGCATCCGACGAATCGGCGGCAACGGAGGAGGTGGTGCCCGCTGCTGCTGCGGGAGGTTGCGCCGAGGTTGGCCGACTTGAGATCGGCTGCTGCCGCTCGGCGGCAGGCGAACCTTCGGACTGCGCGAACGCGGCGCCAACGGTGGCCAGGAGAAGGGGAAGCAACAGGCGGGTCGCGTTCATGGCGGGTTGGACCTCCCGAGCGTGGCAATGTTCAGCGCGCCGCGCAACCGCCCAGTCGCGCGCTTTTTGTTGCCGTGCTGGCCGCAGTGAGCCCGGTCAGCCGCGCACCTGGCCTTCGCCCGTAACGACGTACTTGTAGCTGCAAAGCTCCGGCAGCCCCATCGGCCCGCGAGCGTGCAGGCGGTCCGTGCTGATGCCGATTTCGGCGCCGAACCCAAATTCGAAGCCGTCGTTGAACCGCGTGCTGGCGTTCCAAAAAACGGCGGCGCTGTCGACGCCGGCCTGGAAGCGCGCGGCGGCTCCGGCATCGCGCGTGATGATCGCGTCACTGTGCCCGGAGCCATCGCGGTTGATCGTCTCAATCGCTTCGTCGAGCGAGTCGACGACCCGCACCGCCATCACCAGCGCGAGAAACTCGGCGCGGAAGTCGTCGGTCTGGGCGGGCACGGAGGGCACCTGCGCGTCGGCCAGCAGGCGCGCGCTCGCCGCATCGCAGCGCAGTTCGACGCCTTTCGCCACGAGCGCGCGACCGATCCGCGGCAACAGGGTGGGGGCGGCTTCACGATGCACCAGCAGCTGCTCGGCGGCATTGCACACGCCGGTGCGCTGGGTCTTCGCGTTCAACGTCACCTTTTCCGCCAGGTCCGGATCCGCTTCGCGGTCGAGATAGACAAAACACACCCCGGTGTAGTGCTTGATCACCGGAATGGTGCTGTTCTCCGCGACGAAGCGGATCAACCCTTCGCCACCGCGGGGGATCAGGCAGTGGATGTAAGTGTCGAGCCGCAGCAGGGTCTGCAGCGCGGCGCGGTCCGTCGTCGGGATCAGCTGCACGGACGCGGCGGGCAAGCCGGCATCGCGCAGTGCCTCGGTGATCAGCGCGGCAAAGGCGGTGTTTGTATTAAAGATTTCCTTACCACCGCGCAAAATGGCGGCGTTGCCGCTCTTCAGGCAGAGCACGGCGCAGTCGATCGTCACATTGGGGCGCGCCTCATAAATGATGCCGATGACCCCGATCGGCACCCGGCGCTTTTCGATCCGCAAGCCGTTCGGGCGTGTCCACTCCGCGAGTTTTTCCCCGACAGGATCCGGGAGCGCGATCACCTCGCGCACGGAGGTGGCCAGCTGCTGCAGCCGCGCCGGTGTAAGCGTGAGGCGATCGATCTGCGCCGGTGAAAGGCCGTTTTCCTGAGCGGCGGCGAGATCGCGCTGGTTGGCGGCCAGCAGCGTTTCGTGCGCGCCGTCGAGCAGTTGCGCGAGGCGCTCCAGCGCGCGATTGCGCTGCGCCGATGGGGTGGTGCCGAGCACCAACGAGGCCGCACGCGCCTGTTGCGCGAGACCGGTGACGAGACGGGCGAGATCGTCGCTCATGAGTGGATACACCCTCGCGCGTTTCGGACTCTGAGGGCAAAGAATTTTCCAAATTGAACCGTTTCGCGGGCGCGGCGTTGTTGTGCAGCGTAAGTTCATGCAATCGGCTAGCATTAGTTGAACTCATCGGATTTCCTGCGAACCGGTGTCTCGTTGAGCTAAGCGGATTAGTGCGTTTGTTAATGCAAGCGGAGAGCGATTCTGATTCGCCTACCCCGCGTCGGTCCGCACACTGCCGCGCCAGCCAAACGAATAAGCTAGGTAATTGCCTAGCCGATTTGGACTAACGACACCGACGACAACACCAACTATGAACGGTCTCCGCCTGAACAAGCGGTGCCGGTACTCCTGCTATGCGCTGACGGCGAGCCTCGGGCTGGCTGGCTCAGTGTGGGCGCAGGAGTCAACCGATGATGACGTGGTCGCTCTCGAGCGACTGATTGTAACGGGTTCGAACATTCCCACGGCAGCTGATGCGGTGGCAGTCCCCGTAACTGTGCTCGGTCGCGCCGAACTCGATTCGACGGGTCTCGACACCAACCTGCTCGAGGTGCTGCAGAAGCGGATGCCGATCTTCGCCGGCAACGCCAACCTCGGCGCCACGAACTCGAACGTGGGCGGCAACTCCACGATCGGTGGCTCGCAGGTGGCCGTCCGAAATCTGGATACACTGGTGCTCCTCAACGGGCGCCGGTTGCCGACCAACGGCGCCAACGGTCGCGGCGGCCGCAACTTCGTTGACGTGAACCAGATCCCGCTCGCCGCGGTGCAGTCGATCGAAGTGCTGACCGACGGTGCCTCCGCGATCTACGGCTCCGATGCCGTCGGTGGCGTGGTCAACGTGAAGTTGCGCAGCGACTACGAGGGGATCGAAATCGGCGGTCGCTACGGGTTCTCCACCCGAGATGGCGACTACGACGAGCGCTCCGCCTACGTCGTGATGGGCGCGAAGAATGACCGCGTGAGCGTGACGGTGTCCGGCAGCAAGTCGGAGATCTCACCGCTCTTCCAGGCCGACCGGCCCTTCTCCACGCCGATTGTGGGCCGCACGGCGACGATTTCCGGTGCCGTCAGCGCGGCCTCGACCAACTTCCCGCAGGCGTTCCTGCGTTCGGACTTGGGATCGCCGAGTGAAGTGGTGCCGACCGGGGCGAACGCGATCTACGCGGACCTGCCGGCCCTGATCGCTGCGGGCATTTATGAAGCGTCCGCCTTTCAGCCGATCGCCGACACGTTCGACCTCTCGCCCCTCGTCACGCTGACGCTGGATTCCGAGAAAACAGCGGGCTCGGCGGTGATGAACTTCGAGATCGTGCCCGAGTTGCTCGAGCTGCGTCTCGAAGGGCTGTACTCGAAGAGCGACAGCTTCTCGCAGCTGGCGGCGCAGCCCGTCACCGCCACGGTGCCGGTGAACTCGCCGTTCAATCCGACGCGCTCGAGCATGTTCGCCGCGCTGCGTCAGGTGCCGAATCCGCGCCAGTTCTACAACGAGGCCGAACTCAAGCGCGGCGTCGGCGTGCTGCATGGCAAGTTTCTGGAGAAGTACGTCTGGGAAGTCGGCTACAACTACAACAAGAACGTGCTCTATAACGAGGTGCACAACGTCCTCTACTCGCCGAACCTCCAGTTGGCGCTGGCCGGTGGTTATGACGCCAACGGCACCCCGACGGTCGGTGGTCGGTATTCGCGAGTCTTCCGTGACTTCGCGGCTCCGCCGGGCCTGACAAACCTCGCACAGTGGCAAGCGGCCATCACCGCGGACAATAGCATCCTCCAGCCGGCTCTGGACGTCTTTGCGCGTCCCGACGCGCACAACCCGGCGTCGCTGGAGAACATCTTCAGCTTTTCCTCGGCCACCTTCGAGAGCGGCTTGAAGCAGTTCGACGTCACCCTGAGCACGGACGATCTCTTCCACCTGCCGGGTGGAGGCATCGGCGCCGCCGTGGGCTTCGCGCAGATCAAGGAGGACCTCTCCGGCACGCCGGACCCGAACTCCTACAGCTCCGGCCCGACGGCCGCGCGCTGGTCGGGTGCGACACTCTTCAATCCGTTCGCGCGCGATCGCGACATCACCGGCACCTACGTCGAGGTGCGCCTGCCGGTCGCAGGCGAAGGCGAGTTCCAGGCGCCGTTGCTGCACGCGCTCGACTTCACCGCCGCGTATCGTTGGGAAGACTACAGCGATGCCGGGAAGTCCGACGTGCCGAAGTACGGCGTGCGCTGGCAGCCCTTCAGCGAGGAACTGACGTTCCGCGCGACGTACTCGGAGGCCTTTACTGCGCCGGCGCTGTATTCACTCTTCGGCCCGACGACGCAGGGCTTCACGGCCACGGCTGTTATACCTAACGTTTTTCAGGACGCAGAAGGTAAAGCAATCAACGGCCAAGCTCGTTCTCGCACGGGTTCGAACCCGAATCTGCGCCCCTCGACCGCGGAAACGTGGTCCGCGGGGGTCGTCTATTCGCCGCGCTTTGTGCCCGGCCTGACGCTGACGGTGAACTATATCGACGTCGATCAGGTGGACCTCGTCGGTTCGGCCGGCACGACGGAGATCCTGCGCAGCGTCGATCAGCTCGGGCCCGCATCGCCCTACATCAACCAGGTGCACATCGGCAACTGGGCCCTTAATCCAGATCCGGATTTTGGCACGCCACAGGCGATCACGGCGCCCGGCCAGCTCGGCAACATGCTGCGCAGCGGTGTCTCGGCCAACACGATCTTCATCTACGACTCGCTGATCAACATCGCGGGCCAGAAGGTGCGGGCGTTGGACGTGTCCGTGGACTACGCCTTCCCGGAGACGGAGTTCGGCCAGATCACGTTCGGCACGACGGGTGCGTTCTTCCTCGACTACCAATTCCAGGCGCTGCCCACGCAGCGGTATTATGAATACGCCGGCCACATCACCAATGGTGGCACGGGTGCGCAGGGTTCCGTCCCGGGTATGCGCTGGTACACGACCCTCGACTGGAAGAAGGGGCCGTGGAGCGCGATGGTTGCTAACACGTACGTCGACGACGTCGTCGACATCGGTCCCGGTGGCATCACGTTTGAGAGCAGCACGTCGCTGCAGCGCCGCCCGGTGGAGTCGTTCTCCCCGTGGGACGTCTCGGCCTCGTACACCTTTGGCCGCTTGACCGGACGCGGGTTCCGCGGCGGCCTGTTCTCGGGTGCGCGTCTGACCGTCGGCGTGAACAACGTCTTCGACGAAATGCCGCCGCTCTCCCCGCAGGCGTTCAACGAGTCCAACGTCGACGTTTCCTACTACAGCCCGCTCGGCCGGCTGTACTACGTCGATCTGCGGATCAAGTTCTGAGACTGATCTCAGTCGGAATCTCTTCAGCCGGGTCCCCCAACGGGACCCGGCTTTTTTGTGCCCGTTGCCGATCCTTAAATCGATCGGTCGTGGTGTTGCATTTTGCCGGGCACCAACGCTTGCGGGGCGGGTCGGTCGCCGGAACCGCCGCCGCCCTTGGCGGCAAGCTTCACCGTCTCCCCACCGTGTCTCGCGTCGACCTGCTGGTCTTCGTTCTGGAGCAACGTCGCTACGCGCTGACGTTGGGATCGGTCGTGCGGGTATTGCGACGGCCGGCCGTGGTGCCCTTGCCGCGTGCGCCCGGCATCGTTCTGGGCGTGCTGGACCTCGCCGGCGAATGGGTGCCCGTGCTGGATGTTCGGCAGCGGTTCGGGCTACCGCCGCGGCGGCCGCGAGCGGCCGATCACCTGGTCCTCGCGCGCGCTCGCGAACGGCTGGTTGGGCTGCCAGTGGATCAGGTCGAGGGCATGGAAACATTACCGGCGGAACAGGTGACTGATCCGGGCCAATGGGTGCCGGGTCTCGAGTCCGTGCGCGGCCTTACGCGCACCACCAACGGAGAAACCGTCATCATTCACGACCTCGACGCGTTTCTCTCGCTCCATGAAGAGGCCCAGCTCGGCGCCGCCCTGGCGCGGGAGGATCATTCGTGAGCTCGGTCTTGAGCGAGAGCACGCGCGGTGCGCTGAGCGCGTTTGTCACAGCGCGCATTGGGCTGCGGTTTCCTCCGGATCGCTGGGATGAGTTGGAGCGCGGTGTGGTCGCGGCGTGCCGGGAGCTGGGCGTATCGGATGTGGAGGCTTGGGCCAACGGCCTGCTCGTGGGCGTGCCGACGTTTGCGCAACTGCAGACCCTCGCGAACCAACTCACCGTCGGTGAGACGTATTTTTATCGGCACGGCGAGGTGTTTCGGGTGCTGGCCAATCTGTTGCCGCGCCTCGCGGCCCGGCACGAGCCACACGGCGAATTGCGGTTGTGGAGCGCCGCCTGTTCAACCGGCGAGGAAGCATATTCGCTGGCGATGCTGGTCCAGGAAACGTTGCCCGATGCCGCGAGCCGCCCATGGAAGGTGCTGGGCACCGATGTGAACTCGCGCTCACTCACCCGGGCCACCCGCGGCGTCTATTCCAACTGGTCGTTCCGCGATGCGCCGGCGTGGTTGAAAACCCGCTACTTCCGCGCCGGCCCGCGCAACACCTTCGAGATCCTGCCGGCGTTGCGCGACCGGGTCCGGTTTTCGCTCCTCAACCTGGTCGAGGATCCGTACCCGCTTCGACCCGGCGGCTACGATGTGATCTTCTGCCGGAACGTGCTGATGTACTTCTCGACCGAGTGGCAGGAGGTGATCCTGCATCGGTTGTGGCATGCGCTGGCCGAGGGTGGTGTGCTGGCGGTCAGCCCCTGTGACACCAGCCCGACGTTGACGGAACGCTTCCAGCCGCTGGCGGAAGCGCCGTCGGTTTACGTGCGGCGCACCACGCCAACCGTGACGGTGGCGATGCCCGAGTTCAGCCCCGCGTTCACGCCTGTAGCAACCGGCGCGATACAACCCTTTCCGGAACCGGCGCCCGCGCCATCGCCCGTCCTCGAGCCGGTGGTGCCCACTCCTGTGGCAACGGAGAACCCGATCCGCACGACGATCGAACAGGCGCGGGAGCAGGCGGACTCCGGTGATCTCGAGCAGGCGCTGGCGTTGTGTGATCGCGCGCTGATGGAGGACAAACTCAACGTCGGCGCGCACTTCCTGCGTGGCTGTATCCTGCAGGAACTACAACAGCCCGTTGACGCCGGCGCGGCTTTTCGGCGCGTGCTGTTTCTCGAACCCAATCACCTGCTGGCGCACTTTTCGCTCGGCACGCTCGCCCGCCACGATGGCGACGAGGTGCGCGCGCACCGCCATTTCCAGGAGGCCATGCGCCTGTTGCAGGTGTTTCAACGAGGCGAGGTCGTGCCGGGAACGGACGGGCTCACCGCCGGGCGACTGCTGAGCGTGCTCGAAGCGCAGCCCAATCTTGCTGAACCATCAGTCCCACCACGTCCGTGAATCCGCCCTCCGACTCCGTTTCCCACCTGCCGCGCCGGGCCAATCGCACCGTGGATTGGAAGGCGGTGCGCGCGCACCTGGAGCGCGTCGCCGCCGCGAGTGACCCGGCCCATGCGTCCGCCGACGATGCGCCCGTGCTGGCCGCACGGGCGGCGGCGCTCGCCCGGGCCCGGACCGCAGTGGAGGCCCGACCGCGCGGACAGCTTCACCTGGTGGTCCGGCTGGGCGACGAGCGTTATGCGCTCGATGCGCGTCTGGCCGGAAGCGTTCTCACGTTGCGCGATTGTGTGCCCTTGCCGGGCCTGCCGGCGCACATCCGTGGGCTGATCAATGTACGCAGCCGGATCTTTCCCGCGGTCGACCTGAAAGCCTTCTGGCGCCTGCCGAGCCCCGGCGGCGCGGAACAGGTCGCGCTGCTTTCGGTGGACGAGACCGAGTTCGCGCTGGTGGTCGACGAGGTGCTGGAAACGGTGCCGCTCGACCTCGACGAACTGCAGCCGCTGCCTGCCGAAGCGGGACTGCGCGCGCGGCACCTGCGCGGCCTGCTCGCCGGATTGCTCGTGCTGGATCTGCCGAAACTGCTGCCGGAGCTCGTCGTTGACCACTCTCGTTCCTTCGCCCTTCCGACCCCATGACCTGGTTCCTCAACCTTCCCACCCGCGCGAAACTGTTCCTCACCATCGGCGGTATCCTCGCGTTGCTCGCGATCGCGTTCGCCACCACCTATCGCAGCCTCGCCGAACTCACCGCGGAAGAGGCGCGCGTCCGTGAGCAGCAGGTCACCGTCCGTGATCTCGCGCGGCTGACCAACAACCACAACGAGGCGCGTGTGGCGGCACTGATGATTCTTGCCGAGCCCAACTCGCCCGACATTCCCCGATGGCGGGAGGAGATCCGGCGCGCCCGGCAGGAGAACCAAGGGATCGAGGAGGAGCTGGTCCGCCGGCACGCCAACGATTCGTACTTCAGCCAACAGATGCGTGAATACGGCGTGATTCGTGGGGCGTTCGTGAATGCGCGGGAAACGGTTCTGCGTTTGTCGGAGGAGGGGCGGGTGCCGGAGGCCCGCTCCATTTCGCTTCAGGCGAACCAGGAACGTTACGAGGCGATGCGGGCGATCGCCTATGATCTCACCCAGCGGATGGACGCAGCCGCGTCGCAAGCGGCGGAATCGAGCCGTGCCACCACGGTTCAGGCGAAACGGGTTCTCCTCTGGACCGGGCTCGGCTCGATGGTGCTCGGCGTCTTCGGCGTGTTTGTGCTCGGCCGCATGATCGCGAGTCCGTTGCAGGAACTGCTCGCCGCCGCCCAGCGCGTGTCGCGCGGCGACCTGCGCTCGTCGTTGTATTTGAAACGTCGTGACGACGAGATTGGGGTGCTGGCGCGGGCGTTTGCCGGCATGCTCGAAAATTTCCGCACGGTGCAGGCGGAAATCCAGGAAGGCGTCAGCGTGCTGGCCACGTCAGCCAGCGAGATCTCGACCGCGACGGCCGAGATCGCGGCGAGTGCAACGGAAACGGCCACGGCGGTCAGCCAAACAACCACCACCGTTGAGGAGGTGAAGCAGACCGCGCAGGTATCGGCGCAGAAGGCTGGCCACGTCGCCGACGTTGCACAGAAGGCGGTGCACTCGGCGCACACTGGCCGAAAGGCGGTCGAAGACTCGATCGAGGGCATGAAGGCGATCCGCGAGCAGATGGAGATCGTCGCGGATACGATTGTGCGGCTGAGCGAGCAGAGCCAGGCGATCAGCGACATCATCGCGTCGGTCAACGACCTAGCGGAGCAGTCGAACCTGCTCGCGGTCAACGCCGCGATCGAGGCGGCGAAGGCGGGCGAGCACGGCCGCGGTTTCGCCGTGGTGGCACAGGAGATCCGCAGCCTCGCCAGCCAGTCGAAGGAGGCGACCAGCCAGGTTCGCACGATTCTCAACGATATCCAAAAAGCCACGACAGCGGCGGTCATGGCGGCGGAGCAGGGCAGCAAGGCCGTCGACGTCGGCGTGCGGCAGGTCAACCAGTCGGGTGAGACGATCCGCGCGCTGGCCGAGACCATCGTCACAGCGGCCCAGGCGGCGACGCAGATCACGGCCTCGAGCCAGCAGCAACTGATCGGCGTCGATCAGGTCGCCGGCGCGATGCAGAACATCCTGCAGGCGAGCCGTCAGAATGCGTCGGGCACGCAGCAGGCTGAGGCCGGCGCGCGTAATCTCAACGAGTTGGGCCAGAAGCTGAAAACGCTGGCCGGACGCTTCACCGTCTAGCGGGTTCGCACGTGAGTGTTCCGGATCCCGAGCTGCAGCGGCGGCTCCTCACGATTTTTGAGGGGGAGGCGCAGGACCATTGGTCCGCGATCGCGGCGGGGCTGCGTTCGCTTGAAACGGAGCAGGATCCCGTTCGCCAGCAGCAGCTCGTCGAAACAATTTTTCGCGAGGCGCACACGCTCAAAGGCGCCGCGCGCCTGGTCGGTGAACGCGAGGTGGAGGGTTTGTGCGACCGGCTCGAGGAGATTTTTTCGGGGCTGAAAACGCGGCGAGCAGTGCCGGACGCGGCGCAATGGGAGCACCTCCACGGGCAACTCACGGAGTTGCAGCAGCGCCTCGGGCTCGTGGCGGCCGAACCCGCTCCCACCGCGCCGACGCCTGTCGCGCGCGCCGCCACATCGACACCCGCGGGGCCCGTGCTGGAGGGCGGCAGTCGGGAAGCCACGGTTCGGGTCTCGGCCGAACGCATCGACTCCGTCCTGTTGCAGGCAGAGGAGCTGCTCGCGCTCAAAGCGGTGGCAGAGGAGCGCCTGGCGCGCTGGTCCGAAGCGCGTGATGACGCGTCCGCGTGGCGGCGGCGGTGGACGCGGTTGCTGCCGCAGCTGACCAAACTGCGGCGCTGGCTCGACGAGAATCCCGAGGCGCCGATCAATCGAGAGCTGGGCGAGCTGTTGGGCTTTCTGGAGTGGAACGAGGACTACGCCGGTCGGGTGCGCACGGCGGTCGAGCAGGCGGGCCGCGGCGAGCGGCGGGAGCAAAACTGGTTGGGCGGACTGGTCGACGGTTTGCTGCAGGACACGAAGGAGCTGCTCGTCACGCCGTGTAGCACGTTGCTGCAGGTGTTTCCGGCTTTTGTGCGGCAGGCGGCAGCCAGCCAGGGCAAGGAGGTCGAGGTTGTGCTCGAAGGCGCGGAGATGGGCGTCGATCGCCGGGTGCTCGACGAGTTGCGCGATGTGCTGACGCACCTGGTGCGCAACAGCATCGACCATGGCATCGAAAGCCCGGCGGAGCGCCAGCAAAGCGGCAAACCTGCGCGGGCGACGTTGACCCTGGGGGTGCGCGAGCAGGCCGGCGGAAGTGTTGAGGTGATCGTGACGGACGACGGTCGCGGCGTGGATCTGGAGCGCGTGCGGCGGCTCGCTGTTCAACAGCAGCTCATCACTGCGGCCGCCGCCGAGCAGCTGGGTGAACCCGAAACGCTCGCGCTGCTTTTCGCATCGGGTTTTTCCACGACCAGCCCGGGAGGCTCCGCGTTGTCGGGCCGGGGCTTGGGACTGGCGATCGTGAAGGAGAAGGTGGAGCGGCTGGGCGGCAGCGTTTCGGTCGAACAACATTCGGGCGCCGGCACCACGTTCCGGCTCGTCTTGCCGATCACCTTGGCGCGCTTCCGTGGCATCTTTGTGCGGTCGCGCGGCCGGCGCTTTGTCCTGCCGTCGACTTACGTCCGCCAAGTGCTGCGCGTGCAGCCCAAGTTGCTGCGGACCATCAAGCAGCAGCCGACGCTGATGGTGGCCAACCGGCCGGTGCCACTCGTGCCGTTGGCCGACCTGTTGCGCCTGCCGTCAGCGGAGCCGGGCGCGACTCCGGTGGCCGATTTTGTGGTGGTGATCTCCAGCGGGCGGCTGCAGCTCGCCTGTCGGGTCGATGACATCCCGTACGAATCCGAGATCGTCATGAAGAATCTGGGGCGGTTGCTGCCCCGAGTGCGACATATCGCCGGAGCCACCATCGTCGGTTCGGGTCAGGTGGTCCCGGTGTTGAATGCCAGCGATCTTGTTTTCTCGGCGGTTCAGCGGACGGCCAGCCCGACCGTGCCGGCAGCGCCTGCGCCCGTGGTGTCGCGGCGGCGCCGGATCTTGGTGGTGGAGGATTCGATCACGTCACGGACGCTGCTGAAGAGTATTCTGCAGGGAGCGGGATTTGAGGTGCGGACTGCGGTGGACGGAATCGAAGCACTGACGGCGCTGAAGTACGAGCCGAGCGACCTGGTGATTTCCGATGTGCAGATGCCGCGGTTGGACGGTTTTGAGCTGACGCGTCGCCTTCGGTCGGATCCCAACTTATCCACGTTGCCGGTCATCCTGGTGACGTCGCTGGCGAGTCGCGAAGACAAGGAGCGTGGCGTGGACGTCGGCGCCAACGCCTACGTGGTGAAAAGCAGTTTCGATCAAAGCGATCTGCTACAAACCGTTCGTCGCCTCCTCTGATGATCCGGGTGCTGATCGTTGATGATTCGGCGGTGGCGCGCCACTACTTGAGTGAAGTGCTGGACGCGGCGCCGGGCATCCGCGTCGTCGGGTACGCCACGAACGGGGAAGAAGCCATCGAGGCGGTGCGCCGGCATAAACCGGACCTGGTGACGATGGACATCACCATGCCGCGGATGGATGGGCCGACCGCGATCCGCAACATCATGGAGACGCAGCCCACGCCGATCATCGTGGTGACGGGCAACGAGATCACCGAAGAGGTGCGAGCCACGTTTCGGTCACTGGAGTCTGGCGCGCTGGCGCTCATCCCGCGACCGCACGGGCCGAGCCATCCCGACTATAGCGCGCAGGCGGAGCATCTGGTGCAGACCGTGCGATTGATGTCGGAGGTCAAGGTGGTCCGCCGCTGGAATCGCACCCCGAGCGCTTCGTCCACGGCGCCGACAACCCTGGAAGTGCCACGAGCCATGGCGCCAGCACGGGTAGTGCTGATAGGTGCCTCCACGGGCGGGCCATCGGCGATGAAGGAGATCTTTGCCGCGCTGCCTCCCGCCTTTCCGGTGCCGGTGGTGGTGGTGCAGCACATCGCGTCAGGCTTCGTCGAGGGTTTTTCCATGTGGTTGAGCGACGTGGCGGGGCGGCCGGTGCTGCAGGCGCGGCTGGGCGAGCGCTTGTCGCCAAATACGGTATACGTGGCTCCGGAGCACATGCAGCTGGGCTTTTCCTCACTCGGTGCGCTCTGGCCGCAACCGCCGCGCGCGGGCGATGCGTTTTGCCCCTCGGTCTCGTTCACCTTCAAGGCCGCTGCGCGCGCGTTCGGCTCGAGTGCCGTGGGCGTGTTGCTGACCGGCATGGGGCGCGATGGCAGTGATGGGCTGCTCGCGCTCCGCCAAGCCGGCGCCTTGACCATCGCGCAAGACGAGGCGTCCTCGATCGTTTTTGGCATGCCGGCGGAGGCGATCCGGCTCCGGGCGGCAGAACTGGTCCTCCCACCGGAGCGGATTGCGTCGACACTCGCGGCGCTCCCGTTCGCGACCCCGTGAAACCATGCCGACAATCCTGATCGCTGAAGACAGCGCCACGCAGCGGCACCTGCTCCAGGTTCACCTGGAGCAGGCCGGTTTCTCCGTGGTCGCGGCGAAGGATGGACAGGAGGCGCTCACGCTCGCCACGAGCGGGCAGCTGCCGGACCTCGTGGTCACGGACATCGTCATGCCCGTCATGGATGGGTACCAGTTGTGCCGTGAGTTGAAGTCCCTTGAGGCGCTGCGCCACGTGCCGGTCGTTTTGCTCACAGCCTTGTCCGACCCGCGCGACATCATCGCGGGACTGCAATGCGGTGCGGACAACTTCATCGGGAAGCCGTTCACCGAGGACTACCTGCTTTCGCGTGTGCGTGAGGTGCTGGCCAACCGTGAGCTGATCGCGCGCGAGCAGCCCGATGGCAGTGTACAGGTGAAGGCCGGCGGACAGACGTACACGATTAACGCGGCGAAACCACAGGTGCTGGACCTGCTCCTGTCGGTCTATGACGCGGCGCTGCGGAGGAATCGCGAGTTGCAACGGGCCGAACGTGAATTGCTCAAGCTCAACCGCGAACTGGAGCAGAAGTTCCACGACCGCGAACACCTGCTGGAGCGGGAGCGCGCGGCGCGGGCCGAGGCCGAGCGCGCAAACCGGATGAAGGAGGAGTTTCTCGCCACCGTCAGCCATGAGCTGCGCACGCCGTTGAGCGCCATCTCGGGCTGGGCGCAGTTTCTCCGGCAGGGTTCGCCCGGACCTGACGAGGTGCACGAGGCGCTCGAGGTCATCGAACGCAATGCGTGGACGCAGACGCAGATCGTGGAGGACCTGCTGGACATGAGCCGGATCGTATCCGGAAAACTGCGACTCCAGGTCACGGAGGTGGACCTTCCCAAGGTGGTGCGGGCGGGGATGGAGACAGTGCGCACCGCCGCCGAGGCGCGCGGAGTGGAGCTGGTGGCCCGGCTCGACCCGGCGGTGAGCCGGCTGCAAGGCGACGAAGCGCGGCTGCAGCAGGTTGTCTGGAACCTGGTGAACAACGCCGTGAAGTTCACGCCGTCCGGTGGCACGGTGACGGTGTCGCTACGACCGGCGCGCGCCGGTGTGGAGATTGAGGTGGCCGACACCGGCGCGGGCATCGAACCGGAGTTTCTGCCGCACGTTTTTGATCGTTTCCGTCAGTCGGACGCCTCGATCACGCGCAAGCACGGAGGCTTGGGGCTGGGCTTGTCGATCGTGAAGCACCTGGCTGAATCGCATGGCGGCAGCGTGAGCGTGACGAGCGACGGGCCCGGGCGCGGCGCCACGTTTGCCGTCTGGTTGCCGCTGACAGGGTTGAAGCCCACACCCGAAAGCGAACCGCCGGCGGCCCCTGAACGCGGGCGGGAGTTGCGGCCGCCTGATCGATCGCTCCGTCTGGATGGCGTGCGTGTGCTGGTCGTCGATGACGAGGCGGATGCTCGCACGCTCTTCTGCCGAATTCTCTCCGATCGTGGCGCCAAGGTGGAACTGGTGAGTTCGGCGCCGGCCGCGCTCCGGGCGATCGAGGGGGCCGCGTTTGATGTCCTGGTGAGTGACATCGGGATGCCCAAGGAAGATGGCTACCAGTTGATTCAACAGGTGCGCGCGTTGCCGGCGGAGCGGGGCGGCGGGATCCCTGCGCTCGCGTTGACGGCGTATGCACGAAATGAGGACCAGGCGAAGGCGCTGGATGCAGGTTTTGACCAGCACCTCACAAAGCCGGTCGACGCTGCTGAGTTGATCAGCCATGTCGCCGCCCTGGCGGGGCAGGTGAGTCAGCGCTAGCGGAGAGACAAGAGCACGCTTCCGTCGCGCGGTCGTTTGGCTCAACGTACGAGCGGGAACACCGCCACTCGCGGCTCCATTTCATGCGCGCCTCGTCCCGGAAGCTCAGCCCTTGGTATCAGCAACTCGCCCAACGGCTTGACGCCGGTATTCCGTTGGTGACGGCGCTCGCGGACAACGAACCCGACCCGGCGATCGCGCGCGTCCGGCGCTCGCTTGAGCAGGGCGGGCCGGCTGACCGCGCCTGGCGCGAATCCGCCAGTTGGATACCAACGGCCGACGTGGAGGTGCTTGCGGCGGGGTCCCAATCCGGGCGGACCCCGGCACTGCTCCGGGCCTTGGCGGAACGTCACGCCGTCGCCGCCGAGGCGAAAACGCGCCTTTTGCTCGCGTGCCTCTACCCCGTCATTCTTCTCCACCTCGCGGCCCTGGTGCTGCCGCTGCGCGGCATGATCGACTGGGAAACGGGCTTCACCTGGCGGCCGATTGCCTACCTTCGCGGGCTCGCAGTCGTCCTGCTGCCGTTCTGGACCGTGGTCGCCGCGCTGTTCCTGTGGTCGCGCAGCGCTGGTGGTGGGCTGTTTGCGCTGGCCACCCGACTGCCGGTATTTGGCCGTTACCTACGGACGCGGGAGGTCGCCGACGTCACGCTGATCTTGGCCCACCTGCTCGCAGCGGGTGCGCCGCTGCTGATGGCTTGGCGAGCCGCTGGGCAGGCGGTTCGCTGGCCAGCCTTGCGTGCGGCGATCGGCTCAATCGGTCAGACGATTGAGCGGGGTCAGCCGCCGGGGCCGACGCTGTCCGCGCTGGGCGTGTTTCCCGCGGACTTCGTCACCGTGTATCGCACGGGTGAAAGCACCGGTTCGCTCGATGACGGGCTGCTGCGTTTGCACGCATCGCTGCGCGCGCAAGCGGGCCGCGCGTTGTGGCTGGCGGTGGCGCTCGTGACGGCCGCCCTGTTTCTCACGGCGGCCGGTCTCGTCGCGCTGACCGTCGTGCAGTTCTATCTCGATTACCTGCGCGGTCTCGAGCAGGTGTTCGATTCGTGAGCCGTCAGGCGACGGCGGAGCTCGCCAGCAGACCGCGGACACGCGGAGCGAAGTCACTCCACGCCTGGTCGGGAATGATCGGGCCCATGTGGCGGACCGTCTCGGCGCCCATCAACGAAGCGATGCTGCCGCAGACCGGCAAAGGCAGGCCGCGCACATAACCGGCGAGAAAACCCGCCGCCCATGCGTCGCCGGCCCCGTTGGTGTCGAGGACGTCGGGCACCGACACGGGTTCGATCCGGTGCAGTTCGTCGCCCTGGGCGATCCACGCGCCGTCCTTGCCGACCTTGACTGCGGCGACGACACCGTGGCCGGCCAGACGCCGCGCCAGATTGGCGTAATCGGTCTCCTGATCCTGGAAAAGGGCGCGGATCTCGTCCTCGTTGGCAAAGACCACATCCAGCCCGCGGTGAAATTGCGAGAAGAGCCACTCGCGCGCGGCGCCAACCACTTCGAACGATGACAAGTCCAGGCTGACGGTGCAGCCGCTCGCGCGGGCCGCACTCAGAACGGCGTCGGCGAGGGCCTGGTTGAACACCAGGTAGCCTTCGATGTGGGCGTGGCGTGCGCCCGCAAAATCCGCGGGTGAAATTTCGTCGGGCGACAGGGTCATCGCCGCGGCCAGACACGTGCGCATCGTGCGTTGCGCGTCGGGCGTGACCAGTGCGAGGCACCGGGCGTTGGGCAGTTCGCCGCGCTTGAAGCGGGAGGTCTGCACGCCCAAGGCCTCAAAACGGGTGCGGTAGAGGCGCGCCATCTCGTCGTTGCCGAGCTTGCCGACAAACGCGGTGCGCAGGCCCAGCCGAGTCGCGTTGAGCGTGGCGTTGGCCGCGGAGCCGCCGGTCGACGTGGCGGGTGGCTCGGCCAGTCGTGCAACGATCTGCTGCATCTCGTCGGCGTCGACGAGGACCATGCCGCCTTTTTCGCCGCGCACCTGCTGGAGAAACGCTTCGGGCACCGGCGCCAGTAGATCCATGATCGGCGAACCGACACCAACAAGTTCAAGGGCGGATTTAGACATGATTCAGATACAGCAGGTCGCGTTGGAAGAGGGAGGGGGACGGACGGAGGCGGCGGGCGGCGCAGACAACGCGGGGTTCGATGGCCTCGAACGAGTGGCGCGGTCTGCTGATCAAGGAGCCGCAGCAGCGCAGCGCGATCCGAGGCTTCGATGCTGCGCCGCGCCGCGAGACGGTGATCGTCCCGCGCAGATCGTTGATTCGTTAGTTGGAGACGGCGAGGCTCGTGGCGAGCAGTGGCTCGTCGTCGACCTCGATCACGATGCTGTAGTCGCCCGGTTGCGGGAACGTCAGGTTGCGGATCTCGTTGATGAGATTGATCCGCTGCAGCGGCCCTTGGGAGACGAACGGTCGCTCGATCAGCGTCTGCATTTCGGTCGGCTCCAAACCCATCGAGATCTTGATCTTGTGCTCGCCGGCGGGGGCGTCGGAGAGCGTCAGGAACCAGATCATGAACGGGTGCGTAATGGGAAATTGGCGACCGCGGATGTTCGAGAAGACGCCGAGAATGGTGTGCTTGCCGGTGCCCGGGTCGATGTGGACGCCGTCACAGGTCAGCCAGCAGAGAAGTTGCGGTTTTGAATGCACGTGGCCGCAGGTTGGTGAGCGGGCAGCGGGTCCGGCAAGGGGAATTGCTTGGCGTCGAAGCGTGCTGCGCACTCACTTGGGCATGTTCGAGAGCGCCTGGCAGAATCTGGCCCAGTATCCACGATGGTTCGTGGTGCTGTGTGCCGTGCTGGTCGGGGCGGGCCTGCTGTGGCTGTTCTTCAAAGTCATCAAGTGGACGGTCTCGCTGGTCCTGATGGCCGCGGTGATCGTGGGAATCCTGGTGCTGCTTTTCTGGTGGTTGGGGTAACCAAACCGTCGTGACAGTGGCGGGTTCGATCGCGGCTTGAGAGGTGCTGCCACGGACCCGTAAGCGGCTCGGGCAAACGTTGCCTTCCTCGGGCGCGCGCTTCCGCGCCGTCTCCAGCCTTGCTCAACCTCCTGCGTAAGTCTTATCCGAACCCGATGAAATACATCTTCGTGACGGGCGGAGTCGTATCGTCGTTGGGCAAAGGCCTGACGGCGGCAGCGTTGGGGGCGCTGCTGGAGTTGCGCGGCCTGAAGGTGCGCATCCAGAAATTCGACCCGTACCTCAACGTTGATCCCGGCACGATGAGCCCGTACCAACACGGCGAAGTCTACGTGTTGGAGGATGGCGCCGAGACGGACCTCGACCTGGGGCACTACGAGCGCTTCACCAGCGGCAAACTCTCCCGGCTCAACAGCCTCTCGTCCGGCCAGGTGTACGAGGCCGTGATCCAGAAGGAGCGGCGCGGTGTTTATCTCGGCAAGACCGTGCAGGTGATTCCGCACGTCACGAATGAGATCAAGGAGCGCATCTACCAGGGCGGGAAGGACGTCGATGTGCTGATCACCGAAATCGGCGGCACGACCGGCGACATCGAGGGGTTGCCGTTCCTCGAGGCCATGCGGCAGTTCGCCCTCGAGGTGGGCCCGCGCGACTGCGTTTTTATCCACGTCACATTGGTGCCGTACTTGTCGGCGGCCGGTGAACTGAAGACCAAGCCCACGCAGCAGTCGGTCGCGAAACTGCGCGAGATCGGTATCCAGCCGCACATCGTCGTGTGCCGGTGCGATCACCCGATGGAGCACAGCATGCGGGACAAGATCTCGATGTTCTGCAACGTGCCGGTGAAGGCTGTCGTGGAGTGCCGCGACGTGAACTCGATCTACGAATTGCCGCTCGCGTTGCAGGCAGAGGGTCTGGACGAACTGGTGGTTGAGTTGTTTGGGCTAAAGCGCCCGTTACCGCCGAAGAACGTCTGGCACGAGATCGTCCGCCGGATCAAGAACCCGGCCCACGAGGTGACGATCGGTGTCGTCGGCAAGTACATCGAACTGCAGGACGCCTACAAATCCGTCTACGAGTCGATCACGCACGCCGGCAGCGCGAACAACTGCAAGGTGAACATCCTGCGGATTGACGCGGAGGACCTCGAGAAGCGCAACGGCACGGCCGTGCTGCGCCAGCTCGACGGCATTCTTGTGCCCGGCGGATTCGGTGATCGCGGGACGGAGGGCAAAATCGCGGCCGCCCGTTATGCACGCGAGAACAAGGTGCCGTATTACGGCCTCTGTCTCGGCCTGCAGATCGCGGTGATTGAGTACGCTCGCAACGTGCTGAAACTCCCCGGCGCCAACAGCACCGAGTTTGATCCGCAGCCCGCGGATCCGGTGATCAACATGATGGAGGAGCAGAAGAAGATCATCGATAAAGGTGCCACGATGCGGCTCGGCAGCTATGAGTGCGCCCTTGCTCCTGGCACCCTCGCGCGGAAGGCGTACGGCGCGGAGAGCATCCGCGAGCGCCACCGTCACCGGTACGAGGTCAACAACGCCTATGTCGGCGCCCTGCAACGGGCGGGTCTCGTCATCAGCGGCATCAATCCGCGGCGCAATCTCGTTGAGATCATCGAGCTGAAGGACCACCCGTGGTTCCTGGCGGTGCAGTTTCACCCGGAGTTCCAGTCCAAGCCCAACCAGCCGCACCCGCTGTTCGCCGCCTTTGTGGCCGCGGCGCTGAAACGTCGGAAGGTGCGGACGGGCGGCGGAACGTCTGCTGCCAAGTCGGCGAAAAAGAAGACGACGGCGGCGAAGAAGACCCCGGCGAAGAAAGCGGCCCGCAAGTCCACCAAGGCCAGGACGTGATTCTCCGCCGTTGGCTTTGTTCGTTGGTCTAAACCTCTCTCCGCTCCGTCGTGATTTTTGATCCCGCCAAGTTGCTCCTCATTGCCGGCCCCTGCTCCTTGGAAAACGAGGCGGTGTGCCGGGCGGTCGCGACGACGCTGGCCGCCCTGCGCGACGCCCAACGCGAGCTGACGATCGTTTTTAAGGGCTCTTTTGATAAGGCCAACCGCACATCGATCGCCGGGCCGCGCGGCACGGGTCTGGAGGAGGGACTGGAACTGCTCGCGATGGTGAAGCGGGACTACGGTTTCCCCGTGCTCACCGACGTGCACGACGCCAGCCAAATCGCACCGGTGGCGGCGGTGTGCGACGTCGTGCAGATCCCGGCGTTCCTCTGCCGGCAAACGGACCTGCTGCTGGCTGCGGCGGCCAGCGGGCGTGCGGTGAACGTGAAAAAAGGCCAGTTCCTCGCACCCGGCGACATGGTGCACGTCACCGGGAAACTGCGTGAGGGACAGGCCAGGGAAATCTGGCAGACTGAGCGCGGCACGACCTTTGGTTACCAGAACCTGGTCGTGGACATGCGCGCCTTCCCGATCATGAAGGCGAACGGCTTTCCCGCGATCCTTGACGCCACACACAGCGTGCAGCTGCCGGGCGCGGGCGGGGGGAAGAGCAGTGGGCAGCGCGAATTCGTGGAGCCGCTCGCCCGCGCCGCGCTGGCTGCCGGTGCCGACGGGTTGTTCATCGAAACGCACCCGGATCCGGCGAATGCAATTTCCGACGGCCCCAACATGGTGCCGCTCGCGGACCTCACGGCGTTGGTTGGTCGGTGTTTGGCGGTCTGGCGCGTGGTGCGCGAACAAGCCTGAGTCGGCCGCCCACGACGCGGGGCCGCGCGCGGTTTCTGTTCATCAGACGGTTAACAGGTTCAGCGTGAACCATTGACCGGGGCGGGCAGCTGGGTCAGATTCGCGGCCCCTCTGCGGACCTGCATGGAAACCTTTTTGATCGATGTTCCGATGCCCTCCATGGGCGCAACGGTAAACGAGCTCACGGTGATCGACGTGAAGGTGAAGGCCGGCGACCGGCTCGCGAAAGGGGAGAAGATCGCCGAGTTGGAGAGCGATAAGTCCGTGTTCGAATTCGAGGCCCCGTGTGACGGGACCCTGCAGCAGCTCGCCTGCCGTCCGGGCGATATCGTGCCCTCGGGCGCGCCGTTCATGCGGATCGAGACGGCGGATATCGCGTTGAAACATCTCCAAGTGAAACCGTCAGCCGACGGAGCACTGGTCAAAACGGCGCCCGCACCGGTGTCAGCTGCGTCGAACGCGAATCGCCCCGCGCCAGCTCCGGCCTCGGCGCCTCGCGTGACCAGCGCGCCGCGGCTCGCACCCGTGGCTCCGTCGTCCGGTCCGCAATGGACGCCGCGCGCGCTCAAACTTGCGCAGGAAGCCGGTTTGGATCCGGCGACGGCGAGCGATATTCCGGCCACCGGCCCCGGCGGCCGCGTCTCGGGTGATGATGTTACCCGCTACCTGGAGACCCGGGCCAAGGCGGCGGCTCCGGCTTCGGCGGTGCAGCCGACCCCGAGTTGCGCTGGGCCGGCCCGCGATGAGACGGTGTGCATCGCTGGCGTGGGCTACGCGGTGCCGAAAAACATCCGACCAACGAGTGAGATTCTTCGCGAGTTTCCCGGCCGCACGGTGGAGGAGATGCACCGGCTGACGGGAATCCGGGAACGGCGTTACGCGAGCGAAGGCGAGACGGCCACCGGCTTGGCTGCCATCGCGGTGCAGCACGCGTTGGCCCAGTCCGGAGTCGACGTGACGCAGATCGATGGCGTGATCATGGCCACGATTATGCCGGACCAGCCGGTTCCGGCGATGGCCAGCGCATTGGCCAAACAGCTCGGTATTCCGCGGGCGCTCGCCTTCGACCTGAATGCTGCGTGCTCCGGCTGGTTGTACGCGCTGGAAATCGGTCGCTCGCTGATCCGCGGAGGCACGGCCCGAAACCTGATCGTGGTGACGGCGGAAATCCTTTCCCGCATCACCAATCCCAAGGATCCGGAAACGGCTTTTCTGTTTGGCGATGGAGCCGGCGCGGCGATTTTGACCGACGCTCCCGACGGGCACCGCCTGCATCGCATGTCGCTCTCGGGTGACGCGACGCAGTTTGCGGCGATTCAACGTCTGGGTGGCGGGGCGACCAAACCCTGGCCGCAGCCGGGAGACGTGGACTGCAAGGACTTCTACCTGCAGATGAATGGCGGCGCCGTGTTCAAGCACGCCGTGGTCGCCTTCGCGGATGAGATTCAGGCCACGCTGCAGCGGCACAACCTGAAGCCGGAGGACATTGCCTGGATCGTGCCGCACCAGGCGAACGAGCGGATCCTACGGGCCGTCAGCAAGCGGGTGGACATCCCGTTTGAGCGGTTCGTCATCACCATCGGCAAGTACGGCAACACCTCGGGCGCGAGTGTTTCGATGGCACTCGGCTGGGGCGCCGAGGAAGGCATCTTCCAACCCGGTGACCGTATCATCTTCTGCAGCGTCGGCGCGGGTCTGACGTTTGCCGGCGGCCTGCTGGTTTGGTAAGGGCATCAGGGCCGGCTCGGCGCCAGGAGACGCGGAAGCAGGTCGGACGGGAGCAGTCAGAAACGGCCGCTCCGCTGCCTTGCGCCTATTAAGCGTTTTTGCGGCGAACTGTCCTTACGCCGCCCCTTGCTGCAGCTCGTAGCTGAGGATCGCGAGCGCGTACACCGCGGCAGTCTCACAACGCAGCACCAACGGCCCCAGCGTAACCGGTTCAAAACCGGCGGATTGAGCGACACTCATCTCGGCCGGGGTGAAATCGCCTTCGGGACCGACAAGCCACAGGACGCGCCGGGGCGGCCGCTGGCCGCTCGCGAGCACCGCTTTCAGCGAACGTGCGCCGGGATGGAGGCTGGCGATCAACTTCAGGTCATAATCGCGGGCGCTCTCCATGAAAGTGGACGCGCGCTGCAACGGCGCAATTTCCGGCAGCCACGGATTGCCGCACTGTTTGCAGGCCTCGAGCGCGGCCGCTTCCCATCTTTCACGTTTCTTGTCCGATCGACCCGCCTCCAGGTGCACCTGCGTGCGTTCGCTCTCCAGCGGCACGATGCGCGTAACGCCAATCTCTGTCGCTTTGCGCACGATGTCGTCCATCGTGCCGCCCTTGGGGAGCGCCTGGCCGAGCGTCATCTCGTAGCCCAGCGGCTTGGTGGGCTGGATAAACCGGACGTTGAGCACGGCCGCTCGTTTGTCGGCCGTCGCCAGCTCACAGATCCATTCGCGGCCGCGCCCATCGAAGGCGACGACCGTGTCCCCGGTGCGGGCCCGGTTCACGGCGACCAGGTGATGGGACTCGTCCGCACTCAGCACCAGTTGGCGCGGCTCCCGTTCGGACGGGCTGCAGAAAACGCGAAAATCAGCCATGGCGGTTCAGGCAACGCCGGTGGTCATAGGGTTGTCGAGGGCGATCCGCCCCGCTGCGCCGCGTCCAGAAACAGTACGGGCGCTGGGAAAACCCAGCGCCCTTGCCGACTTATCAAACTACAAACTATGAACTACGCTAAAAAGAACGGGTAACTCTGACGCGGAGAAAGACGCATGCCCGCGCGAGAGGTTCAAAATTCGGGGGTGAAAGTTTTTCGTCGCACCAACGACGTCGGATGTTGTTGATTACCCGTTCCGACTGGTCTCCTGCCAACCGTCGCGTTTGCCCCGTGTCCACGCTTCTCACCGCCCCATTTGGGAAACAGTTGATCGCACTCTCCGCTCCCCGCGCGAGTCGTTGCCGGTTGCTGGAATGAGCACGGCCGACCCTGCAGGACCGTACGACGTGCAGGTCGCGACGCTTGAGGCGCTCGACCAGCCCGTGCTGCTGTGTTCGCCGGAGGGCACCGTTCGCTACGGCAACGCGGCCGCCACCCAGCTCGCTGCGCTGCTCTGGCCGGACTTTGCGTGGAGGGACTGCCCATTGGCTCAACCCTTCGCCGCGCCGGAGCGCGCGACCTTGGAGGATTGCCAGCTGGCGGCGGCGGGTGGGCGCGGTTGCCAGTGTGAAGTGTCCGCGGTCGACCGCCATGGGGTGCGTCGCATGTTGGTCGTGAAATGGCGTCCGGTGCCCGCTCCGGCGGGTGGCGTGGCGAGCCTCTGTGTGGTGTGGCAGGACATCACGCCGACGCACACGGCCGAACAGACGCTGGGCCTGCTGCGTCGCGCGCTCGACGCCATCGCGGAAGGCGTGCTGCTGGCTGATGCCGAGCAACGACCGATCTTCTACAACCGTGCGTTTGAACGGCTGGCGCGGCATGATGGCGGCGGCGACGTGTCGCTGCGGCGCTTGCTCGCCTCGCCCGAGGCACAAGCCGCGGCGGCGGCCGGTCGCGCCTGGTCGGGGGAAATCGAGGGTGCCGCGGACGAGGGCGTGTACTGGCACGAGGTTTCGGTGACGCCGCTGCTCAACGAAGCCGGCGAAACGACGCACCTCGTCGGTATCCGAGAAGACATTACGGCGCGCAAGCTGATGGAGCGTTCACTCGAGGAGAATCGCTCCCGCATGCAGGCGGTGATCACGACCGCGATGGACGGGATCATCTCGTTCGACGAGTCGCAGCGCATCGTGCTGATCAACCAGGCGGCGTGCGCCATGTTTGAGATTTCGGAAGAGCACGGACTCGGTCGTTCCATCCTCGACCTGCTGCCCGGCGCGCCGATCGCCCGCGCCGCGACTCCAGACGCGGATCAGAAGGGCGACTCGGCCGGCGGCTTGGCGCTGGGCGAACGGCAGGGGCGGCGGGCCAATGGCGAGATGTTCCCGGTGGAGTTCTCGCTGTCCGAGGTCACGCTGCGCGGCCGGCAGCTGTACACGATCATCCTGCGTGATGTGACCGAGCGCCGCCGCTTGCACGAGCAGGTGCTGCGGCAGCAACGCCTGGAGAGCGTGGGCCGGCTCGCCAGCGGCCTCGCTCATGACCTCAACAACATCCTGACGCCGATCCTGATGGTGCCGGGAATGCTGCGCGGGCGGACAACCGACTCGATGTCGTTGAGCCTGCTCGATCTGTTGGAGCAGGGCGCACGACGCGGGGCCTCGATTATCGATCAACTGCTCACCTTTGCCCGTGAACTGCCGGGCGAGCGGAAGATGCAACACCTCGGCTCGGTCGTGGACGCGGCCGCGCGCATCATCCGCGAGACTTTTCCGAAAAACATCGAGCTGGAGGTGCAGGCCGATCCCCAGGCCTGGCCGTTCTTCGGTGACGCCACCCAGGTTCAGCAACTGTTGCTCAACCTGGCGATCAACGCGAAGGACGCCATGCCGACCGGCGGTCGTCTGGTGGTCCAGGTCTCGAACGAACGCATGAGCGCGGAGACGGCACGGGTGATTCCGGGCGCCAAGCCCGGCGCGTATGTTGTGCTTTCGGTCATCGATACCGGACTCGGCATCGCGCCCGACATCCTCGAACGCATCTTCGACCCGTTCTTCTCTACCAAGGGGCTTGGGGAGGGCACCGGTTTGGGCCTCTCGGCGGCGCTTGGAATCGCGCGCTCACACGACGGCTTCATCACCGTTCGCAGCCAGCCGCACGCGGGCGCCACGTTCCGCATTTATTTCCCGGCCATCGGGGTCGAGGAGAGCGGGGCGGGCGAGCGCCCGCCGCGGGAGCCGAACGCCCCGGGATCCACCGTGCTGGTGGTCGATGACGAGGATCACCTGCGGCTCATCACGCGGCAGTTGTTGGTGCAGAATGGATACACCGCCATCTGCGCGCGGGACGGCGAAGCGGCGCTGGCCCATTTCCGGTCGGCGGATCACGGGATCGACCTCGTCCTGACCGATCTGGCCATGCCCGGCATGGGAGGCGACCGGTTGATTGCCCACCTGCGTCGCCAGGTGCCGCAGCTGCCGATCGTGGTCATGACGGGGCACGATCCCACGCGGCGCGTGGAGACCGGCCAGCTGCCGGTGGACGGGGTGATCCGCAAGCCCTTCAGCGGGGCGGAACTCCTGCGCGTGCTGGAGGAGGCTGGCCGGTCGCGCCGTCGCGCCGCCGGCGCAGAGTCGGGCGCCTGACGCTGCCGTCAGCCCAGCAGTTTCGCCACGCGTTCGGCCAGTTCCGCCGTCGAGAAGGGTTTGGCCAGGAACATCACGCCCGGGTCGAGAATCGCCGACTGGATCGACTGGTCCTCGATGTAGCCGGACATGAAGAGTGTCTTCAGGTCGGGCTTGAGTTCGTGCAGGCGGCGCGACAACTCGTGCCCGTTCATGCCGGGCATGACGATATCTGTCAGCAGAAGTTGGATACGCTGGAACTCCTCGGTGGAGCCGAAATTCAGCGCGGCCTCGCTGCTGGGGAAGGTGATCACCTGGTAGCCGAGCGCCTCCAGCAGCGACGTCGCGACCGCGCGCACGAGGTCGTCGTCGTCGACCACCATGATGCGGCCGCTGCCCGAGTTCATGTCGGGCTGATCTTCCTCGAAGTACGGCTCGTCGATGTTCTCCGATTCGGGGATCAGGACGGTGAACTCGGTGCCGACGCCCGGCGCGCTCACCAGTGAGATGTCGCCTCCGTAGGCGCGGCAGATGTTGATGCAGGTGGAGAGCCCGAGCCCGGTGCCGCGGCCGTGGGCCTTGGTCGTGAAGAACGGCTCGAACACCCGCGCCTGCACGTCGTCCGGGATGCCGCAGCCATTGTCCGCGATCTTCAACTGCGCGTACCGGCCGGGAGCGATGCGGGAATTCAGCTCGGGGGTGATCTCCCGCACGCCGATCGTGATCATCAGCCGGCCGCCGCCGGGCATGGCGTCGCGCGCGTTGAGGCAGAGGTTGAAAATGACCTGTTCGATCTGGTTCCGGTCCGCCCGGATCCAGGCCGGCGTATCCGACAACCGAATATCCAGTTCGATGTTTTCGCTCAGGAGCGAGCGGACGAAGTTGCGCAGGTCGTCCAGCAGCTGGTTGAGCTCGATGCTTTCGGCCTCCTGCACGTTCTTGCGGCTGAACGTCAGGAGCTGGCGCACAAGGTGGGTCGCGTGGTTCGCGGCGTGCAGGATGTCGTCCATCTTCGCCCGATCCGCGTCCCGCGTGAGATCGTCGCGCAGCAGTTCGCCGAAACAGCGGATGGCCGTCAGCAGGTTGTTGAAGTCGTGGGCGACCCCGCCGGCGAGCAGCCCCACCGCTTCCATCTTCTGCGATTGCTGCGCGCGCTCGTTCGACTCGCGCTGCGCGGTCCGGGCGCGTTCCCGCACCAGCATCGTCTGGACGAAGTGGGTGAGGTTGCGGGCAAAAAGCAGGTTGGCGCCGGATTGCTCCTCCGCGGTGCGGGTCAGGCCGACCAGAAATCCCTCCGCCCGTCCGCCTTCTCCGATCGGAATCGCAAAGCCGCTGCGAAACCCCTGCTGCTCGATCCAGTCGGTCGCGATGGGAAACGCGTCGCGGTCCTCCGGCAGCACGAGGTGTCCGGCGTCAGTGATCTCGGTTTCGTTCAGCGTCGGCTCGACGAGCGGTGGCAGCCCGGTGGATGCGACCATGCGCATCGGCGACTCCGCGGACGTGCGCAGCAGGAGCAGGCTGCAGGGCAACGCCAACGAATCCGCGAGGGTGCGAGTCGCTTCCTGCGCCAGCTCAGCCAGCGGCGGGTCGTCGAGCGTGCGCTGGCCGAAGTTGATCAGGGCGGATTGTCGCAGCGTTTCCAGCGTCAGCCGTTTTTCCGTTTCGTGGCTTTCCGTCACGTCGGCGCGCGTGCCAACAAAACCGAGCAGGCGCCCCTTGGCATCATGCCGGCCTTGGCTGCGTTCGCGCAGGAGCCGGTACTCGCCGTCGGCTCGCCGGACGCGGTAGTCACAAGAACGCTCCGCACCCGTGGAAACCAGTTCGGTGAGGTGTTGCTGGGCGCGGGCGCGGTCGGCCGGATGCACCAGCTCCAGCCAGCCCAGGCGCAGGTCGGCTTCCGGGGAGCGCCCGGAAAACTCCTGCCAGGCGCGGTTGTGGTAAATGGTTTCGCCGCGCTGGTCACCGATCCACATCGGCATCGGCACGGCATCCACGAGTTCACAGAACTCGGTCAATCCTGGATTGGGCGATCCGTCGGCGGTGGAGAAGGGGCGGGTGAGGGAGTCGGACATCCAGGCGAGTCTCAGTGCCGGGTCACGGTGCAGAGGGAATCGCGCGGTGCAATGCCAGGCGTCATTCGTTTCGTCAGCTTGTCTGGCCGTAGGCGCGGTTCACCGCGGGTTTGGGCGCCGCCATCGACGGGGCAGGGCGCGGCGCGCCCATACTGCAACGCAGCAGCAATTGCTCGTTCTCCCGGTCAAGCATGAGGATCTGCAGCGACCGGGCCCGGGCTTGCTCCAGGACCGCACCACCACGGAAATTGGGTCCGCGTTCCAGCGACTTCAGCTCCGCCAGGCTTTGATCCAGCCGCTCCGAAACGTGGCGCTTCTTCTCCCGCCAAGCTTCATCCGGCGCCCGCTGCTCCTGCCGCAGAATCCGGTTTTCCTCCACCGCGAGCTGGTAGAGCTCGTCACACAGCGCGAGGTGCTTTTGCAGGATCACTTCCGGGTTCATGAGTTCGGAAGAGGCTGCACCACCGAACCGGGGACAGTCGAGAGGCTAAGCGAGTCGAGTCGCTGGTGGACGTCCTGGTTCCAGTCCAGCTGGTTCAGCCGCCAAGCCACCATGCGGGACAGGTCCGAGAACGCGGTTCGGTCCGGCAACTGGGCCGCTTCCGCTTCGATCTGCTGGTAAAGCGCGCGCGCGGAGGCGTTTTGAAGGAGACGTTCCTGGCAGAGGGCCATCTGGTACAGGACCGGCAGCCGCCAAGCCGGTTCGCCGCCAAGCTCCGACAACCGCTGATAAATCGTGAAGGCGCTGGTGAAATCGCCCGATCGGTAGAATTCGTTGGCGAGTTGGTTGCCCGTGCGGCGTTGCCAGTAAGCCCAACGTTCGGCGTCATCGCCCGTTTCCGCCTGTTGGCGTTTGAGCAGCTCGAGGGTGACAGCCATGGCCTCCTGGCTGCGGTCGAGGCGCTGCAGCAGCGTGGCCAACTGGAAACGGGCCTCCGCGCCCAGCTCCCCGTCCGGGTGATGCTCGATGAATTGTCGAAAGGCGGCGATGGCCTTCTCGTGCTGCCCCGCGCGGGACCGGGCTTGCGCGGCCTTGAACTCCGCTTTCCGCTGGTCGTCCGGTGCCAGGTCGAGGAGGTTAAGCCGACTGTAGAAACGCGCGGCGTCCTCGAAATTGCCGGTCTGGTAGTGCGTTTCAGCGATCTCGTACTGCGCGGTGCGGGCGATCTGCCGGTAGTTGTCGGCCTGGTCGTTCGGCACTTTGATCACCGCGTTGAGCACATTGTAGAAGCGGGAGATCGCGAGCTTGGGTGTGCCAAGTGCGCGCAGCGTGCGACCGAGCTCCAGCAGGTACATGGGCGTGTCCACCGAGCCCGGGTGATCGGCGAGCAGCCGCTCGTACGTGGCGGCGGCCTTCACGAGGTCACCGGATTTTCGATACGCTCGAGCCAGGCCGGCCAGCGCGGCTTCGCGTTCGGCGACCTGTTCGGTTGCCCGACCGACCTGTTGATAGGCGATCAAGGCCGATTCGTAGTCGCCTTGCTCCAGCCGGCTCGCGGCGAACCGAAGCATGCTGGCGTGATCGGGTCCGAGTTCCTTCAGCCAGGCGGCGCGGCCTTGGGGCGGCAGGGCATCCGTGGTGGTCTCCGCGGCTCCTGAACTGGGTTCGCTCCGCCACTCGGCCGGCGCATGGGGCGCGGTCGACGTGGCAGCGAGGCTGGCGGGAATCAGCAGGAGCGCGGAAAGGAGCCTCATCGTAACTGGTAGGTGGCCTGACTCCGGGGAGCGGACGGCGGCTGCGGTGGCAGGAAGTAGGGGAGAAAGTCCTCGGGGGTGGTTCGCGGGGCCAGGTCGTCCGGCAGGAGCGAAACCGGCGGGGGCGAATCAACCGATTGCGTTTCAACCGCGACCGGATCCGGCGTGGCAATGATCGGCCGGGTGGGTTGCACGACCGTTTGCTCCGGTGCCTCCACCGACTCGTCGGGTGTCGGTGTGACCTCCGCTTCGACTGGCACTTCGGGCTGCCCGGTGACGCGGAGCGCTTCCGGCAGCTCGGGCACCGTGCGTTCGAGCGGTGGCGCGGCGAACCGCAGCATCGGCGAGCCTACCCGCGTGAGGTAGGGGCGGGAATTGAGCGGAGCTGCCCACACGGCGGCGGGCAGGAGCCCGGCCAGCACGGTGCAAATCAGCCCACGAACCCACGCCGCCGTGAAACCGCGCGGAGGTTCGGCGCCGGTGCGGCGCTGGTGAAAGGACGACATGGAAAAAGGATGTGGCCAAGGATTGCATGGCGACGCCCTGCAAGAAGGTTCAAACGGACTTACGGCACGCGTTCACAGCGACTTGAGAGGTCATTTCCGACGGGTGATCGCGTGAAGTGGCGGAGTGCCGGGACGCAAAAACAGAACACCCCACACCCGGTGAAAAGGTGTGGGGTGCGCAGGGCCGCCGGCCTGGAGATGGGAAGGCCGGCGGTAAAGGTGGTGATCAGGTGCCGGCAGGCTGCAGGACGGGGCCGAACGAGTTGCGTGCCTCCTCGACCGAGTCGAAGAACTTCCAATTGCGCGTGTCCTCGAAACCCTTGCTCTCGGAGACCACCGCGCCCGAGCCGACGAGGGTGTAGCTCAGCGCCAGTTCGCGGCAGGTCTGCATCGCCTGAAGGATCAGCTTGATGACCGTCATATCGAGCCGCTTGAGCTCGTGCAGGTCGAAGATCGCCTTGCTGATGCCGCTGTCGACCGCTTCCGCGACCTTGGTCTTCAGGTAGGTCGTGACCTCGTTCACCACATGCTGGGAGGTCTGCTCCGGTAGCCGCATGATGAATACGTTCTGGTCGATCGAGAAGTAGCGCTGCGACGTGTCGAGGTTCATCGCCTTGGCGAGCTTCGCCTCAAGTTCCGGCAGGTCGAGCGGCTTGGTCGCGAGGGCGGTGAAGCCGATCTGCTGCGCCTGCTGCTGGGCCACCGCGTCCGTCTTCACGACAAGGCCGAAGATCGGCGTGTACTTCGTCTTGACGTTGGTGCGGATGACCCGGAACAGCGTGAACGCCGCCTCCTCCGACAGGGAGAGGGAGATCATGATCAGGTCCGGCGTGCTCTTGTTGCAGAAGTCGATCGCCTCGCCCGTCGTCGTGACGCCGTGGATCTGCCAGGGCGTGTGCTTCAAACCTTCCTGGATCTGCGCGACGATGGCCGGCTTGTCCTCGACCACCAGGATGGTGGCCGGATCGAAGATCGACTTCGCCTTCGCGGGCGTCTCGCTCAAGGGCTTGAGGTCGATCACACGGCCGACCTTCTGCACGAGCACCTCCTCCTTGAAGGGCTTCACGATGTAGTCGCGCACGCCGATCTTGGCGATTTTGAGCACGTTGTCGCGACCGCCTTCGGCCGTCAGCATGATGACCGGGATCGACTTCAACGTCGGGTCGGACTTCAGTTTCGTCAGCATCTCGACGCCGTCCATGACGGGCATGGTGATGTCGAGCAGGATCAAATCGGGAGTCTCCTTCGCCGCCATCGCGAGGCCCTCGACGCCATTGGCCGCTTCGAGGATTTCGCAGTCGTAGAGTTTGAACGCCTTCTTGACGATGATGCGGACGGTCTTCGAGTCGTCCACCGTAAGGATCTTGTAGCGCATGATGGGCAAAAGGGCGGGTTATTCGCCAGGCTGCATCAACAGGTCCGCAGTAAGGCGGTGACCGTTCACGTCGAAGCGGTAAACACGCCGCGTGGCAGAGCTGATGGGTTCGATGCTGAAATTGCTGCCGCGCAGGATCGACGGAATCGTCAAGCGGCAGGGGTAACCCTTGTCGCTGAGCTGATTCTTGAACGTGCCGACCGTCATGTTGGTCAGCTCGCCGATCGCGTCGTTGATCACGTCCTCGCCGGCCTCGTCGATTTCGTCGAGGGTCATGCCGAGCATGGCGGCCGCTGCATCGCGGGCGAAATCAGCTTCGAGATAAAGATAGATGAGCCCGTTGATGCTTCCGATGAAGCCGACGGTTCCGACCACGTGGGCCGCTTCCAGCGCCAGGCTGCTGGTATGCGGTACCGGATCCACCGGCACCAGCACAGCCTCCTTGCTGAGCATGGTCTTGAACACCTCCTGGACCGCGCGCGTGATGGTCTCTCTGAAGACGGTGTCGTTTATTTCTTGAGTCGCGGCCATAGAAGATCGGGAGGTAACAAATTACCGCATCTATTATCGGCGCGTTTCAGCAGGCTTTAGGGGAAAGTGGCCCGCACACCCGCGCGGATCACGCGCTGGTTCCCCAACCTCATCTCAGCAAAAATGAGGCGCTTACGACGTGATGGAAAGGAGCCCCCGGATGGGGCGGGCAATCATTCCTCGTCGCCCACTTCCGTCCACCCGCCCGCCTCGCGATATTCCTTCAGCTTGTTGCGAAGCGTCCGGATCGAGATGCCCAGCAATTCGGCGGCCTGCGTGCGGTTGCCGTGAGTCGCGACGAGCGCGTCACGAATGGCGCGCTTCTCGAGTTCCGCCAGCGGCAGCACACTGGCCGGACCGGACGACGCGACTTCCTCGGTGAAGGGTAGCGGTTCCTCGGCCGGCGTGTGTTCCTCCGCTGGCGTGAGGGGGGCCACGGGTTCGGGTGCCGGCACGAACGGCAGCGGAGGCGGGGGCGCCGGCGGCACATAGGCCGGTGGAGCCGGCGCGGGGCGAAAGCCGTTGTAAGGATCCGCCGAATACGGATGGCCGAAGGGAACGGGGGCCGGTGGAGCCACGGGCGGCGGCATCATGCCCGGATGGGCCACGGCGTGACCGGGCATCATCGTTGAAAGCACGGGCAGGTTGAGCACTGCGGCGGAAACCGGCCGGCCGTTCTCCGACAAAATCACGGCTCGCTCGATCGTGTTCTGCAACTCCCGGACGTTACCGGGCCACGGATAATTCCGCAGCGCCGCCAGCGCATGGTCGGTGAAGCCGGGTAGCTTGAGGCCGTGCTTGCGGGCGAAGCGCCGCAGAAAGGCGTCGGCGAACAGCTCGATGTCTTCCGGGCGCTCGCGCAGTGGCGGCACGTTCACGGGAAACACGTTCAACCGATAGTAGAGGTCGGAGCGGAACAGGCCGCGTTCGACGAACTGCTGCAGGTTGCGGTTCGACGTGGCGAGGATGCGCACGTTGACCTTGATCGTCTTGGTGCCGCCGACGCGCTCGAGTTCGCGTTCCTGCAGGACGCGCAGGAGCTTCGCCTGAAGGTTCAGCGGAATCTCGCTGACCTCGTCGAGCAGCAGCGTGCCGTGGTTGGCCAGTTCGAAGCGGCCCTCGCGCCGCTCGGTGGCTCCGGTGAACGCGCCGCGCTCGTGTCCAAAAAGTTCGCTCTCGATCAACTGCTCGGACAGCGCGGCGCAGTTGACCTTGATGTAGGGTTCCTTGCGGCGGGGAGAGTTGCGATAAACCTCGCGCGCCACCATCTCCTTGCCCGACCCGTTTTCGCCCGTGATCAGTACGGTCGCATCCGTCGGGGAAACCCGCTCGATCATCTGCCGGGTGCGTTGCATCGCCGGGCTGCGGCCGAGCAGCACGTCACCATCATCGCTGGCCGGATCGCTGAGGTAGCGGTTGACCTTGACCAGTTGCTGGTAGTTGTCGGCCTTCTTCAGCACGATGTCGATCTGGGCCGGCCGGAACGGCTTGATCAGATAGTCGAACGCGCCCGCCCGCATGCAGTTCACCGCGTGTTCGATGCTGCCGTATCCAGTCACCACGACGACGAGCGGGTGCACCGGCATCGCCATGATGCGCTCCAGCAACACGTGTCCGTCGCCGTCGGGCAGCCGCACATCCAGCATCACGAGATCGAAGGACTCACGCGCGAGCGCGGCATCCGCCGCCGCCAGGCTGTTCGCCAACGTCACCGTGATCCGCCGACGCTTGAGCAGGTCCTCCATGGCGCGCTGCACCGGAGGCTCATCGTCGACGACCAGGACACGTTCAAGAGACATAGTAGGCAGAAAGCGGCCCGAGTGGACCGCGCGAGCGACAGGTGTAGCGGGCGGGTGGAGCGTTTGAAGCGCAAAGTTCCGCGCAGGGTGCGGTTTGTGCTCAAGTTATGGTGAATCGCGCCGAAACCTCCGATGGACACCCTGCGTCCTTCACTCACCATGCGCTTGCTCTCCTTCCTGGACCTGGTCGAAACCGCTCTGCGGGCCGACGGGCTTGATCTCACGCCGGCGCAAGTGTCTCGACAAGTCAGCTACGAGGCCGGTCTGGCGCGCATGGACCTTCCCGGCGACATCAGCCTGTTTGTCCAGAACTACACGTTGACGGACGGTCAGTTGTGCCTGAAGGCGTGGTGGCGCGATGCCGTGCGTGGCGATACGCCGATGCGCTCCTTCTTTGATGCTTCCGGCTTGGATTGGAAAGCGGTGGCGCGCCAGGTGGCGGCGGCCAAACCAGAGTCGGTTGAAGCCGATCTGGAGACGACGGATTCCGACCTGCTGCGTTCCGCCGTCTGACGTTCGTTTCGGCGCGCGGTAAACCTGCGCGCGAATGGGAGGTTCGAGGCGGCCTGCGGCCTGGAGTTCGCGGACCGATCACGCGGCGACCCAGTCGCCGCCGTTCACGACTCAGCTTTGCGAATACGCCCGACCGACCGCGCGCGAACGGCGACCAGAGGTTTCAAGCGCCGCCCGATCGCGCTGCAAACGGCGCACGCCGTCCGCGAGGGCCTCGGCGCGTCGCGCGTAACGCGTACGCAGGCCTTCGGCACGGGCGCGCAGCTCGAGGTCGCGGGCCGCGTCTTCGTGTTCGACGGATTCAGCGAGGCGCGTGAGCAGCGCCAGCTCGCGATCAAACAAGCTGGAGAGTGCGGCCCAGTCCGCCAAAGCGAGAGGCCCCGCATCTTCGCGGGAGTGGGTTTCCAGCGCCGCCAGGAGACGGCGCGTCAGGGGGGCAGGGGTAGCCATGAAGCGAAAGCGGGAGGAAATCAAGTCAGGCGACCTGGGCGGCGTCGGACGTGCGCAGCATCTCGGCCCAGCCGTCGCGCAACTCGCGCACGAGGCGCTCGACCTCGGCGACGATGGCATCGTCCTTCTTGATGTTCGCCTCCAGCAACCGACGCAGGTGGTAATCGTAGAGCCGGTCGAGGTTGTTGGCGAACTCACCGCCGGCCGTGAAGTCCAGATTGGCCTGCAACTCGGCGATGATGGCCTGCGCCCGCAGGAGCGCCGTATTCACCTGAGCGATACGGCGGGTGTCGGTCTCCGGTTCGGCGAGGTGAGCCCGCGCCTGGGAGAGGAACCGCAACACGCCATCATACATCATGAGGACGAGCTGTCCGGGGCTGGCGGTCAGGATCGATTGCGTCTGATAGGCTCGAGCGTAAGCGACGGCCGACATGGTGTTACTCCGCGTGGGAAAGGTCCTTCGACTGCACGATGATGCGCGCGACGTCTTCGATGATTTCCAGCGGCGGGTACTTCGGGTCCAGCGCGAGCTTCGTGCCGTACGCGACCATTTCGGGCCTGATCTCCGGCGTGGCCGCGAGCGCAGCCTGCAGGTGCTGCAGGTTGCCGGTGCTCAGGTTGTCAGCTTCCGGGGAGGCGGGCTGAGCGGAGGGTTTCTTCGGCGGGACCGAACGGAAATCGGGCGCCGGCGAACCCTGAGTGGAGGAGGTGTTTGAGATCATGATGGATCGGGACTTGTACGGTCAGCCCTCGTGTCAGGATTCAGGGAACGCCGTTGGTTGAGTTCGACAGACAGATCGGATCAAAAGAGCAAAATTTTAGCCAAAAACGGGGAGGCGAAATCTACGCAGCCAGGCGAGGGAGGATTCTTCCGATCAGCGCTCGCCGGCCCCTTCAGACCGGGAAGGACGACGGAAGTTCAACGAACTGGCAGCATGTTGGCGATCGCTGTCGTCGCGTACTCGGCGAACTGCGACGGGCTTTGCAGCACGGCTCCGGCGGTTGTCTGGCTTTTGGGCAGGCCTGGGGTGGGAGCGGGGTTGGCGTGGCGTCGGGCCGCACGCGCCACCGTGGGATCCGCCGCGTCAAACACCTCGTCGACGGCCCACAGGACTTCGGCTGTGCGCAAATCGATGAGTTTGGCGCGCAGGCCCAGCGCCAAGGGCGCGTAGGGCGAACAGCGTGTGACTTCGACGAGCATCGCGGCTTCAGCTCCTGTGGCCGCGCTGATTTTTTGCGCCCAATCGGATGGCAAAAGCGCATTCGAAGCGGGGGCCTGCGGACCGCCGGTCCAGCGCGCGTAGGTGGCGCGATCCACCACGACGAACTCGGCGCGCTGACTCTGCTGCAACGCCGCGGACCACGGTGCATCATACGTGGTGAGAAAGGCGGGAGGCAGCGTCGCGGTGGCGTCCGCCACCGGCAGGATCGCGACGCGCCGCACGTGGCCGGGCCACCGGCGCGCTCCGGAGACATTGCTGGGTGAATACGTGGGTCCGACGTCCTCCAGCGATTGCGTGGAGGTGGTGGTGCACCCCGTGGTGGCGAGGAGGAGCGCGGCCAGCCACAGGCCGCAAGGGGAACGGGCCATCACTTCGAAGAGTCCTTGAAGAAGCTGTTCGTCAGCTGCGTTTGCATTTGCTGCAGCTTGGACTGCGCCTGCTCCATGGCAATGAAGGCCGCCTCCATTTGCGCACGCCGGGACTCCAGTCGCCGATCGATGTCGGCGATCTGCCGCTCAATATCCGTATTCGACTTGTTCAGGGCCTCCTTTTGAGCCTTCAGCAGCCCGCCGGTGCCATCCGCTCCGGTGAAGCTCGTGAACAGCGTCGAAAAGCGGTCGGCCAAGCCGGTGTTCGCGGTCGTGAAGAACGCTTCCACGTCGCCCGGGTGATCGGCCAGCGCGGCATCCAGTTTGGAGGGGTTCTTGATCTCGAGTTGCGAGGTGCCGGAGGTGAAGTCGATGCCGAGTTGCTCCAGGCGGCTGATCGTGCCTGAGAGTCCAGCGACCGCGGAGAAGGCCGCGCTGCGGAAAGTCTGGGCCCACGTTTGAACCTCGCGGTTGTTGCTCAACGTCGAGGCGGTCACCTTGCCGTTGGCGGAGGTGATTCGCGTCTGTTCGTCGATGAACGTTTGGACCGCGTTGAACTTGTCGATGAAGGCCTGAATCGCGCCCTTCATCTTCGCGGTGTCGGCCCCAACGGTGACAGTCTGTGCCCCGACGCTGGTCGCCGTCACGGCCAACTCCGCGATGCCGTGGGAGGCGCTGGAGAACGTGTTGCTCGTGCTGATGAGCGTTTCACCGCCGTTAACCTTGTATTCGGCGTTCACCCCACGCGTGAGGCTCGCACCGGCCGCCGTGGTGAGCCCGAGTGCGTGCAGCAAACCGCCGGCGGCTTCATCAATCGACAAGCCGACGTCGCCGGTGGTTTTGTTGGTGAGCGTGATGCGGTCGGTGGTCGCTTCGAAACTGGCGGAGACTCCGGCGCTGGAGCTGTTGATCTTCGCGAGCACCGTGCTGATCGTGTCGGTGTTCACGTTGTAGTCGATGGAGACGCCGTTGATCGTGAACGTGCCGTTGCCATCGGCATAGACCGCGCTGATCGGGGTGCGGAGTCGCGCCTCAGCCAAGGTGGCCTGCGTCGAAGCTGAACCAAGCGCCGAACTGCTGCTGATCGTACCCGTGCCGTTGTTGTGCAGGCGCGCGATCGTCAGGAAGTTCGACGTGTCATTGGCGGCGCCGAGCGTGATCGGACCGCTGCTGTTCAGGGTGATCCGGTCGCTCGTGGGATCGTAGGACGCGGTGACCTCGTTGTTGGTCGCCGTCGCGATGCGATCGAACAGGTCCTGCAGCGATTCCGTCGGCTCGACCGTGATCCGAGCGCCGTTGATCGTAAATTCGCCCGCGGTCACCTTGGTGCCGGCGCCGAGCGTCGACAGCGTGACCCCCGAGACGTCACTGGAGGTTGCAAGTCCCTGGCCGATGTCCGCGTTCCCGGTCAGCCGCGAGGCGGTGGCGAGCTGCGTGACTTCAAAGGTGTAGCTACCCACCGCGGCCCCGGCACCAGCGGAGCTGCTCCAGCTGCTGCCGGCCGAGCCAAAGCTAGCGGTCCGCGAGCTGAACAAGGTGTTCGAGCGCAGAGCCCCGGCCGCGGTCTTCAATTCAGCCAGGCGATTGCCGAGATTATTCAGCGCAGTCAGGCGCGTGTTGTTCGTCAGCCGCTCGCTCTCCAGCCGCGTGGCGGGCGTGCGCTCGAGCGAAATCAGAGAGTCGACCAACGACTTCCAATCGAGGCCTGAAGCGAGTCCGGAGAGTTGTAATCCAGCCATGGTGAACGACGACCGGGAATCCGGCCAGTGTCGTATCGTCACGAAACCGGCCTGCTTGAGCCGGAGGCGAGGGTGAGCCGGGCGGTCACGAGAGCGGGCAGACCGTTTCTCCGGTCTGTCTCTATTAAGAGGCAATCGTACCGGTTCGAACGATGCTCGCGGTGGGGCGGCGAGGTGCATTTTCGCCACTGGATGGCCGATCAGGCGGGGCGGCCGCGCCGCGTCGGCACCTTTACCGTGTAGTTGAGGACAAACTACGAAAAAGTCACGGGGCCGAAAAAGTGTTCAAGTTCGTGTTTCAGCGGACCGTAATTCCCGGCAACTGCGATTCAACCCGCAGCCGGATCGGCCCGGATCCTCCTCCGGCCCGTCGCCCTACGGACAGGGTAGTTAGATCAAGGAAGAACCATGTCAGTCGTCATTAACACCAACTATTCCGCGACGGTTGCGGCAAACAACCTCGCGTCCTCGAACTCGATGCTGCAAAAGAGCCTGAACCGGCTCTCCAGCGGCTCCAAGATTGTCAGCCCGGCCGATGATGCCGGTGGCCTGGCGGTCTCCATGAAACTCTCGGCCGCGGCCCGCCGTTCGGGCGCCGCCGTGATCAACGTCAGCAACACCGTTTCGTACCTGCAGACGCAGGACGGCGTGCTGAAGGTCGCCGGCAAGGTGCTGGATCGCATGGGCGAGCTGCGCACCCTCTACACGGACCCGACCAAGAACGACACGGACAAGGCGAACTACGACGCCGAGTTCACCTCGCTGCAAGAGCAGCTGCGGTCGCTCAGTGCCGAGACCTTCAACGGTAATGCGCTGTTCGGCTCGACCGGCCTTTCGGTCCCGGTGACCGAGGATGGCGTCACGACGGTGGCGATCTCCGCCCGCAACCTGGCGGACGCGACCGCGGGCATCGGAACCCTGACCGCCTCCGGCATCAGCAACCTGGGTGACCTCAACCTCACCGACATCACGACCGCGCTGCAGAATGTCGCGACGATGCGCGCCACCAATGGCGCCGAGCAGAGCCGGCTGACCTTCGCCAGCGAGCTCCTGACCGTGAACAAAGCCAATCTCGAAGCCGCCACCTCGCGCATTGTCGATGTGGATGTGGCGGAAGAAAGCACGCAGCTGGCCCGGTGGAACACACTGGTGCAGGCCGGCACCGCGATGCTCACGCAGGCCAACCAGAGCGCGCAGACCGCGCTCCGCCTGCTGCAAGGTTAACCCGACGACCCCGCCTGAGGCGGCCGTCGTCCTCCCGGGCCGTCGGAGGTGAAACCTGCGGCCCGAGCTCTTCGACCACGATCCGCTCCGGCGGTTGTTTATCCGGTGCCGGGCGCGCTCCAACGCGCCTCGGCCCAGGCCCCCCGCGGCCCTCTCCAAACCCGCGGCCAGGGTCCCGCTCTTTGAAAGTACGCAGGTGTTAAGCGTAGTGCCCTCGTGGTGACACCTCCTGATGTCTTACCCACTAGCAGCCAGCTTTTCGCAGGGTGACACTTTGGGGCTCATGCCCTGAACGGCGCGGTCCGCGCCGTCTTCCAAACCGGACCCGTGGCGACGACGGACGTCGCATTCATCAAGGAAAGATACCACCATGGCAGTCGTTATTAACACCAACTACTCCGCGACCGTTGCCTCCAACAACCTCGCGGCGTCGAATTCCATGCTGCAGCGGAGCCTGAACCGGCTCTCCAGCGGCTCGAAGATCGTCACCCCGTCCGATGACGCGGGCGGCCTCGCAGTTTCCATGAAACTGTCGGCGGCGGCCAAGCGGAGCGGCGCGGTGTCGACGAACATCGCCAACTCCGTTTCGTTCCTGCAGACGCAGGACGGCGCGCTGAAGGTGGCCGCGAAGGTCCTCGATCGCATGAGCGAGCTGAAGACCCTCTACGGCGACCCGACGAAGAACGCGTCCGACCTCGCTAACTACGATTCGGAGTTCACCGCCCTCCAGACGCAGCTTACCTCTGTCGCCGCGGAGACGTTCAACGGTGTGGCGCTGTTCGGCTCCGGCTCCGGCCTGTCGGTCGCGGTCACCGAAAACGGTGGCTCGTCCGTCACGCTGGCGGCCCGCAACCTGGCGGACGCGAGCGCTGGCGTCGGTACCCTCACGGGCAGCGGCGTGACGAACCTCGGCGGAATCTCGCTCGATAACATCACCACCGCGATCCAGAATGTCGCGACGATGCGCGCCAACAACGGCGCCGAGCAGAGCCGCCTGTCGTTCGCCTCGGAGCTCGTCACCGTGAACAAGGCCAACCTCGAAGCCGCCACCTCCCGCATCGTTGATGTGGACGTGGCCGAGGAAAGCACCCAGCTCGCACGTTGGAACACCCTCGTGCAGGCCGGTACGGCAATGTTGGCGCAGGCCAACGGTTCGGCGCAGACGGCGTTGCGACTCCTGTCGTAACACCTCGAGTAGTTGACGTTCTGACAAAGGTTCAAGAAGCCCCGTCCGCCCATCTGAGGCGGGCGGGGTTTTCTGTTTTACGGGCGGCGTGTGTGCGGGGCGCTGAGTAGCCCGTTGGCCACCGGTGCGTCGCGGAGCGAGCGCCGTCGGGAGTTCGCGTGTCGCGCGATGGAAGGCTGCGGTCAGCCTCCGCGGTGACACTGTTCGCAGCGATCCGCGATCGTCCGGTCCGGCCGCGTCGGACGGCGATCATCAGCCGGGCGTCCACCGGGGAGTGGAGCGACAGACCGGCTTCTTGAATGAAGCGACGGCCAAAAACCGCGGCGGCGTAGCGACGCGGATACGCGAAACTGAATGGGGCTGGATTTCGGAGCCGTGCTTGCGCTGCGCGAGCCGCCGGCGGATCGCCGCGCCTCAGATCCGCGCCGCCTCGGTGAGTCGGCTCACCGGGCTCACGTTGCGCGCATAGTACTCGGCCAGGGCGTTGCTCACCACCGTGCCGACCGTCTCGTGACGGTTGAAATGCTCGTAGATCCGCCGCCGTTGCTCGGTCGTGACCGCGAGGGATTTTTCACAGGCGGTTTCAAGGGCCTTCAGATCACCGTGATCGTACCGGAGGATCAATCCGTCGTCCGCCAAGTCATCCAGGCGTCCCCCTTGTCGCGAGTTTTCTGATACCGGCGCCATCCCGAGGCAGCCCGACCAGAACGGCCGGTCGGTGTGCGTTCGGGACATCGTGGGCGTGATGAACTTTCGCCCCTCGGGGCAGAAACCGACCTTGAAGCGGTTGAGCGAAAGCCGGTCGGCCACGCTGACCGAATGGTCGTGGCTCGCGACAAACCGATCCTTGAAGCGCTTTTGCAGGAAAGCGATCTGGCGCTTCCGGTGATCGGTCAGGCCGAGTTGGGAGCCGAGAAAGAGGATCTTTTCTTCCGGGGCCTCGTTGAAGGGCGCCTGAAAGGGAAGCAGGTTGGCCACCCAGCTCCGGTGGATCGTCAGGCACTCCGGTCGCAATCGGCCTCGTGCACTTTCCGCCAGCGGCGCCTCGTCGTGAATCAGCACATCAAGGTACGGAGCCAGCGTGTTGAAACACGGCATGGTCCGGCTCGCTTCGTCGAACGCGTAATACAGCACGCGCACTCCTGTCTTACGGAGAAACCCGAGCAGGTTCGGAAGTACGGCGGCAATCGATTGCACGCCTTGGGCGTCAAAGATCAGCCACCAGTCTTCGTCGTGAGACCTCTGGCGAGCGGCCGCGGCAAGCCCGGCGAGTCCTGCCGGACCGAATACGCATGCTGGGCGCGTCGACAGGCCCTCCATCGCTGCGTAGCAGCGGGTATTCTCTGCGTGCCAGTCACAATCCAGGCGCGCCATTGCCAGGAGAGCCGGTTCGGATGGATTGGCCACACGAGTCGCCACGGTATCGCCCGGTCCGGCGGCAAGCCAGGCATCGGCCAATCCCCATTCGCCTGCCCACGTGTTAAAGTGGTTCAGGCGGACTAAGCGCTGGCTGTCGCTCATCGGGTCGTTACAGCCGACAGGAGAGACGGCTCTGCCTGCTCCATGAAGGTGTCGATCAGCGTGACGTCCGACACGTCCTTCGGACGTCGGGAAAAGTCCTTTCGGTCCCGAATGATCTGCGGCGCCGCAAATTTAACTCCTCGATACCAAAAGTGATGACGTGAATCGTTGACGAGTTCGTCGTCACTGATGCGGGGCAACGGCGGCTCGAGCCGATGATAACCTTCGGTGACAACGTCGAGATGATCGGTCACGTGGGTGATGCCTGCGTCGAACAACCGATGACGCCACTCGTGGGTGAGCGTAAAATCGAGATCCGTCGATTGACGGATGCCGAGCACCTCGAGCGAAGAACTGCCCACCACGCAGCAGGCGTGGAGAGGAAAGTTTCGACGGCGGCTTTCCCGCTTCAGCGCCACAATCCAGTGAAGAAACTGCTCGCGCGCCTGGGCACGGGGACGGTGATCGAACCACTTGGTATTGTTCGGATCGAGCAGCACATCGGCGAGGTAACGCGCCTCATCAGGCGAATCGCTGGCATGACAGGTCACGAAATCCTCCTTGGGCGCCACGTGATCAAAAAGGAGACGAATATGACGTTTCGTGCGCTCGCTTAGGTCGGAGGTGGTTTCCGCGCGGGATCCGTTGTAAGCGACCACCACGCGTATCCGTCGGTTGAATTTGCTGAGCAGTTGGAGCTTACGGTCGATGTGCGGCAGGGAAACCGAGTCCTCTTCCCGGCTGTACACATCGTACACTGCGGAGGCAAAGCCGGCCTCGGTCTCAAAGTGGATCTCGTGTGCACCCACGATCTGAAAATTGCGGGCGATCTCGCGCTCGATGTCGTCCCAGTGATTCTCCACCGCCGCCCAAAGGATAAAGATCGACGTGCGCTCGCCGTGGATACGGCACCAGCCGTGCAGGAGCCGCGACAGCATGTCCGGTGCGAAGCCATGGTCCACGAACCAGTCGAAATTCCAGCTTGGTCCGGTGTAGTTGCTGGGGGTGGTCGCGATCCGCAAGCCAAGCGCGAGCGCGCAGGCCACGCGATGGGCGCCATTGCCGATCTCTCCATTCGAGCCAATGGGGACGGCGGCATCCGAACGGAAGCCTTGCTGCTGCATGGATCTCATCAATACCTCGCAATGGGTGAGGTAGTCTTCGACGGATCGCTTGCCCGAAGTTGCCCCCGTCGTGCTGTCCACCGGCTCCTGTCCACCGGTCCGATGCAGGATGTGCTCGCGATACAGCTGTTCATAAACAGCCACGTCGCCTCCGCGAAGGCGCGCGTCGAAGTAGAGGAACTTTACAACCAGATCCAGTCGCCGAGGAGTCACGAAGCGGGCGGGGTCTTCCGTGACAGCGTCAGCGTCAGCGGCGCTCAATGCGATCTCTCGGCTGGTCGACGTGGGCTGATTTGCGACGTTCCCGGAGGCGCCGTTGGCCGGCGTGGAGAAGCCCGGCCGGCCCAGAGCGAGTTCGACGAGCGACGCCTCCGTTTTGGGCAGGCAATACAGCTCGGTGAAGATGTGGAAATACTGCCGACACCGCACACCGTCGTTGCGGCGCAGACCTTCCCGCAGCACGCGATTCAGGCAGAACTCAAGCGAGGGAGCGTCCTCGGCCTCGTGGGTGAAACCCAGCTGTCCGTAAGCCGCGTCACCTACGAGCAGGACTTCTTTGCCCATCAGCAGGGCTTCGAGGCCGGCTTGGGAGTTGAGGGTCACGCACGCGTCGGCGTGTTCGATCAGCCGGTAGGTGTTATACTGGTTGTCACTGTCGACGATCAGATTGTCTCCCAGTCGTTGACGCGCCGCGACAAAAGTCGGCTCACCCTCGAGAAGTCGCGCCGTCAGCCCCTTGAAGTAGGGCAGCGGATCCTTGAACGACGGACCTTCCTTCGGGTGCAGCTTGACCACCAAACGCAGACCTTGTTCGGCCGCATATGCAGCCGCAGCCGCGATCGCGGCCGGTTGTGAAGCGAATCCACGGCGGCCATACAAGACGGCAGCATCGGTGCTGACTTGGCCCAGATATAGCAGTGTGGGCCGCTTACACGGAGGCAACTGCCGTCCATCCGTCGGGGAGGCGTGTTCGGCGGCCTTGAAGGTGTGGATCTGGCGCAGGTACTGCGCGGTGGTGGCGTGCGCGGTCTCCGGAGTGACGTGGTGCTGATAGCGCCAGAAATAGTTCTTCGCGAAGTGGGTGTTGACGGCCGCGCCGACGACATCCTCCCAGAGCATCCGGTCGCGGCGCAGGGTGATCTCGATCGAGACGATCCGAACGCCGGCGGCGAGGCCCAGCTGTCGCATCACCGCGGAGATCGGAAAGTATCCTTGCGCCAGGAGCAGGGTGCGCGGCTGATAGAAACGGAGGAAGTCAATGCCCTCGTCGATCAGCTCACTCGCGTAGACGTACAAGTCGTGGAGCGAGCCTAGGGACGCCTCCGATTCAATCCGGAGCTGCTCCGGCATGCAGCCGAAGACGAGTGCGGCGTGATATTGGCAGACCGACCACAGGTTGATGCCGCGATGACACAGGGTGCGGAAGGTGTCGGCGTTGAGATCCGGGAGCGTTCGGCCACTTCCCGTGCGCAGGCCGGCAAACACCGGCAGCAGAACGTTGCGGGCGAGTCCGGTGCGAACCATCTGACTGTAGTCCAGTCCGAGCCACGGGTGATAAACCAGGACCGCGGTCTCCTGGCCGAGAGATGGGGCATGCTCCACCAAGGTCCCTGGTTGAACTGCCGCGATCGTGAACGCATGGTTCAACAGCTCGGCCGCAGTCTCGGCATCTAAGGTCGTATTCGAAGCGACAGTACGAGCGACTTCGAGCGCCGCGGCTGCGTTGCCGATCGCGAGGGCGGACGAGAGCTGTTGGGAATATTGGGCGACGGCGTCGGTGCTCATGCAGCGAGGTTCAGGGAGGTTGGGGAGTGCGGGATCGGTCGGAAATCCCGTGCACTTGGGCGATCAATTCCCACATGTCATAGCGGTCGACGATTGGGCTCGCGAAGAGCGGATGCTTCAGCTCCTCGAGCAACTCGCCATGGCGCGGATGGAGCGGATTCACCACGTCACTATCGAGATATTGGTTCGGGATAACATGTCCCCATTGGCGGATCCGATAAAAGCGCACCGCGTGGACCGACCAGCCGAGGCAGAGCTCGAGCAGCGGGCGCATTTCGCGGAAGTTGTCCTGCTGGACGACCATGTTCACCATGATCTTGGAGATCGTGCCGGCGTCCCGGGCGCGCTTGAGCAGGTCCATCACCTCGAGCAGCCGCTGCCAGGACGAGCCGCGCCGGATCCGCTCGTAGGTCTCGGGCGTGGCGCCATCGATCGAAATGGTGATGTCGCGGAAACGTGAATGCAGCGGTGCAAACTCCTGCCAGAGCCGGGGGGTGATCAGCTGGCCGTTTGTCCCCAGCGTGATGCGCACGTGGTTGTACTTCGGATCGCAGAGTTGCTTCAGGATGCCGCGGAAGTGCGGGCTGCCGAACGCGTCACCCGAACCGGTGATGTAGACTCCGGTGGCCGTCTCGAGCAACGGCATGACGACCTTGTCGCGCACATGCTCGTACCGTTTGCGCTGACCGGCGTCGGCCATGATCGCGTGCGGGCGGCAGGACGGGCAGGAGACGTTGCAGGAGCGATCGTAGGACAGGTTGAGTTCCTTCGGCCCGACCTTTCCTTCGACTCCGGCGTCCTTCAATTCCTGGAATCCTTTGGGATCCCGGTCCCGACGCGGTAACCCGAACCGCGCGAAGCAGGTCATCGGACTGCAAAAGCGGAACGAGCCGTCGAGGATCGACTCCCGGATGGCTTGGGCCACCGGTGACTGCCAGATCGTCTGAGCGTCCTGCGTAAAAGCGTTTCCGATCGGGAAAGGAACACAGGTGATGTTGCACGCGTAGACGGAACCGTCGTCGTAGATCTCGAAGTTCTCGAACGGCCGCCGGCAGAAAACTTCCTTCCCTTTTTCAAAATGGTTCGTGTCGCCGGCGCACCGGACGAAGACGGTCTGCGTATAGACGTCGTCGTAGAACAGGGAGAGTGCTTCGCGCGCTTTAGCGGCCGCCTCGCGTCGCTCGCCGCAGGCCTCGAGCAACTCGGCCCAAGCCACCAGGACGGCGCGATGATTGCGCATCATGCTGGCCAGTCGCTCGACGAGCTTCAGCTGACCCGGAACGTCTTCGCACAAGCGGGCGAGTTCCTGCCGCAGATAGAAGAGTGCGGGCCGAATATCCTGCCGCTGCCGGGGCTCGTTAGCGTTGAGATACTGCTCCAGAACCGCCGGCTGCTTCAGGGTCCGCAGAATGTTATCCAGGCCAGCCGCCGAACCGGAGAGTTGGTATCCGTACCGGCTCAGCCAGCCCCCATGTTTCTGTTCGATCTGCTCGATCGTTTCGGGAGTCAGGTCGCTCCGAAACACCCCGGGAGGCACATGCCCCGGAGGCGTTTCATGGCCGGTGGCGAGGCTGGCCTGCAGCAAGTCGAGGATGTGCGACGGACGCTGCGAAGGCAGGGAAAGGTGGGCGGAAATCTGCGCCAGCGCGGCGGGTGCATCCGCGAGGATGCTCTCATACGAAAGGCTGAGCGACGCCCATGACGTCCACGGGTTGGTGACGCGCCAGATATAGTCAGCGGTCTCCAAATCAGGCGTCAGCTCGAAGCCCTTCGCCAGCGCAACGACCGCGTCCCGCAGATCCCTCCCGCTGAAAAGAATGTGGTCGGCCGAGTTCGCGAGTTCGGTTTGAAAATCGTGGCTGCGGACGATGACATAGCCTCGATCCGGCAGTTCGGCGCCTGGCAACTCGTGCGCCCATCCGATCCAGCAGGGCCCGGCGCCGTTTTCCTCCAGCAAAAGCAACACCGCGTTGAGGAGCCAACTCGTGGCCGGACTGTGCATGCCGGCGACGACGATGCGTTGCGCCCGGTCTGTGCTGACGGACGGATCGGGCTGAAGCGAGGGGGCAACCATGCGGTGTAGTGGTTTGGTGGTTACTCGGCCAGGGCGACCGCGGTTGAGAACAGGGTGTCGAACGGGCAGGGAAGGACGTGTCCGGCTTCCAGCGACTGCCAGATCCATTTGCCACAATCCGGGAAGATAAACTGACGGGCGGCACGCTCCGCGTTCTCCAGCCATTCAGCCCGGCGCTCGGGTGACGTCAGCGCGTCAATGCATTGCGCGGCGTTGTCTGCGTCATAGCTCGAGGCGAGTCCCAGGCGCAGGCTTTCCACGAAGCGCGCGGCGGCGGTGTCGTGATGGCCCAAGACGAGCATGGGCGTGTGCGTCTTCGTGAGAATGAACACCATACGCGACGGCAGGCTCAGCCGGGTGAGCCACTCGTTGTCCTCCGAGCCGTCGAGCGATCCACTCGGAATCAGTACAAACGGATACTCGGCGATCCGCGCCGCGAGAACGGGCTCCGGGAGAAATCCGCGGCAGAAGATGCCGTCGCGTTCCAATTCCTCCTGGTCCTGTGGAAGCCAGGCGACCTTGGAGTTTCCGAACCAGTCCACGGCCAGGCCGGCGGTGCGAAGAAACCTCCGAAGTTGGTCAAACTGCTGCGCGGACCAAATGTTGCCGACCATCACGCAGCGACGGGCCGCGCTGCCGTTGGGCACCCAGTGGTTGGGATGTTCGTCCTCGCGATTCGTGACGATCGGCGGCAGCAGGCCGAACTCGAGTGCAAATGCTGCCTCGTAGTCGCGCACCATTTCGGGCGAGATCGCCAGCCGAAGTTGCGCGGCTTGGAAGGCGGCCTGGGCAAGCGCGTGCGGGACTTCGGTGCTGTAGATGGTTTGGTCGTCCATCGCGTACACGCAGAGCGGCGCGCCCGTGAGTTCCTGGGCCGCGATCGTGTGTTCGAAATCCGTGGCGAAGAACGGCACGCTTAGGATCCGGCGGATGCGCAGCGGGCGGAGGAGGCGGTTGACGACGTGGCGTCGCGCCTCAGCGGTCAGCGCCGGCAGGTCGACCGACAGGGAGAGCTTTCCGAATTCCGTCTCGCCGCGATACAGCGTGCGGGAGCGCAGCGTCACGAAGTCGTCGGATGACGGGAAGAAGCGTTTGATGAGCACGCCCGTGCCTTGCAGGCGGGTGACCTCCACGTGGCAGATCAACAGGTCGAGTGGTCCGTCGCCGTGGCTCGGCTGCGGGTGACGTTGCAGCCATCGCGCGATGCGCGGGCATTCCGGTGCCAGCTGTTGCGCGCGCTCCATCGCCTCACGCGCGAGTGCGAAGTGGCCGACGGTTTCCGCGCAGTCAGCGAGTACCATCCAAGTTTCCACGTGCTCGGGCGCGAGAGTGGTGGCGTGCACATACGCGCTCAGCGCGTCGGACGTGCGCCCATGCGCCTGCAACAGCTCGGCGAGTTCGCGCCAGCCCTCGACGCAGACAGGTTCTTGGCGCAAGGCCTCGTGCAGGCACTGCACTCCGGCTTCGAAATGGCCTGCTCCGCAGCGCGCGCGCCCCAATAGCCGGAGGGAGGCGGACCAACCCGGACGCAGTTTCAGCGCGTCGGCTGCGCATCGCTCGGCTTGAGTCCAATTGCGCTGTTCCAAGAGAGTCCAGCCCGTCCGCAGAAGCCGCTCGGAGCGGCGATGTAGCCGCGCGGCGGGGACGTCCGTGAGAAGACGGCGCAGCCGCACATCCGACGGCGCGATGGCTTTGAGCCGCGTGATCCAAGCGAGCGCCTGTGCACTGTTGCCGGATTCCTGCGACAGCTCGGCCAAAGTCAGCAAGGCGGGGACGGATTGTGGATTCCGTGCGAGCTCTTCGCGAGCGTGGTCCAGCGCGGCGGCGTAATCTCCCTGTTCGAGATGGTTGAGCGATAACGCGCCATGATTGTGGTGCGTGTTCACCTGGCGACGAGTGAACAGCAGCAAGGCACCGGGTTGGGGCATCAGTCCGTGCGCGGTGAATCGGCGCACGATCGCGACGCGGTCCTTTTCGGTCGCGTCGAAGCACCACACCGTAGTGGCGGGGGGCACTTTGCCCTGCAAAGCGGTGGCCGTGCGGACTGTCACGAAGTCGTATCGAGCGGGGGGTGCTTCACCGCTTGTTGTCACCACGACGCGTGGCAACGTACCGCACATCTCAGCAAACTCGCCGGGTGTTCCCGCTTCGAGGAAGACGCTGACGTGATCCGTGTTGCGGTGAATCTCCTGCAGGTGCTCGTAAGCGGGCAGGACGGACGAAAGCGGAGTCGCCGATCGGCTGCGGGCCGCGACCCTGGCCCCGGGTTGGGGGAAGGCGGCCGGAGCAATGCCGTCGTGGACGAGCGCCGCGAAAGCGCGCCGACGTTCATTGGCGTTGAAATGACGATCGAACCAATTGGCACCTGCCTCGCCGATGGACCGGGCGGCAGCCGGATTCTCGAGTGCATGGCGCGCTCGCTCGATCAGTTCATCGGGTGACCCATACGTCACGAGATCGCGGCCTTCCGACCAGGCCTCCAGCAGCCCTGAACCGGGCGCGAGGCGATCGGTCAGGAGCATCGCGCCGCTCGACAGAATCTCGAAGGCTCGAAGGTTCAGGTCGCCGTTGAGCGATGCGTTGAAGCCGACGAGTGAGCGCCCGTAGAAGCGAATCGCCTCTCGCTGGGAAACGGCTTCGACTTGCAGCGGAAGATTGTGCCCGCAGAGCCGTGAAAGCTGCTGGACGCGCTGCGGATGGCAGATGCCCAGTTGTCCGACAAAGCTCAGGCTGGCGTCGCGCGTGGCTGAACGGGCGGCGTGAACCAGATCGTCTTCATGCGGAAACGTGAGTCCGGGAAACCAGAAGAGCTGTTCGAGACCGCCCGCGCGCAGGATGTCGTAGTGATGGCGATCGTACAGCACGACGAGCCGATCGAACGGCTCGCTGCGTGCGTAGGCGATCATGCGCGACAGGGGCTGTGAGAGGTGATGGGTATCCGCGATCAGCAGGACCTTCGGGCAGCGGAAGGAACGCAGGTTGCGGGGCAGGTTGCGCCACGACGCATCGACGAGGCAGACCACCGCATCAGGCTTTTGATCGCCAGGCAGGCGTTGCGCGACGGCCGCGAGATCGTATTCGCCGACGGGCGTGGAGAGCGAAACATACGAGCCGGCGAGTTGCCGGTCGGCCCAGTCGGGGCCGCAGTTAATCTGTTCTTCACCCAGACGTGGTGGCGCCATGTACCGCGCCGAAGAACCCGTCGAAAAGAGAACGCGCATGTCGGGATCAGGCGGCGAGCCGTTGGGCCAGTTCCAGGACCTCAGGATGATCAGGCGCCAGCCCGCGCAGGACGGTCAGGGCATCCTGGGCGATGTCCGTGGCCGCGGCGCCTTCCGCGAGACGCGCCAGCTTCAGCCACACAGCGACATTCTGTGGATTGAGTCGGAGGGAGGCTTCCACCGCTTCGATCGCGTCGGGTAGGCGGCTCTGCGCTTCGTAGGCGTCTGCGATCCACCGCCAGACTTCCCCGCTTGACGCTCCGAGCTGAGCCGCACTCAGGAGGAAATGCAGCGCCCGATCCGAGCGGCCTTCCGCCAGAAGCACCCGACCGCGCAGGATCCGGCGCTCGATCTCGCCCGGAGCCGCGCGCAGCGCGCGCTGGGACTCAAACGAAGCCATTTCAAGGTCACCGGCCGCCAGAGCGGCTTCGGCGGCGGCAAGAGCGTCGCGGTTCTCGCCGGCTTCCAAGGGCTGCATCAGAGGTGGGGCCTGCCGGTCGCGCAGCGCATCGGGTCCGAGCGCGACGAGTTCGTCGAAGGCGGACTCGAGCGCCCCTGCCAGGGCTTCGCTCGCCGCGAGGGTATCGAAATTTGGATACGACGGGCTGGCGCGCAGCTCCTCCATGTGGCGCTGTCCGGCCGCGCGGGCGTCCGCCGTGCCGACCGCTTGAAGAATGAGGGCCGCGGCTGAGGTTGGGCTCGCCGCCTCGACGTCGCTGAGCTCCAAGGCCTGGAGAAGGGCCGGGGTGGTGCGCCCGCTTGGCAGCCGAACCAGGGGCCGGGCTTGGCGGATCGCCTCGTGCATCCACCAGTTTCCCGTCGGTTCTGTATCCAGGAAAAGATCACTCAAGCCGATCAGTGCGGCGATTTCGGCCGGTTGACCGAGATCGGCCGGGAAGATCGATGCCCGGGTGTGCTGAACCCCGTGCCCGCGCAGCCCGGCTTCAACGTGACGACAAAACGTTTCGGAGGCCTGCCCGGTGTAAGCCACCATGAGTTGTGCCTCGGGGACTGCGGCCAGCGCTCTGGCCCACAGTTCGATCGTCTGCTCGGATACCGCTTCGGTCGTCACGACTGCGCCGAGGAGGGTGGCAGTTGCGGGCAGGTTGAGTGCCTCGCGGGTCAGATGAAGCGCCGGCTGGAGGGACGAGGGCGTGAGCATATGTCCGCGCCAATCGCGCAGAATCGCCAGACGCTCCGTTGTGCCACCGTGCAGGTTTGTGCCACTGGCTTCGGTGGCGAGCAGGACATCCACCTCGGGCAGGCCGGACGAGGCGTTGGTCCAGGGACCGGCGACCTGCAGCGGAGCGAGACGATGAAAGGCGAGGGGATCGAGTTGTTCGGGCGCGCCACTCAGGTCGCCCGCGAAAAGAATCACGTCGAAGTTGGCTCCCTGCATGGCACTGACGGCCTCGGCCACGTTCGCCGGGATCAGGCTGACCGGTGCGACCATCGGTGACCAACGCTCGACGGCGGCGTCCTTGATCTCTCGCGCCAGAAGACTGACATCGTATTCGGCCGGATCGAGATGCTGCACCAGCCCGAGCACTTGGGCCGTCGCTTCGTCGGCATCGAAGACTTCGCAAACCACGGCCAGGCGCAGCCGGCGGCCGAGCCGGGAATAGGGGGCGAGCGGTTGCAACGAACTGCGGTCCTCACAAAGGGTCTGCAGTATCTGGCCCCGGGCGCGAGCGTAGCGGTAGTTTTCTTCTGGAGACGAAAAACGAGGTGTGACGCGGGCACAGTGTTTCCACTGCTCGACCGCCGCGCGGACTCGCGCGGATCCGCGATTGCGTTTGAGCCAGCTGGCGAGCTCTTCCACCCGCTGAAGCAGCGCACGGCTCCCCCGCCCCCACTGAAGAGGCGCGAACAGCCAGGAAGCATAGTCTTTCCAAAGCCACTCGGGGACGTCGTCCAGCGACGGCGCGGTGGCGCAGTCATCCGAGGTCCCCAGAACCATCAAAGCCAGGAGCGAAGACCAGGAGCCTTGAGCTTCCTCAATCAGACTCGCGAGTTCTTCGGATGAAAGGGAGCTGCTCCGGTCGATCGCCGCCAGTTCGCGAACGACGGCCAGGATTTCCGGAACCGCTGCGTCGGTGGCGCGAAGCGAAGGTTGGGCGCGCAGGATGTCCCCCAGGCGGACGAGATTCAGCTCAAGCGATGCAGCCGTTGGATCCGGCGTGCGGGGGAAGTTCGCGCGCACCGCGGCAATGGCCTCCCTGAGCCGTTGGTTTCCCGAATGCGCAGACAGCGTGGAACTCGGTGCCGTGGGAACGTGATCGGAAACAGCGGTGGACGACATTGCGGGCTGCGCGTCGCAAGTCGCGGGCCATCCATTTTAATGATCGTGTAAGCTACGTAGAAACATTGGCTTACCGGTAAATATTTTTCGGTCGGCCCGCCGCGCGGCTCGCTTCCGATGGCCCGCAGGGAAAATCCTGCCTAGCTTAACCTGCCGCTGCGGCAAGAAGGGTCGGTGCCGTGATCTTTTGCTCGAGTGCCGCCAGAAAGCGGGCGCTCTGGCCCTTTTCGTCGCGAAGGGCGGACGCAGCGACAGCCGCGCGCAACCAGATCGCCGTGCTATGGTTCACACCTTGCGCGCATTTCACCGCCCGCCGGACGTAGTCGAGCTCATCCGCGGCAATCCATTCGGCTTTTCCGATGGCCGAAAGCAGGCTGACGCCGACGCGAGCGCAGTGGCGGTCGCCACTCAGCGTGATCACCGGGCGACCCATCCACAGCGCCTCGCATGTCGTGGTCGTGCCGTTGTAGGGCGTGGGATCCAGGGCGATGTCGATGTCCGCATAAGCCGCCAGATGCGCCGCGGCGGACGGAAGATGGCCCCGAAAGATCACGCGTTCCATCGGCATGCCGGCGGCCTCACAGCGCGCGCGGAGCGGGGTGAGGATCGATTCCTGGTCCAGTCCCGCGGCCTTCAGCAGCAACCGGCTGTCCGGCATTTCCTGCAGGATCTGCGTCCACAAACGCAAGGTGCGGTCCGACAGCTTCGCCGCGTTGTTGAAGGAGCCAAGGGTCACGTATCCATTCTGAAGACACGGCAGCGGCGGCACCTCGGGAGCATCGACCGGCGGACGCCACGTCCAGGCACAGGGCGAAAATCGGACGAGGCGTTCGGTCGCGTAGCGGTCCGCCTCACCCGGTGGATCGGCCAGGGCGTCCGTGAGCCGCAGGTCCACCTGCGCCAAACCGGTTGTGTCGGGATAACCCAAATACGTGACCTGCAACGGCGCCACGCGGCGTGCGAACACAGCCAGTCGGTTCAGGCCGGTGTGCCCCGTCAAATCGACGAGCACGTCGAGCTGGTCCTGGCGGAGGAGAGCTTCGACGCTCTGATCCGGTTGGCCCACGATGACCCGCCAATGGTTGGAGAGCGCCTGCAGGCGCTGCGTCACGGCGTCGGTGATGAAGTGATCGTGGTAGAGGAAGATCTCACAGCGCTCGCGATCAAGGTGCTCCAGCAGCGGTTCGAAAAACGATGAAATCGCGTGTTGGCGGAAGTCCGGCGAGATGAACCCGATCCGCAGTCGCGGTGGGAGCGCGCGCGGTGGCAGCGCAGTGGACGTGGTGCCGACAACTTGGCCGAACCGGCGATGTTCCTGAGCCAGGAATGCGGGCGTGGCGGTATCCAGATAGTGCAACGCCAGCAGCCGGGAACTGTGTGAGTCGAGGTGCTGCGGATCACGCTTCAGCTGCTGCTCATAGGCGGCCACCGCTTCGGGAATACGATGAAGCGCCTGCAGCGCCACGCCCCGTCCGTAGTGGGCCAATGGATGCTGCGGGTCTTCCCGCAGCGCGCGATTGTGCGCCGCCAGGGCGCCCGCCGCGTCGCCGCGCATGATCAAGGCGTGCCCCAAGTTGTACCAGCCTTGGGCGTGAGAGGGCTTGATGGCGACGGCCCGTTCGTGAGCGGCGATGCCGCCCGCGAGGTCGCCCGCCAGTTTTCGCGCGATCCCCAGGTTGTCCCACGCCTCCGCGAAGTTGGGTTGGCGTAAGACGACGGTCTGCAGTCGGGCGACTGCCGCGTCGGCGCGGCCTTGTTTCATCTCCGCCAGACCCAGCCGCATCAGGCAGACAGCGTCGTTGGGGTTAAGCCGATGGGCCTGCGTCAGGAAAGTGACCGCTTCGGTCGCGCGCCCAAGTTGCAGCGCGACCGTGCCGCTGAGATGCCAGACGTCAAAATGCCGCGGTGCCCGCGGACGCAGTTGCGCGTACACGCGGGCCGCCTGCTCAAGCTTGCCGGCGCGGTGCCATTGCACGGCGGTTGCCAGCTCCTGCGTGATTCGATCCACGGCCATCGAAGGCCCGTGTTCGTCACGTTGGGCCAAAACGTGAGTCGTTCGGGTGCAGGCACCGCGCACCTTGCAGGGGAGAAATCCGGGGCGCGGACTTAATCTCCATCCGTTCGGGCCGATCTGTTCTTTGCCATCTGGCGTTTTCTCCTCGTCATGCCGTCAACCGCCGCTGCTCCTGCTTTTGCCAGCGTTTCGCCTTATTCCCAGAGCGAGATCCGCCGGCGGATCGACGCGTGTCCGAAGCTCGCCTCGCTCCAGAGCATCAACCGCGCGTTGGCCGGTTTGGTGAATTCGGAACAGAGCTTCAACTCGCAGATTGCCGAAATCATCCGACGCGATCCGTCGCTCACCGCGCGGTTGTTGCGAATGGTCAACAGCGTCTACTTCGGCCTGAGCGCCAAGGTGAACAACATCGAGGAGGCCGTGCTTTACCTCGGTCTGCGGCAGATCCGCGAACTCTCGATGGCCACGCCGGTGATCGAAGAGCTGGAACGGATCGGTGGCGACTGTGGCAAGTTGCCCTGGCGCGAGTTGTGGAAGCACTCGATCGGTACGGCGATCATGACGCGCGAGATCCTCGCGACCACGACACTCCTGATCGACGACGACACGGATTACATTGTGGGCCTGCTGCACAACGTCGGCAAAGTGATCATGGCGACCCAGTTTCCCGACGAGTTTGCGCGGATTGTCGCCGGCCGTTACCGCAGCCCTGAGGAAGTCTGTGCGATGGAGCGTGCCCTCATCGGTTGGGATCACGCGCAGATCGGCAGCTACTACCTGGAGCGTCATCAACTTGCCGACGAGATCGTCGAAGCAGTGCGCTACCACGTCGCACCGGACCAGGCGGAACGTCATCCCTTTTACGCGGCGGCGGTGCAGGTCGCGGACATGCTGGTTCGCCACGTCGGCGTGCCCGGCGGTTTCGAGCAGGTGCCGACCGCGGACCCGGACACGTGGTCCCAGACGCCGGGCTGGAAGATTCTTTTTGGTGATAGCGAACGGGAAACCCGTCTCGCCCATGCTTCACTGGCCAACAGTCTCGGACGTCTGCCCGACCTGCTGAGCGGCCTCGTTTGATTTAGGCGGCTGTGCTCCGGACCTTCGAACCACGCGCGCCCCTCGTTTTCCGGCTGAACGCTTCGGCTGCAGGATCTTCCGGTCGGCCGCGCGCCCGCGGCCCTTTTGTCCCCGACTCCCATGTCGTTCCTCACCACCGTTGATCGTAAACCGGTAACGTTTCCGGACCCGGCCGGGGCAGGGGAGGCCTGGCTGGAACCCTGGGCGCAGAGCCTGGAACTGGCGGTGCTGCTGGACCCGGACGGGCTGATCGTCGCGGTGAACCGCGCGTTTGCGCGTAAGTTCGGCCAACTCGCCTCGATGTGGCGAGGCGCGCCGTTGGCCGATCTCGTGCATCCAGAAGATGGTGACGATTGGCGTTCCGCGGCCAGCCGTCTGCATCGCCCGCCGTATCACATTTCGCGAGAGCACCGCTGGCAAACCGCGCAAGGCTGGCGTTGGATCGCCTGGGAGGAGACGCGATTGCAGGATGCCGAAGGTCGGTTTGTCGGGGTGCGCTCGATCGGTCGCGACGTTACGAAGGGCCGGCTGGCTGAGGAACATTTCCGCAAGCTCGCGCAGGCCGTCGAGCAGTCGCCCGTGTCGATCGTGATGACCACGCCCGGGGGCATGGTGCAGTACGTCAACCCGCACTTCACCGAGGTCACCGGCTACACGCTCGAGGAGGTCTTCGAGCATCAGATCCCGGTGCTGCGCGAAGGCCATCCGAGCGAAGGCGCGTACCGCGAGTTCTGCGCGACGGTTTCGGCCGGACGCAAGTGGCGCGGGGAGTTGCGCACCCGGCACAAGGACGGCCGCACGTTATGGGAATCGGTGCAGGTCGCGCCCATCCGCAATCACGTCGGCGACATCACGCACCTGCTGTGCCTGCGTGAGGACATTTCGGAGCGCAAACATCTCGAGGAGCAACTGCGCCAGGCGCAGAAGATGGAGAGCATCGGCACGCTCGCCGGCGGCATCGCGCATGATTTCAACAACATCATCGCGATCATTCGCGGGTTCACCGAGCTGTCGTTGACCGAGTCGATCTCGCCGAGCGACCGCCAGCGCTACCTCAAGGCGGTGCACACGGCGGCGCTGCGGGCCTCGGGGCTCGTCAGCCAGATTCTCACGTTCAGTCGCAAGACCGAAGTCTCGTACCGACCGATTGACCTGAACGAGGTCATCGTCGAGCACGTGCGCCTCTTGCGGGAAACGTTCCCGCGCACGATCGAGTTCCGGTGTGAGCTGGATCGAACGTTGGCCACCTTTGCGGCGGATCCGAATCAGTTGCAGCAGGTGCTGATGAACCTCTGCGTGAACGCGCGCGACGTGCTGCCAAATGGGGGCACGCTCACGCTGCGCACCAGCCGGGTATCTGGAACCTCCCTAATCGCTCACCCGGTCGATCATGCGCAGGACTTCGCCTGTATTGAAGTCGAAGATACGGGCCCGGGCATGAGTAACGAGGTGAAGGCGCGGATCTTCGAGCCTTTCTTCACCACCAAACAGGACAGCGGTGGCACCGGCCTTGGGCTCGCTGTGGTTTACGGCGTGGTCCTGAACCACAAGGGTGCGATCGAGGTGCACACGACCGAAGGGCGCGGCACGCGGTTCTGCGTCTATCTGCCGCTCTTGTCCCGCGCGTCGCAGCAGGCCATAAGCTCGCAGCTCGATCAGCTGGCGGCGGCCGATCTGCCGCGCGGCACCGAGCGGATCTTGATCGTCGAGGACGAACCCGCCCTGGTCGACCTCATGAGCATGTTGCTCCGGTCCTCCGGCTACACCGTGCAGGCGATCCCGGACGGAGCCGAGGCCCTGTCGCACGTGCTCCGGTCGGACACGCAGTTTGATGCGGTCCTGCTGGACCTGAACCTTCCCGGCGCCAGCGGCACCGAAGTGCTCAAACTGCTTCGCCAACAGCGCCCCAAGGTGCCGGTCGTGGTGGTCTCGGGCAATCTGACGCCCGACATCATCACCCAACTGCACGACCTCGGTCAGCGCGACTACGTCGACAAGCCCTTCGACGTGCTGCAACTCGTGAAACGGGTGCGGACCGTGCTCGATGCGAAGCCGGTCTGAACGACCCGGCCTCGGCCGGTCAGTCAGCTCGGTTATCGCTCCCGCTTGATCGACGCGAGCCGCTCGCGACGTGGCTGCGTCATGCGTTTATCAATACCGTGTTTTGGCAGAAGGTGACGCTCGCGGGGAGGAGGGCACTAAAAAGGCCGCGGGCACGAAGCCGGCGGCCGAAACCAAGAGGGATGGGATGGCTTAGTCTCGCCCGGCCGATCAGGCGGCGGCAATCATGCGCTGCACCGTCTCCGGCGCGACGACACGATCGATGTCGAGCAGCGTCTTCACGGAGCCCTTTACCTTCGCCAGGCCGAGCAGGTAGGTTGTATCGACCCGCGCGCCGAACTCAGGCGTCGGTTCGATCTCACTGCCGTTGAGCTGGGCGACTTCCTCGACGCTGTCGACGATCAGGCCCATCTGCACGACCGTTCCGGCTGAAACCTGGACTTGCACGACCACGATGCAGGTGCGCTCTGCGATCGTGGCGCGGAGGCCGAATTTCACGCGCAGGTCGATGACGGGGATGACGCGGCCACGCAGGTTGATGACGCCCTTGACGAACTCTGGCATTTGCGGGACAGCCGTGATCTTCTGCATCCGGATGATCTCGCGAACCTTCAGCACGGCGATGCCGTACGCTTCGTTATCGAGGACAACCGTCAGGTATTTGCCCGCGAGGGCGGAAGTATTCACGGCGGTGGGACTGCTCATGGCTCAGTAAAGCGGGTGTCGTGGAAACCCGGCATGGGTTCCATCGCCTGAGCATTCGTCGCGACGGGGCGCTTACTTTAACGGGGAAACACCCCAAGGACGGCGGAAATCTGCCCGCCGCAACCCGGTCGATTCCTCCCCTCGCCAGGGTGCGTCGTCCCACCCTCGTTTGCGGGGAGTCGTTACCCTAAAGACGGCTCCTCGTCGTGCCGTAAAAGGAGGCGCCGCTTGCGTTGCGGCTTCCTCCTTTCATGCCGCTCACCGACGCCGCCTTTCTTCAGCTCGACGACCTCGTCAATCGCCTGTCCGCCGAATCGATCCTGATCCAGGCCGGCAGCGACGAAGGGCTGATTCCGATTTACAGCCTGCTCGGCGACATGTTGGAGCCGGCGGCCGCTGAACCGTCGCTGCTCGAACAGCTGCGGAACGTGCAAACCCAGCTCGACGCGCGCCTCGAGGCGGCACAGCCGTTTGATGAAGCAAGCCTCGCCGCTGTGCACACGCTGGTGGCCTGGCTGCCGTCCGCGCTGACGGCGGCTCGTCAAGGCACACCATTGCCGGCGCTCGGCGTAGCGGCGACGCCCACGTCTTCGGCGACGACGGAGAACAAAGGCCCGGCGGATGACTCGTTCGTCGAGCAGGTGCTCGAGCTGAATCTGGCCGAGAACCAGGAGCTGCTGACGGAGTTTCACTCCGAGGCGCTCGATCACCTGCAGCAGATCGAAGCCGCGTTGTTGACGCTCGATGCTGCGCCCGACGACCGCGACGCGCTGAACAGCCTCTTCCGTTCCTTCCATACGTTGAAGGGCGTATCCGGATTTTTACACCTCACGCCGATGCACACGCTGGCGCATGAGGTGGAGTCGCTGCTGGACCTCGCCCGGACCGGCAAGCTGCGGCTCACGCCCGTGATCATCACCGTCATCCTGCAGAGCCGCGACGCGGTGCAGGAAATGGTCGGGCAAATCACTCTCGCGCTCGAGCGCGGCCAGCTACCCGACCGGGTCATTCCGGTCGGGCATTTGATCCGTCAGGTCCAGTCATTGGCCACCGCTGGTGCAGGATCGGCCCCGGCCGAACTTGCGCCGGTGGTGGCTTTCACGGCCACGGCCGAGCCGACCTTTTCGCTCGCGCCAACCGCGACGCAGCCATCTGACGTATCCGAAGAAGAAACACACGGTACGGCGGCGCCTGCTGCGCCCGCGGCCAGTTCGTCGCCCGCCGCGTCCACAGCCCCGGCCAACAACGCCGGCGCGGCGCCGATCGCCGCCCCGACCGCGGCCTCCACCGTGCGCGTGAACACGGAGAAGCTGGACTCGCTCATGGACATGGTGGGTGAGCTGGTGATCGTGCAGAGCCAGCTGCAGGAGTCCGCCCGCGGCGTGGATGGCGAGACCTCCCCCCTGGCGCGTAACCTGGCGCAGCTCAACCGTATCACCAAAGAGCTGCAGCACACGGCGATGTCGCTGCGCATGATTCCGATCAAGCCGACGTTCCAGCGCATGGAACGGTTGGTCCGCGACCTCTCGCGTGAATTTGGCAAGAAGATCGCGTTCCATACCGCGGGCGAGGAGACGGAAATCGATCGCACCGTGACGGAGGAGATTGCCGATCCGTTGGTGCACATGGTGCGCAATGCCCTCGACCACGGTCTCGAGCTGCCGGTCGACCGCGTGAAGACCGGCAAACCGGAGGTCGGCAACGTGACCCTGCGGGCCTTCCACGAGGGCAGCAGCCTGGTGATCGAGCTGTCGGACGACGGCCGCGGCATCAACGCGGAGAAGGTGCTCAAGAAGGCGCGCCAGCAAGGTCTGGTCGGCGCAGAAGAGACGCTGACGGACTCCGAGATCTATCAACTCATTTTCCAACCGGGTTTCTCCACCGCCGAGAAAGTCACCGCCGTGTCCGGCCGCGGCGTCGGCATGGATGTGGTGAAGCGCAACATCGAGAAGCTGCGCGGCTCCATTCACATCGAATCCACGCCGGGCCAGGGATCCACGTTCCGGATACGCCTGCCGCTGACGACCGCGATCATCGACGGCCTGCTGGTGCGCGTGGGCGGCGACCGGTTTATTCTGCCGAGCACAACGGTCCAGGTCGCGCTGCGTCCGGCGGCCAGTGCGCTCGCGACCGTGCAAGGGCAGGGCGAGGTGATCGATCATCGCGGCAAATTGCTGCCGCTGCAGCGCCTGCACCGTCGTTTCGCGATCGGTGGCGCCGTCGAAAACCCGCTCGAGGGCATCGTGGTCGTCGTCGAAAATGGCAGCCGCCCGTATGCGCTCCTCGTCGATGAATTGCTCAACAAGCAGGAAGTGGTCGTGAAGAATCTCGGCAGCTTTCTGCAACAGTTGCCCGGTGTCGCCGGCGGAGCCATCCTGGGCGACGGCAACATCGCCTTGATCCTGGACCCGAGCTCGCTCTGCGCCGCCTAACGCGGATCGCACGCGTCTCTCTCTGTCTCTTCTCCCGTTCCGCGGCGTCCCGCCTTTCAATGATCCCTTCGCTCCAGCAGGTTTGTGAACGCGCGCTGACCCTGCCGTGTTCGCCGGCGTTGCTGCCTCGGCTCAACGCCGTGTTGGCGAATCCCGATGCCGGCGTCGACGACGTCGAGGCCGTGCTGCGCGTGGATCCGGTGCTCGCGAGTGCCACGATCCGCCTCGCGAACTCCGCGTTTTTCTCCTCCGCCCAGTCGCCGGTGGAGTCGGTCGGTGAGGCCGTGATGCGTCTGGGACTGCGCGAAGCGTACAAGCTAGCGGCGACCGCGCTGGCCGGCCGCTGGATGACGCTGCAGGTGGAGGGTTACCGTTGGGAGCCGGGGGATTTTTTCCGCGTTTCGCTCGTGACGGCGCTGGCGGCGGAGGAACTCGCGTCTGAGACCGAGGCCGTCGATCCCAGCCAGGCGTACACCGCCGGTTTGGTTCTGGAGATCGGCAAGCTCGCGCTCGCCCACGCCTGCGCCGACGCGTTTGGCGAGATCCGCACGGTGCAACGCGCCTCTGGCTGTACCTGGCTTGAAGCGGAGCGGAAAGTTCTCGGCTACAACCACGCCATGATCGGCGCGCGGCTGCTGCGGGAATGGAAGTTCGCCGAGCACTTCGCCTTGGTGGCCGAGCATAACCCTCCCGGCGCTGAGTTGCCGGAGTCGGTCCGCGCGTTGGCGGCGCATGTGCACGCGGCCAAGTATCTCGCCAGTTGCCTTGGACCGGGGCAGGGCGAAGACGGATTTTTGTACGTCGTCAACGCGTCCCTGCTCGCCGAGCACGGGCTTGATGCCGCGCGGCTCGAACGCGCGATGGTCCCCGTTTTCGAGAAAACGGCGAAGATCCTGCGCGACAAGTTCGCCGTCGGCGAAATTCGGATCTAGCCGCGCCCCCCGGGGGGCGGTCACGCCCGCTTCAACCCACTTGTCACGTAATAAGTGACAAGTGGCGGTTGGCTTTTCCACCGCTTGTGCGATGTGGGCTGCGGCGGCGCCGCCGTGCCGGATGTGGCTGATGGTGGCCCGGGCCGGGGAGATCGGGGCGCGTCACCGCATTTTCACTACGCGAGCGAGCAGGCGAGCGTCTGGTCGGGCAATTTGATCGTCAGCTGACCTGTGCCGACGTGCAGGTGCAACGTCCGGTTGACGGTTCCGCCGAGTTCGCGACCCACCACGGAGCAGCCATAAACCGACAGCATGCGCTGCGTGGCCGCGGCGTTGCGTTCGCCGATCTTGAAGGTGTCCGGCCCGGAGAGCACGCACGCGCCGCCGGCAATGAAGAGCCGCGTGCGCAAGCGATCGGCCCGCAGGCCGGCGAGCGCGCGAAAGAGGGCCGGCACGCCG